>PMCY01000036.1:3641-21779 GCA_003154255.1 Candidatus Aminicenantota bacterium | reverse complement strand
TGCGGATCGTCCGGGCGGCTGATCAGGTCATAGGCGAGCTGGGGCGCCATCTGCGCGCCGGCAACCTCCGTCGAGTGGCAGCCGCCGTCGATGTCGACGAAAGCCTTGCCTTCCAAGGCCAGGGCCCGGGCCTGCTCGTCGGTCAATCCTTCCGGATGGGCCAGCCGCCGGGCGATCTCCCGATAGCGGTCAATCCGGTCGAGGTTCCGAGGATCCGAGATCAGGGCGAAATAGAGGATCCGTCCCTGGGTCGTCCGCCCGGCTTCGAGGAGACGGATGGATTTGCTCGAGGCGGCCAGGGCTTTGAAATAAGCCATGGCTTGATCATAGGTCGCCAGCTTGTTGTCGGCGCCCGGCTTGAAGCCGAGTANNCGGATTTCCGCTTCGCGGTCGAGGAAACTCTGGCCTTTTGTAATCCAGGCTTCAGCCGGCTCGCCCTTCAAGTAATGCCCGAACCAAGCCAGGATCCGGCGCTGGTAATCGATCTGATTCTTCTTCTGACGCAGGCCGTGGTCCTCCCCTTCGTAGACAAGGAAGACGACGTTTTTCAGGGCCCGCCGGGCGATGTTGTACATCTCGACGCTTTGATGCCAAAAAACGACGCTGTCGGCGTCGCCTTCCTCGAGCAGGAGCGGCACGGTCATCTTGGGGACGTTGAAGATGGCCGAATTGGCGACGTAATCGGGCAGATCCTCGTAAAGCGGCACTTCCATACGCTCCTGGCCGGTTTCGATGTGGTCGGTCTCGGCGATCCCGGGACCCCAGTGGTGGTCGCCGTACATGCTGACCAGATCGGTCAAGGGCGCTCCAGCCACGGCGGCAGCGAAGACGCCCTGGGTATTGGAAGCCAGGAAAGCGGCGTCGAACCCGCCCCAGGAATGGCCGACGCACCCGACGCGCTGGGGGTCGATCTTCCCGCTCTGCAGCACTTTTTTGACTCCGGGAACCACGCATTGCACCACCGAAATCCCGGGTTGGCGCGGGGTGAAAATGATGTCGGGTTCGAAGACAAAATAACCCAGGCTGGTGAAGACGCTGATATTGTAGTAGCTGCGGTCGGAGGGGACGACGTAATTGTGAAGGCCCTGGGAAAGTTTTTCGTACATGTAGACGATCAGCGGATATTTCCGGCCGGATTCGTATCCGGCCGGATAAAACAGAGCCCCCTGCAGGCGCAGGCCCTGGTCTCCTTTGAAGTCGACGAGTTCGCTGCGTCCCCAGGCATAATCCTTCTGGAAGGCATTGGTGGCCGTCACTTGCCTGGCGTCCTTTAATTCCGGCCCACCGACAAAGATATCCGGCGAATCGTCGAAATCCTGGACGATGTAGCCATAGACCTCGGCGTCCTTGGCTTTGGCCAGAGAGCCGACGCCTTTGTCCAGCCAAACCGGACGGGACAGGGCTCCTCCCGGGAGCAGCCGCGCATATCCGGATTTCTTGGTCCATTCGCCGTAAAGGCTGAAATACAGCGGCTTGCCCGGATCAATCCCCGGATCGACGGCCGCCATCCCGACATCGCCGCCGAAGCGGCGGCCGCCCCCGGCATATTCCGGGCGGATCAGACGGTGGCGGACCTGGTCAGCCGCGCCGTTGGTGAGCTTCTCCGCTTTCGAGCCGTCGGACGCCAACTTCCAGACGTCGTATTTGTCATAAAGGAGCACGGCCGCGTCGTCTCTGGTCCAACCGGCAACGCCGTACGGGGGCTTTTGGGCGACGGTCTCGTCGGATTCCTTGTCAATGAAGATAAGTGGCGTTGTACGGGTGATGTCGGTGACCGCGCGGGTGGCCAGGTTGAGCGTAAAATAATGATCGTTCTGCAGGAAGAGCAGGTACTTCCCCGCCGGACCCGCCTGGATGTAGGAATCGATGACGTTGTCCAGCACCTTGGTCCGCGCGCCGGTGGCGACGTCGGACAGATAAAGATCGGACCCGGGCCGGCCTATGGTCCGGTTCATGGCGTATTTTGACCATTCCGCGACATAGGCCTGGCCTGTGCGCCGGATGGGCACCACGTCTTCGTTGACCGGATCCTTCCCCAGCGGCGTCANNCGGCGGGATCATAGACCCTCAGCCGTTCGCCGCGGCCGAGGTCGGTCCAGGCCAGGATCGAATAGGTCGGCCCGTCCTTGCGTTCGTCCGTTTTGGCCCGCAGCACGGCCAGATCGAACGCGTCCTTTCTCCAAGCGATGTCGGTGTAAGCCGCGGCCGATGAATCGAGCGCGCGGAGAACGCCTGTTTCTGCGTCGAGCAGCTGGACCCCATTGCCGGTCTTGCCCTCGGCGCTGATGATGAGGGCCAGCAGATGGGATTTGTCGGCGTCCCGCCAGGCGAACTGACTGACGTTGCCAAAGCCCATGTCCCGGCCGTCGGCCAATCGCCTGACGATGATTGTCGTGCCGGGCGCCTCGTCGGCCGTTTCCGCGCTGCCCGCCGCCGTCCCTCCGCGCGGGCCGTCGATCGCGGCCGCGGAAGCCGCGGACCGGACCGGCGGGTAGCGCCGAAAGGCCAGGAAGGCGCCGTCCGGACTGAAAGCGAAGGACTCGATCCCCTCGATCGTCGCCGTTTCGCCGGAAGCCAGGTTCAAGAGTCCGAACTTGTTCAGGACAGGCTTCTGCTCGGCGCGCAGCTTCTCCTGCTCGGTTTCCGAGGGGACCACGGCATAGGCCAGCCACCGGGAGTCGGAGGAAAAAACAGGCTGGGCGCCGAAGGCCGCCGTTTTCATCGATCCGTCGGCGAGCTTGGCGATACGCAGCTCGTTTTCGCGGTTGGAGCGGTTGACCGCATAGACAAGCCAGCGGCCGTCGGGGGAAAAGCCGCCGCGGACTCCCGCGGAGGCCAACGTTTCCCATTTGCCATAGTCGGCGAATTTCGCCGGAGGCTTGGATTGCGCGTTGACCAGGATCGTGAGCGTCAGTACAACGAGAATAGCCGCGGGAACCGTTCGCTTCATCGGAACCTGCCTTACGGGCCGCCCGGGCCCGGAAATTGAAATCACGCGAAGCATTCTATATCAAAACGCATCCGCGTCCACACGGCCGGATTCGCCGATGCGCCGCCACGGATTGGTGTCCGTCCAACCAGGGTTTCAGCCGGCTGCGGTCCAAGAAGCATTAAGATGGCGGGAATCGACGCCTCGAAAACGCCGGCCTTCAAGGCACTCAGTAATCGATGCGGATATCGTCCGCCGTGTCGAAAATCCCGTCCTTGCCGGCGGAGGTCAGGCGGAACGAGGAATCCGAGCGCCGCTCATAGCGGATATCCCGGCCCCAGGCGTCTTTCACGCTCCCCGTGATCATTCCCGCCCGGCGCACGTCCTCGATTCCGGCCGGCGGCTGGCCTTCCGTGGCGATATACGAAGCGATGATCTGTTGCAGAACCTGCATGTTGGCGCGGGTCAGATCGGATCCGGCCTGGACGAATTGATCAACTTCCCTTTGGATGGGGGCCTTGTCCCCGGTCTTGAAGAACAGAGAGACGAAGACGATGGTCACGGCGGCCAGAAAGGATAGAAATAATCCCCGCATTTTCATGGCTGAATTTAAAGTTTATGCCAAAAGAACGTTGAGGTCAAAGCTCCTCCGTATTAGCCCCTATTGCTTTAGCGGGGTTCCGCTTTTATACTATAGTAAATTGATAGAAAAAATGGAAAATACCATGAATCCGCTGACTTCCCTGAACCGGTGCGCTCGGACGGCCGTGCTGGTGGCCTTGGCGGCCGTCGGTCTTTATGCGGCCCGCGCTTCGACCCCGCCCGAAATCCTGGCCACTCCCATCACGGTGACCCTGAATCCGAGCGGCATCGCCCCGCTTTCCGCGGTCGCCGATTTCAACACGAAGCTCAATTGCCTCGTCCAGGTCGATATCCAGGGAGACGTTCCCGTCAGACATGTTGAAACGGCTTTTACAAAAACCCATTCCGTCCCCATTCTAGGGCTTTATCCCGGCCGGACCAACACAGTGATCCTGACCATTTGGGCCTCGCATGGAAAACCCGAAACGCAGACGCTATCCATAATAACCGATCCTCTGCCGGGGTTCTTTCCCACCGTCACGGCAGCCGCTTCGAACGAGGGGCTCATGGAACCGGGAATGAACCTCTTCGCCTTCCAGTACAGCAGCGGCGGCGTGTTGCGCTCCTTCCCCTTCATGGCCGACTCCCGCGGCGCGGTCCGCTGGTACCTGGACCTGTCGGCCTACGGCGCCCCCTGCCTGCCCCTTCGACGCCTCGCTGACGGCAATTATGTTTTTGTCACTGATCATGCGATTCACGAGATCGATCCCCTGGGGAAAGAAACGACTCCGATCTCGGTTCCGGGATACACGCTCCATGACGAGATCATCGAGCTTCCCAACGGGAATTTCGTGGCCGCCGTGGACAAGCCGGGTACCCTTATCGGGAACACTTGGGGGCTTCTCCCTAGCGGCCGCGATTTCATGATCGAGGTGGACCGGGCCGCAAAGACCGTCCGCCGGGAGATCGGTCTCATCAACATCCTCGATGTCGACCGCAACGAACAGATCGGGATCGGACAGGACGGGGATTGGTTCCACATGAACGGCATCGCCTATCGGGCCTCCGACGATAGCTTCGTCGTGTCCGGAAGGAACCAAGCCGTCATCCGGGTCCTCGGCAACAACAACCTACTCTGGATCATGGCCGCGGCCCGGGGATGGGCGGAATCGGGTTGGCCGGAGATCGGTCCATACACGATTTTTTGGGTCTTGCGGTCGCTAACGCAGGCGGGACAGGCCACTTCTCCGCCGGTCCAAGGCGGATACCAGGCCGATCCGACCTTCGACTGGCCTTGGGGACCGGCCTCGCCCGTCATGCTGGCCAACGGGAATCTCCTCGTCTATGATGGCGGGTACTTTCGCTTTTTTCTGGACCGTCCGCCCTATTACTCCCGAGCCGTCGAATACGCCATAGATGAAGGATCCAATTCCGTCCGCCAGGTCTGGCAGTACGGCCTGGAGCGGGGCCAGGAACTGTACTCACCTCTCTTCGGAAACGTCCAGGACCTGCCTCAAACCCATAACCGGATGATCACCGCGGGGATGAACCAGGGCGCCGCCGGACCGCAGGCCAGGATCGTCGAAGTGACGTATCCCGGCAATGTCCTGGTTTTCGAAGCCGCCATCCTCTTCCGCAACCTGGCGTCGATCGGGACGGTCTTCGGCCACTACGACTTCATTCAGAGAGCGGTCCGCCTGACTCTGTATCCGAACGAACCCGTATTCGTGCGGGGGAACTGAGCCGCCGGCATCTGGCGTTCCCGGGCCCCGGACTTCGGTTTACTGACGCCCGTCATTCGGATATAGTAGGGCGGACTGCCAATGAAGGCGTTGCCCCCAATGACCATGCGCCCGTACTCCGCGGCCGACTCGCTCCCGCCGGGGACGCTGTTGCCGGCCTATGAATTCCACATCGCCCGCGAGATCCGGGCCAAGTACGATTTCGACAAAACCCTCTTTTCCATCACCGGAAACGTCATCCTGGCTGATTTCCGGGCCGTCCGGGAGTTTGTCCATAAAATCAACGCCGTACGGCCGCCCGAGGAGCGGGTGTCGGCCGGCTTGGTCAACGCCGCCGGCCTCTTGGACGAGATTTTCCACCATCTCTTCCGAACCTATGAAGCCCAGAGAAACCCGGGCGTTTTCGGGCGGGCTCTGGCCCGCCTCGAATCAGCGCTCGGCGCCGGGACAACGCGGGCCCTGCTCCTGGATTTCATCACCCTCTTTCCTCCACGCGATGTCTACGCCGGAGGAACCGAACCTTCCGCTTACCTCGAGAACCGGACGGCCGGGCGTTCCCACCGGGAAATCGTCCTCGAAGAGATGATTCTTCTCTTCCTGGCCAATTTCAATCCGGCCGCCACACGGCTCATCGAATTGTTCGATGAACGCTACTTGGCCGACCGGGACCTTTTCTCGGGGGCCATCGCGGAATTGAACCGCTTTTTCCGCGAAGAGCCCCCGTTCGGCCCGCTGGACCAGGACCTCTTGACTCTTTGCAAAACGCCGATCCTGCTTCACCCGGACGACCTCGAGGCTCAGCTCCTCTATATCCGTGAACATTACGGCCCCTGGCTGGGCGAATTGTTCATCCGCCGCATCTTGAGCGGGGCCGACCTGATAAAGGAGGACCGCCTGCCTTGGACGGGCGGATACGGCGGGCCGCCGACCATCGCCCCGCGCTACAGGGGACCGCTCAAAGGAGCGGACGGATTTTCCTTGGGCAAGTCGGGTTACCGCTACGCCGCGGAAAGCTGGAAGGACTTCAAAGAGCCGGACAATTTCACCGAGGACTTGAACTGGATGCCCCGGGTCGTCCTTATGGCCAAGAATTGTTTTGTCTGGCTTGACCAGCTCACCCGGCAATACGGACGCCCGATCCGGACACTGGACCAGATCCCGGATGAGGAACTGGACAAGCTGGCCTGCCGAAATTTCAACGCCCTCTGGCTCATCGGCATCTGGGAGCGGAGCAATGCCTCCCGCCGCATCAAGCATCTCATGGGCAACATCGACGCCGTGTCCTCGGCCTACTCGCTCTTCGACTACAGCATCGCCGAGGACCTAGGCGGCGAAGCCGCGCTGCAAAATCTCAACGAACGGGCCAAGGCCCGCGGGATCCGCCTGGCCAGCGACATGGTTCCCAACCACACCGGGATCTACTCGCGCTGGATGCTGGATCATCCGGATTATTTCATCCAGTCGCCCCATCCGCCCTTTCCGGGTTACCGCTTCAGCGGGCCGGATCTGTCCGAGAACCCGGCCATTCAGCTGCGACTCGAGGACGGATACTGGAGCCGCCGCGACGCCGCCGTGGCCTTCCAAAGGATCGACAACCGGACGGGCGAGATCCGCTACATTTACCACGGCAACGACGGCACGAACATGCCTTGGAACGATACGGCCCAGCTGGACATGCTCCGCAAAAGCGTGCGCCAAGCCGTCATAGGCCAGATCTTCGACGTCGCCCGGCGCTTTTCCATCATCCGCTTCGACGCGGCCATGACCCTGACCAAACGCCACTTCGCCCGGCTCTGGTATCCCGAGCCGGGAAGCGGCGGCGACATCCCCTCGCGAGCCGACAGGGCCATGACCAAGGAGGATTTCGAGCAGGCCTTCCCCGAAGAGTTTTGGCGCGAGGTCGTCGATCGGATCAACGCCGAGATGCCGGAGACCCTCCTCTTGGCCGAAGCATTCTGGCTGATGGAGGGGTACTTCGTCCGTTCCCTGGGCATGCACCGGGTTTACAACAGCTCCTTCATGCACATGATGATGAAGGAGGAGAACGCCAAGTACCGCGACCTCATCACCGAGACTCTGGAGTTCGAGCCCGAGATCCTCAAGCGCTATGTCAGCTTCATGAGCAACCCGGACGAAGAGACCGCCATCCGCCAATTCGGCACCGACGACAAGTATTTCGGCGTCTGCACGCTTCTCGTAACCCTGCCCGGCCTGCCCATGTTCGCCCACGGCCAGATCGAAGGCCTGACCGAGAAATACGGCATGGAGTACCGGCGGGCCTATTATCACGAAAGCCCCAACGCCGGCCTGATCGCGCGTCACGAGCGAGAGATCTTCCCGCTGATGAAGAAGCGCTTTCTTTTCAGCCAGGTGGCCAATTTCTGGATGTTCGACGTCCTGACCGCCGACGGGGCGATCAACGAAAATGTCTTCGCCTTCGTCAACCGCGAGCGCGGCGAACGCGCCCTTGTCGTCTATAACAACAAGTACGAGCGCGCCTCCGGCCGTATTTTCCGGTCCGCGCCGAAATTGACCTCCGCTCCCGGCGGACCCAAGATCCTGGAGACGCGGACGGCCGCCGAGGCCCTCGGCCTGAATCCGGCCCCCGGCCTCTATTACCTCTATCGCGATTCCATCTCCGGGCTGGAATACATCCGCTCCGGCGCCGATGTATCGGGCAATGGCTTCGAAGTCGAGCTGGACGGCTTCAAATACCGTGTCTATTTGGATTGGCGGGAAATCGGCGACGACACGGGAGACTGGACCCAACTAGCCCGCCGGCTGGGCCGACAGGGCGTCCCCGACATCCGTCGAGCCTATGAGGAAATGAAGCTCGAATCCGTCCACCGGGCCTTTTCGGCGCTCATCGAAACGAGCCTTCCCGCGGAATCGCCCGCGGGGCCGGAAAACGGACGCACCGCCGCGGAAATCGCGATCGGCACGTCCGCGCTTCTGGAGGAGAAGTTCGGGACCTTCCTTCAGGAGGTCCGCGAACATTTGAGCCTGGAGGCAAATCCGGCCGCCGCCGCCGCCGCTTTCCGGGAGGGCCTTGCCGGGGCGCGTCGATTGCGCCGGTATGGGAAGGTCCGCTCCGCAGCCCTGCCGGCGGCGCCGGAATCCGCCGCCCCGCCGGAGCTGCGCTTCGCCCACGGCTCCGACAACCCGGCCGACGCGGTTCTCTTCCTGGTCAGTCTGTCGACGGCTTCGCTGGCGCTCCTTCTTCCCCAGGATGGCCCCTTGGCCCGCAGCCGCGTTTTCGAAATGCTGTGGCTGGACACGCCGATCCGAAGGGCCTTCGCCAGGCTCGGGCGGGGCGAGTTCGAGACGGCGCGTTCGCTGATGCTTCTGGCGATCCTGCGCTCCCCCGCGGCGAAGGCGTCCGCCCTCTTCGGTCCGGACGCCGGGTCGTCCTGGGCCGCTCTTCTCGCCGACGACGCAGTCCGGGTTTTCATGGGCGTCAACGAATTCGAGGGCGTCCAGTATTACAGCAAGGAAGCCTTCGAGGAGCTGGCCGATTGGCTCTTCGGCCTGTCCGTGCTGAGCCGGGCGGGAACCGCAAGCCCGTCTTCCGGCAAACCGGCCCTGGAGGCCGCGCTCCGCCGGAGAGGCGAAATTCTGGAGCTTTCCCGCCGCTCGGAATATCGGCTCGAAGTCCTGCTGCGGAAGATCGCCAAGGGCTGATGCCCCTGATTCTTATCGATATGTTTGGAAAAAATCCTTCCCGCTATGCCGCGGCCACCGATGAAACGCAATCATTCCTGCCGTCGAGGAGAGTTCAATGACGCTCCCTAAAAACATCGTGACCGGCGCTCTGGCCGTGTTTTTCGCTCTAGGCATCCTGTCAGCGGCTTCCGTTCCGGCATCCGGCTTGGAAATCAAGGACACGATTTGGGCCCGCCTCGACTCGTCCGGAAAGCTGGTCGCTTCCGAGAACAAGTTCCGCCGGGGCGAAAAGATCCATTTGGTGCTGCGCCAGGCCGGCCCGTTCCAGGCCGGTCCGGACGGACGCCATTGGTTCGACCTCGACATGATCGTCTCCGGACCGGACGGCCGGGTTGTCCTGGAACAGAAAAACCTGCTGGGCGAAAAAGGCCACATCCGGCTGCCCGGGGCCGTCGCCGAGTCCCCCTACGGCATTTTCGAGTCCTCCGTGGCCATGGAACAGGGTGATTACAAAATGACCCTGATCCTTCGTGATAAGGTGGCCGGGACGCAGATCCAGGTCGTCCGCTCCTTCACTCTCTCGGCCGGGCTCTCCTACGGGAACGCCGTCTTCGCCCGTATGGATGAGCAAAAGAGGCTCAACCCATTGGACGCGGCCGATTTCCAAAAGGGCGAAGCCGTCCATTTCGTCCTCTTTAACGTCGGCCTGTTCAAGAAAGGCACCGATGGAAAGCATGCGTTTGAGATCGACATGGAGGTCAAGGACCCCGCCGGAAAGCCCATCCTGACTCGGAAAGATATGCTCGGCGAGAACGGGCACCTTTTGCTGGAGAACGATATCGCCGGATCGCCCTATGTGACCTTCCAATCCTCTACGGCCTTGCCGGCCGGCGCTTACTCGATGCAAATGACCGTCCGCGACCGAATCGGAAAGGGAAGCATCAGGGTCGACAAAACCTTCGAGCTTCATTCCAATCCGGCCCAAAATCCCCCCGCTGAAGAAATTCATGATGAAACCATATTTTTTGGGACGGGATTTCTTGTCTCCGAGAACGGCTACATTTTAACGGCCGCCCATGTGGTAAATCATTCAAACGACATAAACGTTTATATCAATCAATCGCCTAGAAAAGCGAAGCTCATAAAAATCGATGCCGGCAACGATGTCGCGATTTTAAAAATCACCGGCTCATTTTCGCCGGTTTTCCTGGGAGAAGCGAAGGAAGTCAAGCTCGGCGATGACGTCTTCACTATTGGATTCCCGAATATCACCGTCCAAGGTGTTTCGCCGAAACTGACGGAGGGCGTAATCAGTTCATTGAGCGGGATCCGCGATGATCCGACATCCTTCCAAATCTCAACGCCCATTCAGCCCGGAAATTCGGGCGGGCCGCTCGTTTTAAAAAATGGCCATGTTGTCGGCATCGTGATCGCTACGCTTAACGCCTCCGCCGCTCTCGGTTCATCGGGCCAATTGCCGCAAAATGTGAACTATGCGGTAAAAATCAATTACGCAAAATTTCTCATCGATGCATTGGGAATAGAGACAAAATGGCTCCCCCGGGACCGGATGGAGAATGCCATTGAACGCATCACGAATGCGGTGGTATTGATAGAATGTCAAAAAGAAAAGTAATGCTCGATCGACGGCCGTCCCATTTGTCAATTCCCCCTCCCTTCGATTAAAATGGTGCGCCATCATGAAAAACAACCGTTTCAAGCAATACCTCTTATCGGGCGTGTCCTACGCCATTCCCTTCGTGGCCTCGGGCGGTATCCTGATCGCCCTGTCCATTGCCCTCGCCCCGATGACGCCCCAGGGTCCGGACTTCAGCCACGCCCCTTTCCTCAAGCTGATCAACGACATCGGCTCGGCGGCCTTCGCCTTTCTCATCCCCGTGCTCTCCGGCTATATCGCCTTCGGCATCGCCGACCGGCCGGGGCTCGTTCCGGGCTTCGTGGGCGGTTTTATCGCCGGGCAGGTCGGGGCCGGATTCTTGGGCGGGATCGTCTCCGGGCTCCTGGCCGGCTTCCTCGTCTTCTGGATTAAAAAACTCAAGCCGCCCAGGTACCTCCGGCCGATCATGCCTATCCTGGTCATCCCCGCCCTGACATCGCTCCTGGTCGGGTTCGTCATGTTCAAGATCATCGGCGCCCCGATCCGGGACATCATGGCCGCCATCCAGCATTGGCTGGAGGCAATGAACTCAGGCAATCAGATTCTTCTGGGCGTCATTCTGGGCTCGATGATCGCCTTCGACATGGGGGGTCCGGTCAACAAAGTGGCTTTCTTCTTCGGCGCGGCCATGATCCAGCGGGGCAATTTCGCGGTCATGGGGGCCTGTGCGGCGGCCATCTGCATCCCCCCGCTCGGCCTCGGCCTGGCCACCCAGATCCGCCGCCGCTTGTGGTCGGAAGAGGAGCGCGAGGCCGGACTGGCGGCTCTGGCCATGGGGACGATCGGCATCACTGAAGGCGCCATCCCGTTTGCCGCGGCCGATCCCCTGCGCGTCATTCCGGTTATCATGGCCGGATCCAGCATCGGCGCGGTCATCGCCATGCTCGGCGGCGTCGGCGATCATGCTCCCCATGGCGGGCCCATCGTCCTGCCGGTCGTCGACCATCGCCTGATCTATGTCCTGGCCATCGCCGCCGGTTCCCTGACCGTGGCCCTGCTCATGAACTTCATCAAGGCCAGGGCCGCGGCCCAGGCCGCATCCAAGGAGAGCGCATGAACTTCGTCGCCGTCACCGCCTGTCCGACCGGAATTGCCCATACTTATATGGCCGCCGAACGATTGGAGAAAGCCGGGAAAAAACTGGGCCTGCCGACCAAGGTGGAGACCCAGGGGGCCATGGGTGTGGAAAACGAACTGTCCGCCGACGACATCCGCAAGGCCGACGCCGTGATCTTTGCCGTCGGCATCCCCGTCTTGAAGCGGGAGCGATTCGAGGGGAAGAAGATTTTCGAAATCCCCGTCCAGGACGCCATCCGGAACGCCGAGGCCGTTCTGCAAAGGATCCAGAGCGAACTTGGCCGTTGAATTCGATTTCCTCTTCGACCTGCCCCAGGGACTGCACGCCCGCCCGGCCGGCCGCATCCAGGAAACAGCCGCACGCTTCGACGCCGAAATCCGCTGGATCAATCGTCGGACGGGAGCGGAGGCCGACGCCAAGAGCTCGCTTTCGCTGATCGGGACGGACACCCAGAACTCCGATCCCTGCCGGATCCGCGCCGAAGGGCCGGCTGAGGGCGAGGCCCTGCGGGCCCTGCGCGGCCTTATCCTCGAACTTCCCCGTTGGGAGACGGAGGCCTCTGCGGCACAGGCCGCTCCGGTCCCCGACCTGCCCCGCATCCTGACCCTGGAAAAGTCCCTCGTCTTCCGCGGAACGCCCGCGGGATCCGGCCTCGTCCGCGGCCCGGCCGCCGTGATGGACGCGCCGCTGGAATTCGCGGATGAAGGCGGGCCGGTGAGGACCGTCGCCGAGGAGAAGGCCGCCTTCCAGCAGGCCGCCGAGGGCCTGGCGCGAGAACTCCAGAATGCGCTGGCTTCTGAAAAGAACAAAACCGAGCGCGGCGTCCTGGAAGCCCATCTATCGATTTTGGGCGACCGCGCCTTCGCCGCCAGGGTCGAGGAAATCATCACCGCCGGAGGCGCCGGCGCCGCGGCGGCCGTCGCCCGGGCCGGACGGCTGTTCAGCGCGCCCCTGCAATCCAGCCGCAGCGCTTATATCCGCGAACGGATCGCCGACATCCGCGACATCTGCCGCCGCCTGATTGATAAATTGGGCGGATCGGCCGGACGCAAGCTCGACTTCACCCCGACCGCTCCGGCCGTCCTGATCGCCGACGACCTGGCGCCGTCGCGCTTCCTGGCCCTGGAGCGCGGACGGCTTCTC
The DNA here is from genome assembly GCA_003154255.1 of Candidatus Aminicenantota bacterium. Taxonomy (GTDB): domain Bacteria; phylum Acidobacteriota; class Aminicenantia; order Aminicenantales; family UBA4085; genus UBA4085. Next base: position 8,964 of record PMCY01000036.1, on the reverse strand, counting down.
GGCCTGGTGCTGGAAAAGGCCGGGCTGACATCCCACACGCTGATCATGGCCCGGGCCCGCGGGATTCCCGCAGTGATCGGCTGCCCCGGCCTGCGGGGACGCCTGACCGAGGGCGAGGACGTCATTGTCGACGGCGGGCGGGGGCTCGTCATCCCCTCCCCGTCCGAAGCCGTCGGCCGCTATTACGCCCGCGAGGCGGAATTCGAAAAACGCCTGGCTTTTTCACACCGGGAGGCCGGTCGCCGGCCCGGACGGACCGCCGACGGGCGCCGCATGGAGATCGCCGCCAACATCGGCGATCCGGAGGAAATGGCCCGGGCCTGGGAGGAAGGCGCCGAGGGGGTGGGACTATTCCGGACGGAACTGATGCTGCTGGGCCGCTCGGAAGCGCCCGGCGAGGAAGAGCAGTACGCCGTCTACGCTCGTCTGGCCCGGGAATCGAGCGGCCGCCCGATCATCGTCCGAACCTTCGACATCGGAGGCGACAAGCCTCTCCCCTTCCTGGCCCTGCCGGCCGAGGCCAATCCATTCCTCGGATACCGGGGTGTGCGGATCTACGAGAAACATATCGATCTCATCGGCGTCCAGCTGCGCGCGCTCCTGCGGGCGGCGGTCCTCGGCCCCTTGAAGATCATGATCCCGATGGTCGCCGCGGTGGAGGAGATCCTGGTCGTAAAAGCCCTCGTCGCCGCCGCGGCCGCGGAGCTTCGGGCAGCCGGCGTCCCCTATCGACCCGATGTCGAACTGGGCATGATGGTCGAAGTCCCCTCGGCCGCCCTGCTCATCGATCGCTTTGCCGAGCACGTTGATTTCTTCAGCGTCGGAAGCAACGACCTTCTGCAGTACTTTTTCGCCGCCGACCGCGGCAACCCGGCAGTCCGGCCGCTCGGACGTGCCGAAAATCCGGCCTTTCTTCGATTGCTGCGGATGATCGTCGACGCCGCCCATTCCGGGGGCCGATGGGTCGGCCTGTGCGGGGAGATGGCCTCGTCCGTGCGGCTTCTGCCGCTCCTCATCGGATTGGGTTTCGACGAACTGAGCATGACCGCGGCCGCCATCCCCGCCATCAAGGCCCGCCTCGGCGATTTGAACGCGGATGCCTGCCGGACTTTGGTCCGNNGCGGATGCCCCCTTGATCGTCCCCGCGCTCGTCCGCCTGAAGTCGGACAGCCGATCCAAAGCCGAGGCTCTGCAGGAGTTGGCGGCTCTGCTTGAAGCGGCGGGCCGGACGGAAGACCGGCGCGAAGTCGAACGGGCCTTTTGGCAACGGGAATCGACCGGATCGACAGGGGTTGGATTCGGCGTTGCCATTCCCCACGGCAAGACCGCGGCCGTCGGGACGGTCAGTGTCGGGATGATGCGATTCGCCATTCCGTTCCCCTGGGATTCGAACGACGAGAAACCCGTCGATCTGGCCTTTATGCTGGTCATTCCCGACGGAGAACGGTCGCAGGAGCATCTCCGGCTCCTGGCCCGTCTTTCCCGCCGGATCGTCCACGACGAGTTCCGCGAAGCCCTTCGCGCCGCCCCGGACGAAGCGACCGTCGTTCGCCTGGTGACCGGAGCCCTGACCGGGTGAGCGGCCGATTATTTTTCGCTTTTAAGATTGCTCTTGACCGAAAACACTCCGGACAATCCCCGCGCCGCCATCAGCGCCCGCTGGGCGTCGGACGAGGTCGAAACCATCCCCTCCAGGGTCAGGTGGCCGTTCTTGACGATGATGTGGATCGAGGGATTGGAGGCCAGCGCATACCGGTAAAGATCCGCCGCGCCGAATAAAGCCCGATAAGCCCGCAGGCGGATGGAGTCGTCATTCATCGAAAGGGGCAAGACCTCGATTTCATTGGTGACCTTCGTCACGCCGGCCACCTTCCCGGCGCGGGCGCCGACATTGATTTTAGTGAGGGGCAGCAGCGCCTGGCCGAGGAGGGTAACCTCGGTTCCGTCTATCTTGAACGAAAGATTGTCGAAAACGCCGAAACTCGGCTCCAACCAGATGGCCTTGAAAACGGCATCCTCCAAGCCCCCCACGGGCTTATCCTGAGCCGCGGCCGCGGCCAGGGCGAAGGCTGCAATGATGAGCAGACTGCAAGCGGATTTTTTCATGGAAATCTCCTTTTCGGAAGGCCCCCGGGGGGGTACGATCCAAATACAAAACGACGCTTTCCGCTATCCGGTTTCAAACCGGTGGTATGGAATTGGACAAGGAAAAATCCGATACCTTTGCGCGGCCCGGCCGACCCGATCGGATGGGCGCGGCTAAGAAAGGATGGCGCTTTGCAGACCGGCCGAAAGCGAGCCGAGCTCCTTGCCCATCTGGGCCATCCCCAGGAAGCCGCCGCTCATGCCCGACATGCCTTTGGCGATAACGACGGCGACGTTGGGATCGTCTTTGCCCACCGTCACGTTGAACTTGGCCCGCTTGGAAAGCGCGCCCACAAACGCGCGCGCCGCGGCGCTTCCCTTCACGTACATCCCCTGCGTTTTGGACCCGCTTTCCAAATGGTAGCCCCGCGCGGCCAGAAAGAGCGCGGTTTTATCGGCGATCTCTTCGAGGGTTCCCCCGGAAAACACCAGGGTGATGGATTCCTTCGTTTCCGACGATTTGACGACGGCGTATTTGCCCATGTGATCACTCTCCTCGGCGATATCGGAACGGCCTCGGCCGTTCCCATTCTCCCATTATCCCCCGCCGGCCGCCCATGTCAAGAACGGAAGGACAAACGGAGGGTTGTGCTATGATGAGGGGGCGCCCCGGGCTTGAATCCAACCGGGTGCCGCTGGAGGCTCGATTTGGTTTCTCGCGGCGGCCGACGGATCCTAGGAACGGCGCTGGCCCTCGGGCTGGCCGTTCAGTCCGCCGCCCTGGCCCAGGACAAGGCGACGGCCGCGGCCGACGAGAGCTTCTACCGCGGGCTTCCCATCCATACGATCACCGTCGACCGCGGTTCCCCGGCCGGAGAATTCGAGCTCGTCTTCCGCACCGCCGGCCGGAAGGCCGGACCCGTCTTGGTCCTGTTCCACGGCATCAACGACACCGGTTTCTCGTTCGCCGGCCTGGCCCGCGAGCTCCAGGACGATTTCCAGATGGTGATCGTCGACCTGCCGGCCTACGGCGACACGTTCACCCCTCGACCGATCGATTTTTCCTACACCCTGCAGATGGCCCGCCTGAAGGGCCTGCTCGAAGCCGTCGGCGCGATGGAGGGGGCCGTCCTGGTCGGGCATTCCACGGGCGGGGCCCTGGCTTGGCATTTGTCCCTGGAGCCGGGCGTCCGGCCGGCCGGGTTGGTTCTCATCGACGCCATCACCGTCGATTACGACCTGCCGGCCAGGACACGCCTGGCTTTCAGCCTGGCCCGCCATTATCTTCTCTCAGGACCGCTCTTCAACCTGATCGGGCCGGGCCCGATCGCCGGACTGATCGCGGGTGAGTCGGCTTCGCCCGGATTCCGGTTTTCCGAGCGGGCCAAGAGCATCCAGTCGGCCATGTTCACGACCCCGGCCCGATTAAGAGTGAATGCGCTCTGGGCTTCCCGGTTGCTCGATTTTCCGATCGTCAAATCCTGGGCGCCGCGGCTGCGGGATATTTCCGTCCCGACGCTCCTCGTCTGGGGCCGCAACGATACCGTTCTGGAATGGGCGTTCATGGAAGAGGCGCGAAAGTTGATTCCGGGAGCACAGAGCCGCACGGTGGAAGACGCCGGCCATTCCCCTCATGTCGAAAAGCCCGCCGAAGTCGCGGACCGCATCCGCGCATTCGTGGAGCAGATATCCGCACAAGCCCGGGCCCTGACTTTCAGCCCGGAGGTCCGCCCCGTCCCTCCGGCCGCAATCCCCGAAAGGCCGCGCGAACTCGGCGGGTCGATGATCCATCTCGCCATCTCGGTTTCCCGCTATGGCGGCGAAGGACTAGCGGACGCGGCGGGCGTCCACATCGTGCGCGGCTACTATTCCCCCGATTACCCCAGCCAGTCCGGAAGCGTGGGGCTCTTTATGGAAGGACTTTGGAAAAGCGCCGGGCGGCCGCTCTTGGCCGGCTTTCAGATCGAGATGGTCTGGTACAAGGCCGGAGGGTTCCGCTTCGCCCGCGGATGGTCGATCGCCGGGGGCGGCCGGGCGGCGACACTGACCACTCTCGGTTATGTGCCTTCCTATCTGCCCTGGATCTGCCTCGGAGCGCACTGGATCGGGCCTCGGGCCAAGGCCGGATTTTTCCTCGCGCTCGAGTTGGCCCCTTTGTTGAACAGGACTTTTCTGTTCTGGTAAGGGCCGAAATTCGTTTCAGGCGGCCGGAAGGCTCACGGCCGCGGGAGAGGCGGCGGCCCGGGCTTTCCAGAGCGAAAGGCAACCCGTCAGGAGAGCCATCCCCACGGCCGTATAGATGACGCCCAAGACCGGACGGGGGATGCCGCTGTGGCGAAGGACGAACCCCGAAGCCATCATGGCCGCCACAAGCAACCACGTCTTGATCGAAAGGAATCCGCCCAGGCACTTGCCATCGCCGCGGGAAATGATCCTCCGGGCGTTGCGGGCGGCGACCTTGGAGATGATGAAAATCCCCTTCAGGGTGCCGGCGCAGACGCCGCCGGCGAGGGGAACCCAGGGCTTCCGGGCGCTGAAGCACCAGATGATCCCGGCCGCGCTCAAGCCCGTCCCGACGGCCGTCCAGAGCAGGGCCGCCGCCAACAAGTGGGCGCGAACGCCGGCCGCGGGTTTCCAGCGCTCGGCCCAGCTTAAGTTGTCGTCCATGATCGGTCCGCCCTTTTCAAGGTCATTTCACCAGCTGTTTCTCGATCTCTTCAAGTGTCCGGCCTTTGGTCTCCGGCAGACGGGCTTTGATGAAGAGGAACCCGGCGACGCAGATGAGGGCGTAAAGCCAGAATGATCCCGCCGAGCCCAGGCTTTTATTGAGGATGGGGAACGAATATGTCAGAAGGAAGCAGGCCGCCCAGAGTGAAGTGGTGGCCACGGCGACAGCGGCTCCGCGGATGCGGTTGGGGAATATCTCGGAGATGATGACCCAGGTGATAGGGGCCAGGGACATCCCATAGCAGGCGATGGCCGCCAGGACGAGGAGGAGCATGGGCAGTCCTTTGAGCCCCAACGCGTACCCCGCGCCCATCAGGGCATAGATCCCGGCCAAGCCGGCCGCCCCGAAGAGCATCAAGGGCCGGCGGCCGCGACGGTCCACGACGCCGATGGCGACGAAGGTGAAGACGAGGTTGACCGAACCCGTCCAGGCGATGTTGCTGAGAACGGAGGAAATGTCATAGCCCGCCGCCCGGAAGATCTCCTCGGCATAATTGAAGATGACGTTGAT
>PMCY01000036.1:0-3587 GCA_003154255.1 Candidatus Aminicenantota bacterium | reverse complement strand
CAGCCAGCGCGGGCTTTCGGGGACAAAAAGCGTTCCTATAAAAAAGAGGAGGGCGGGAATGGCGGTCAGGGCGAACATCCAGCGCCAGCCGGCCCGGCCATACCAGGAGGCCCGAATGAAGGCGTCATCCGCGCCCGCCGGCAGCCCGCGAACGAGCCACCAATTAAGGAATTGGGCCAGGAGGATGCCGACGACGATGGTCAGCTGGTTCAGAGAGACAAGGCGTCCGCGCATCCGGGCCGGGGCCACCTCGGCGATATACATCGGCGAGAGGTTGGAAGCCAGCCCGATGGCCGTGCCGCCCAGCATCCGCCAGGCAACGAAAACGGTGAAGCTCGGGGCCAGCCCGTTGCCGATCGAAGTGACGATGAAGACCAGGGCGGCCAGGGTCAGAAGCCTCTTCCGCCCGAAGCGGTCGCTCAGGGCGCCCGCAGCCATGGCCCCGACCAGGCATCCGATCAGGGCGCAGCTGTTGGCCCAGCCCTTGGCTGAGGCGCTGGTCANNAAAAAGCGCTCGAAAAAAGGCTTGGCCCCGCCGATCACGACCCAGTCGTAGCCGAAAAGAAGGCCCCCCAGAGCGGCCACCGCACAGATGGTCCAGACGTAGCGGAGGTCAAGCCGGTCGCCGGAGGGAACGGGGCGGGGTGCGAAAGGTGCGCTCATGAGGACACCAGATTATGAACTTCCCCGCGGCCTGTCAACCCGGCGGCAGCCCGAAAAGGCGGGGGCTTGATAAATTCTCATGAATAGGTATGATTACGGCATTTGACAGCGTTTTCAATTTCCGCATCTTGAAGGAGGTTTCATGAAGAAAGCCATCGTCCTCGCCCTCGCGGTCCTGGTGTCCGTGCCGCTGGCCTTTTCGGCCATCATCACGAACACAAACCAGAGCGTCGGCTATTTCCGGCTGCTCGCCCGCAATGCGTCGCTCGACATCGACGCGGTCTATTACAACCCGGCCGGATTGGTCAAGCTCTCGGACGGCTTCCACCTGGCTCTGCACAACCAGACCATCTGGCAGGACAAGACCATCACCAACGACTTCCCCATGCTGAACGCCCACGAGTATGTCGGAAAGATCCGCGTGCCGTTCTTTCCCAACTTCTACGCCGTTTACAAGAGCGGCCCGCTGGCCCTGTCCTTCGGTTTCGGTCCCAACGGCGGCGGCGGCAAGGCGGATTATGCCACCGGCCTGCCCGAGTTCGAGACGGGGATCTCCGGCCTGCCCACCATGCTCTCCCTGATGGGGCTGCCGACGACCAAGTACAGCACCGACATCAACTTCAATGGCAACTCCCTGTACCTGGGATTCCAGGTCAACGCGTCCTATGCCCTGAGCGACATGTTCTCGGTGGCCGTTGGAGTCCGCTACATCTCGGCCGAGAACACCTATTCCGGCGCCATCGCCAATGTCATGGTCAATCCCGTGTTCCCCGCCTTCGGACTGACCGGCCAGATGATCCCGGCCGCTCAACTGTTCGCCATGATCGGCCAGCCCGGCTACGCTGCTCTCTTCGCCAATAAATCCGTTGACGTCGAGCAGTCCGGAACGGGCTTCACGCCTATTCTTGGTTTCATGGCCACACCGATGGAGGGCCTGGTCCTGACTTTGCGCTACGAGTTCAACACCAAGCTCGAGCTGACCAACAAGACGACGCAGGATGACACGAAAGCCCTTTATCCGCCCAGCGGCCTTTTCCCCGATGGCGCGAAAACACACAACGACATCCCGGCGCTCCTGGCCCTCGGCGTTTCCTATGCCATCATTCCGGAGCTCCGGGCCCACGTGTCCTATACTCTGACGTTCGACAAAAACGCCAATTGGGACGGCCGGGAGAAACTGGTCGATTCCAACGCCTATGACCTGGCTTTCGGACTGGAATTCGACCTGATCAAGTCGCTGACCATCAGCGCCGGCTACATGAGGACCAGCTACCACTTCCTGCCCGGTTATCAGACCGACATGAGCTACGCGCTTCCCGCCACGACGATCGGAGCGGGGCTTCTGTGGAAGATGAACGACCAGTTCTCCGTTGACTTGGGCTTGATCAACGTCAATTATGATGCCGATCAGAAATCGATCCCCTACTTCCTCGGCGCCATCCCGCTCGGCAATTTCTTGGAACATTACAAGGAAACGACTCTCGGCATCGGCGTGGGCATCAACTACCACATCAAGTAACCAGCCCGTCTCTGTTCGGATTTTCCGCCGGCCGGGTCCTCCGGGACCCGGCCGGATTCCTTCCCGCTCCGGCCCGTCTCGTCCCGCCTCTCCACACTCTTTCTTCCCGTTGGCGGCGCCGTCCGCCATCCTCCGGAAATCAAGCCCGACTCCGCCTCAGGCGAAGCGCGTCTGCGGAAGGCGCTCAAGGAGGGAAATGCTGGCTGTATCAGGGAATTAAGCTAAATGGGTGTAACAAGGAGGGGTGTTCCTGCCCAGCCAGCGCAGCAGGCGATTATTGACAATATAATCGATAAATTACATAAAGTCAATATATTTTGTAGTCTATGCGGCGGGACCGGAAAATCGCCGTCCTACCCGGCGAAACCGTCCGCCAGCGGGGAAAGCATCTCGACATGAGCGGGCGGGGTGTGGGGAGCGATGGAGCAGGCCGTGCTGAGGATATAGCCCCCGCGGGCCGCTCCCGCCGNNAGCCGCCCCCCCAGGCGTTCCAGCGCATCTTCCAATTCGACGTTGCCCAGCGGCGGCGGGTCGAGGCATTCGATCCCGTCGACGCCCGTCTCGCCGATCATCTCCAGGCGGTCCCCAATCGCCCCGCAGGTGTGCGTATAGGCGAACGCCCCCGTCCCCCGGAGGGCGGCGGCCACTCGCCGTTCGAAGGGCAGGACGAATTCCCTGTAATGGCGCGGGGAGATGAACCCCGCCCCGGCGAAAGGCGACGAGATCTTGATCGCATCCACGCCGCGCGCCGCCTGCTCGGCCGCGATCCGGACGACTCCGTCCGTCAGACGTCCCAGGACCTCCTTGGAGCGGTCGGGCTCCTCGGCCAGGGCCAGGAACCCGCCGCTGAATCCGAAGAGATCCAGGAAATAATCCAAGGGCGAGGTGACCTCGCCATGCACGGAAAAGCGCCCGCCGGATTTTTCCAGGACGTCGTCCAGGATGTCGTAGGGATGATCAGGATCAATGGGAAACCGGAGTCCCTGCGAGACCGGAATATAATCGAGGCGCTCCGGCAGCTCGTCCGGATCGAAACAGGCAATCGAGGCTGGACGGGATTCCCCGGCCGGGACGGGCCGGGGCAGGTCGTCGTGGGGAAAGACCGTCCGCCCGCCGTCCCGCCAGTCCAGGATGTCTTCCAAGGGGCCCCGGGTCCAATGCAGAACGCGCCGGCCCCAGTCGGAGGAGTGGCCATGCAGGCTGATCAGTATCCCATCGAAGGCGTAACGGGCGCGGAGGTCGAGCAGGACGCCGGCGTAGACATGCCGGTCAAACCACAGCTCAGGGGGAGGAGTTCGTGTTTGGACAAGCATATGGCCGATGCTCATCTGGCACATGACGGGAACGCGGTCGGGCTTCTTCCGGGCCATGGCGGCGAGCATCCGTTCCTTGGGCGTCATGGGCG
>PMCY01000107.1 GCA_003154255.1 Candidatus Aminicenantota bacterium | reverse complement strand
ATGAAATATTTCGGCCGCGTCGTCCTGCCGATCAAGTCCATGGACCGCCGCGGACTGGTCATCTATTGCGGGACCTTCTCCAAGATCCTCTTCCCCGGCCTGCGCCTCGGCTGGGTCGCCGCCGACGCCGGGTGCATCGAGCGGCTGACCGCCCTGCGCACGTTCAGCGAGCTTTCACCCAGCCCGATCCTGCAGGCGGCCGTCCGGGAATTCTGTGAGAACGGCGCGTATGAGCGCCATATCGCCCGGATGCACCGGGTTTACCGCAAACGCATGGCCGCGGCCCTGCGGTCTCTGCGCCGCCATATCAGGCCGGAATGGGCGGAGTGGAACGAGCCGGCCGGCGGCTACCTCATCTGGCTGACCCTGAAGCCGGGGCCGTCCCCGGACCTGGATTGGAATGCCGTCCTGGCGCCCCACGGCGTTCTGGCTTTTCCGGGCTATCTGTTCTATCCCTCGATCTCGCCGGGGCCCCACCTGCGCCTGTCCATCTCGACGCTCGACGAAACCGAGATCGAAGAGGGGCTGGAACGGCTGGCCCAGGCCTTGCGGAATATCTATGCGCGGAGGAATCCATGAGCGACGTTCTGCCCCTGAAAAACGGGATCACTTACGGCCCCGTCCATTCGCGGCGGCTGGGCCGGTCCCTGGGCATCAATCTTTTGCCGCCGGGGCGAAAGTGGTGCNNGATCCGCCTCCGGCTTATTTGACCTTCTCAGGGAACGGCGAACCGACGCTCCACCCCCGGTTTGCCGAGATCGTGGAGATCGTCCGCCGACTTCGCGATCGCCTGGCCTCTCGGGCCAAGGTCGCCCTCCTGTCGAACGCCGCCGGGATCGTTTCGCCTTCGATCCGGGCGTCCATCGGCCGTATCGAATATCCGATCTTGAAGCTTGATGCGGGGAACGAAAGAGTCTTCCGCTCTTACAATCGTCCCCTTCCCGGCATAGCCTATGATGCCGTCATCCGCGGTCTTAAGGAAACGCCCGGGATCATGATCCAGACGCTGTTCACGGCCGGCCCGAAAGGCAATCTTCAGGCCGCCCACATCGACGTTTGGCTCGAACGGATCAAGGAGATCCGACCCCTCGACATCCAAATCTACACTCTGGCCCGGCCCGTCCCCAGCCCCGATATCGCTCCGGCCCCGGCGGCGGCCCTTCGCGAAATCCGCGACCGGCTCTGCATCGAAGGCATATCCGCCCGAGTTTTTTAAAGAAACCACTTCGGGATTTGGCGGCCCAGACGAAAATTCCGCCCGGACGTCAAGGCTGCCGGAATGACGGATCGCGATAGACTGTCCGCCCCTGGAAGAGAGTCAGAAGAACGCGGGCCCGGGCGACGTCTGCAACCGGAATCTCGAAGAGATTGCGGTCCAGGACGATCAAATCGGCCGATTTTCCTGTTTCGATGGAGCCGGTGACGCTTTCCAGAAAATTGGCGTATGCTCCCCAACGGGTGAAGCTGGCGATCATCTGTTCCAGCGTGGCCCTTTCTTCGGGCCAAAGGATCTCCCGCGGATCGTCGACACCCGGCTTGAGCCGAGTCACGCCGGCGCGGATGCCCTCCAGGGGATTCGGCGGGACGGTGACCGGAAAGTCGCTGGAGGACGCGGTCGGAACGCCCGCCGCAAAAAAGCTGGCCATGGGATATTCACGGTCGGCCCGCTCTTTTCCGAGATACGGAACCTGCAGGTTATAGTAATAATCATCCTTGATGAACCAATAAGGCTGCGGCAGCGCGACCGCGCCCAGATATTTGAAGCGCAGGATGTCGTCCGGGGCGACCAGTTGGAGGTGCGTCAGGAGGGGCCGCTGGTCGCGGCGGCCGGAGGAGGTCTCGGCAAAATCAACGGCGTCGAGCGCTTGGGCGGCCGCGGCATCACCGATGGCATGGAAATGAAGCTGAAACCCCTGGCCGGCCAGGGCGGCGCACATCGTTTTCAGCGCGTCGGGCTTCCACAACGGCCGGCCCCGGAAACCGGGGCGATGCGCGTACGGCTCCTTGAGGTAGGCGGTCACGCCTTCGATGACACCGTCGATGAAAATCTTGGCCGTATTGGTTTGAAACAACGGGCCTTTGTTCCTGGCCCGTTCGGCGACAAGGACGCGGACCTGTTCAGGCCCTTGGGCCGGATCGACGTAGAGCGAAGCCCGGAACCTCATTTTCAAGCGGCCGGTTTTTTCCAAGGCCCGATAGGCAGCCGGTTCGTCGCCGCCGGCCTCGATAGAAGCATCGTGGGCGGTGGTAATGCCCAGGCCCAAAGCCATGGCCTGGTAGGCTTCCAAGCCCTGCTCAAGTTCCCTTTGGGTGAAACCCGGGATAAGGCCCCTGACCAACGAGGCGGCATTTTCGCGCAGGGTTCCCAAGGGACGTCCGGTCCGCGGATCCCGCTCGATGACTCCGCCCGGCGGAGCAGGCGTTTTCTCCGTGATGCCGGCCCTCTCGAGGGCTATGGAATTGACCCATACGGAATGCCCGTCTTCCGAGGACAGGACGACGGGAATGTCCCCGACCATGGCATCCAGGAGAGCCCGATCCGGGCCGGTTTTTGGGAAAAGCGTGTTGCTCCAGCCGGCGCCCCGGATCGCGGGAGCGCCGGGGTGGGTTCCGGCGAAAGCGGCGACGGCTTTTTGATAGGCTTCGATCGAACCCGCTCCCTGGAGGTTGACGCCAAAAAGAGCCCCTGCCGCGCTCACCGGATGGGCGTGGCTATCGATGAAACCGGGCAGGACCAGCCGGCCTCCCATGTCCAGAATGCGCGTGACCGGCCCGACTTGGACGGCGGCCCCGGCCGCGCTGCCCACGTAGACGATCGTCCCGCCGCGCACGGCCACGGCTGTGGCCCGCGTCTCCTGGGCATCGGCCGTGTAAACGGCGGCATTCGTCAAGACGAGATCCGCGGCGCGTTCCGTCCGGACCCCGCAGGCCATTCCGAGAAGGACCGCCGCCAGGCCGGCGAACAGGATCCCGATCAGCCGACGACAATCCGGCCGGTGCGAGGACATGGTTCGATTCATGATCCGCCTCCCGGAATTCAAGCTCCTTAAATAGAACGGGTCCGTTTTATCCCAAGACCGGACGGAAATCAACGGCGCCGGCCGCCCTTCTTTTCCGGACGATAGTCGGGCCGCCCGTTCTTGACTCTCGCCCGGCGGACGAAAGAGAATAAATAAGGCCAAAGGATATCTGGTTCAGTCGCAGGACAAGGAGGGAGACATGGCCCTATCCAACCGGGCAGAACTCGGCCGGCGAATGACGGCATTCCTGGTGGACGTCGCCGGAATCATCCTGACCGGTATGATCGGATTCTTCCTGGTTTTCGGCGTGGATCGGCGCGCTCTGCACGACAAAATCTCGGGCGCCGCGGTCGCACCGCGTTCCGTCCCGGTTTGACCGGAACTTTCCCGTATGATAATTTCTCGGAAAGATCGAGGAGGTGCCCGCATGCCCCATCTGAACCGCCGCGAATTCCTGAACACGATGGCCGTCGGCGCGACCGCCGCCGCGCTGCCCGCTAAAACGCGGGTCCACTCTTCCGGTCCGGCCGTCAACACATCTTCGGCGCCCGGACTGGCCGAACCGAAATTCCGCCCCCTGCCGCTCGGCGCCATCCGGCCGCTGGGCTGGCTGAGACGACAGCTGCGCATCCAGGCCGACGGTCTGAGCGGCCATCTCGACGAATTCTGGCCCGACGTGGGACAAAGCCAATGGTTCGGCGGCCAGGCCGAAGGCTGGGAACGCGCCCCGTACTGGCTCGACGGCGCCATCCCCTTGGCCTGGACCCTCGACGACGCCCCTCTCAAGGCCCGGATCACCAAATATATCGATCACATCGTCACCCGGCAGCGGCCGGACGGCTGGTACAGCCCCTACCCCGAAGACGCGGTCACCAAGCGCTACGACTTATGGGCCATTCTTCTGGCCAATAAAATGCTCGTTCAGTACCATGAGGCGACCGGCGACGAACGAGTCCTGAAAGCGGTCGGGAAAAGCCTGCGGGCCATGCTGGACGGGTTGGATCGGACGCCGCTCGCCGATTGGGGAAAATACCGCTGGTTCGAAGGCCTGATCTCCGTCTTCCATGTCTACGAAAAAACCGGCGAGCCCTGGCTCCTGGAACTAGGCCGCAAGATCCACGCCCAGCGCTTCGACTATGACGCTTTCTATAAAGGCCAGGACGTCTCCGTGCCCACGCCGCGGCGCGGCTTGTGGAAATGGGCCAAGCACGTGGTCAACACCGGCATGGCCCCCAAGGGTTCGGCCCTGGCCTGGCGCCTGGGCGTCCGCGAAGCCGATCCTTCGTTCCCCGCCCGCATGATTGAAATCCTGGACCGCCATCACGGCCAGGTCACGGGAATGTTCAGCGGCGACGAATGCCTGGCCGGAAAGAATCCGGTCCAGGGGACCGAACTGTGCGCGGTCGTCGAATTCATGTATTCGCTGGAAATCCTTTTATCCGTCTTCGGCGACCCGGCTTTCGGGGATCGCCTGGAACGGGTCGCTTTCAACGCCCTGCCGGCGCCGTTCACCGCGGAGATGTGGGCCCACCAGTATGACCAGCAGGTCAACCAGGCCCAATGCACGATCAACCCCGACTATATGTGGACGACCAACGGCCCGGAATCCAACATCTACGGGCTCGAACCGAATTTCGGGTGCTGCACGGCCAACATGCACCAGGGCTGGCCCAAGTTCGCCGCCCACCTTTGGATGAAGACACCCGACGAAGGCTTGGCCGCCATGGCCTACGCGCCCGCCGAGGCCCGTTTCAAGGCCCATGGCGTGCCCGTCACGGCGATACTGGAGACGGACTACCCGTTCCGGGAGTCGCTGAAGATCACCGTCAAGCCCGATAAGCCGGTCCGCTTCCCGCTCGTCCTGCGCGTTCCGGCCTGGGCCGCTGGCCCGGCCGTCCGGGTCGCCGGCGGGCGGGAAGAGGCCATGAAGCCCGGAACCTTCCACCGCATCGAGCGCGAATGGAAGGGCGCCGTCGAAGTTACAGTGCGTTTCCCGATGCGTTCCAAGACGAGCCTCGGCTACAACGAAGCCGTGTCTATTGAGCGCGGCCCCCTGGTCTATGCCCTCAAGATCGGCGAGACCTGGAACCGGATCAACGCCGACAAGCCCCACCGCGAGCTTCCCCACGGCGACTTCGAAGTCCGTCCGGCGACGCCCTGGAATTACGGCCTTCTCCTTGACGAGAAGAACGCCGAGGCCGGCCTCCGGTTCGAGGAACGGCCGGTGGGCGAAAAGCCCTTTTCGCAGGAAGGCGCCGGCATGGCCGCGGCGGTCAAGGGCCGCAAGATCAAGGCCTGGAAGATGGCCCACGGCTGGGCCGCCGAATTTGCTCCCGGGCCCGCCGAATCCGACGAACCGCTCGAGGATCTGACGCTTATCCCCTACGGCTGCACGAATATCCGGATTACGGAGTTCCCCCGGCTGAAGAGATAGGGCCGCCGCCGTCCCGCGCCTGCCGCTACGAGAGGCGATAGGCCACGGCGTTGATATTCATGCCCGCGCCGACGGAGGCGAACAGGATGTCCGATCCGGGGGTCAGGGCATGGTCTTCGAGCCGGCCCTTGACCAGGAGGTCGTACATTGTGGGCAGCGTGGCCACGGAGCTGTTCCCCAGCCATGAAATGGTCATGGGCATAACGCCGGCGGGCGCTTCGGCCACACCGCATAGCTTGAACGTCCGCTTCAGGATGGCCTCGTCCATCTTCTCATTGGCCTGGTGGATCAGAACCTTGCGGATGTCGCGGATGGAGAGGCCGGCCTTGTCCAGGCATTCGCGGATGACCGGGGGGACGTGCTTGAGAGCGTATTCATAGAGCTTGTGGCCGTCCATTTTGAGATAAAGCGTCTCGTCATCCGGATGGGGGTGATTCGAGAGCCCCATCGACAGCAGATAAGCATGGTCGATCGTATCGGATCGGACCGCATGGGCGAGGATGCCGGTGGGATCCGGGCCTTCAACGGCTTCCAGGATCGTGGCCCCGGCCCCGTCGGAGTAGATCATGGAGTCCCGGTCATGGGGATCGGAGACCCGGGACAGCGTTTCGGCGCCGATCACCATGGCCCGCCGGCAATCCCCGGACCGCAGAAAATAGTCGGCTTGAATGACGCCTTGGAGCCAGCCCGGGCAGCCGAAAGGAAGATCGTAGGCGACCGTCCGGGGATTGATGATGCCCAGCCTGTGCTTGACGCGGGCGGCCAGGGTGGGGACCAGATCGGAGCGCCGGTTGTCCGCCCGGACGTCGCCGAAATTGTGGGCGACGATGACATAATCGAGGCTCTCGGGATCGATGCCGGAGGTCGTCAAGGCCTCGCGGGCGGCGAAATAAGCGATGTCCGAGGCCACCAGATCGTCGGTCACGTAGCGCCGCTCCGAAATTCCGGTGATTTCCTGCAGCTTGCGGATGGTCTCCTCGTTGGATTTGGCCAGCTGCGCTCCCGCGGCGTCACAGAAGATGTTGTTTAAAAAGTCCGCATTGGGCGCGCGGCGCTCCGGAATATAGCTGCCGGACCCGACGATGACCGAATGGATAGGTTGTTTCACGTTCTCGCGCCTCCATGAATAGGGACCGAATATAATGACCTAATTAATCCCCGGGTACAATATTTTTTTTTATGGCCGGACCGGGCCGGCCGCGGACCTCCGGCCGGGAATATCCGGGCCGCCCGTCTGTATTCCTAGTGAAAGGACAAAATGATCCTCATGGGGGCCAGCGTTTCTCATGAGGGGAAAGGAGTCCGCGATGTTCCACGACAGCCTCTTCCCTCGGGATCGGTTCTTCGGAAACGGAGCTTGGGCGTTCCCCGCCTCTCTGATTATTCACATGGGGATCGCCGCCCTCCTAATCATTCTTCCCCTCCTCCAGACGGGGATGCCGCCCCGTCTGGATAAGATCGTCGACGCCTTCCTGACGGTTCCCGCGCCGCCGCCTCCTCCTCCGCCGGCCCGGCGCGCGGGGGGCCGCAGGAGCCGGATCAGGCCGGTCCAGGCCGCGGCCTTCGACACCGGCCGCTTTCTCGCTCCCGTGACCATCCCCGACGCCATAACCGATGAGCCGGCGGCAGGCGACGGAACGGACGGGATTGAAGGCGGGATCGAGGGGGGCGTTCCGGGCGGCGTATGGTCCGGGGTCGTCGGACCCATCCTGAACGTGCTGATCGGGGACGTGGAGGCGCCGATGCGGGCTGCGGGAGGCGTGCGGACGCCCGCGCTTGTCCGCCGCGTCGACCCCTTCTACCCCGAAATCGCCCGCCAGGCGCGCATTGAAGGCCTGGTCATCATCGAAGCCGAGACCGACACCTCCGGCCGGGTGCGGAACGCCCGCGTCCTTCGCTCCATCCCCCTGCTCGACCAGGCCGCCCTGGACGCCGTGCGGCAGTGGATCTATGAGCCCATGGTCATCAACGGCCGCCCCCGAGGCGTGTTGTTCACGGTGACGGTGAAGTTCAAACTGACCTGAAGCGAGACCGGCCCCGGCGGCGAATTGACCGTCCTCCGCCGCCGGGGCGGCCGACTATTTTTTCTTCGGTTCGAAGATCGGGCCGCTATGGTCCCCGTTGTTGCTGTATCCGCGGCTCTCCCA
>PMCY01000299.1 GCA_003154255.1 Candidatus Aminicenantota bacterium | reverse complement strand
TATCTGAACGACTATTGTCTGTCCACCGCCCAGACCGTCATCAACGCCTGGTGGAAGCTGGGCGACGACCTGCTGGTCAAGTTCAACAAGCTTTGGATCTACGATACCAAGACCCGCAAGCGCAGCCAATTGCCCTTCCCGGACTGGTACCTGCGCATGCTCGTGGAGACCAACAAGCTCCAGCCGCAGCCCGAGAAGAAGTAGCCCGCGAATAATTCCCAGCGCCCGTCCTCCCCTTCGGGGGAGGACGGGCTTTATTTTTCGGGAAAGGAGGACACGATGAAAACACTCCGCCAGTCGGTGACGTTCAAAGCCGCGCCCGAAGACGTTTACGAGCTGCTCATGGATTCCCGCAAGCACGCCCGCTTCACCGGGGAGAAGGCCCGCATCAGCCGCGAAGTGGGCGGCAAGATCATGGCCTATGACGGCTATATCCAGGGCATCAACCTGGAGGTCGTCCCCAACATCAAGATCGTCCAATGCTGGCGCGGCAGCGATTGGCCGGAAGGGCACTATTCCAAGGCCGCCTTCGCCCTGGCCAAGGTCAAGGGCGGGACCCGGCTGACCTTCATCCAATCCAACATCCCCGACGACCAGTACGAGCCGATCAAGGAAGGCTGGAAAGAACATTATTGGGACAAGATGAAAGCCCTGCTGGAGAAATCGAAATGAGAATCGCCGCGTTTCTTTTGGGAATGCTCATCCTCGGCGCATCCGTCGCCGCTCCGTCGGGCCAAGCGAATCAGGCGCCCCTCTCCCTCGATCGCCCCGTTCTGCTCATCATCGATATCCAGAATTTCTATTTCGAGGGCGGGCGCATCCCGCTTACGGGCCCCATCGAAGCCAGCCTCGAGGCCAAGGCCATACTGGGGGCGTTCCGGGCCAAAAAACTTCCCGTCGTCCATATCCAGCACATGCCCAAGGGCATCGAGAAATTCGAAGCCGGAAAGACCGACCCGCAATATGCCATCCACTCCAACGTGGCGCCGGCCGAAGGCGAGACCATCGTCGTCAAGCACTTCGCCAACTCCTTTCGCGAGACGGATCTCGCCGATATTCTAAAAAAACTTGGCGCCAAAACGCTGGTCATCACGGGCATGCAGACGCATATGTGCGTCGAGGCCGCCACGCGCCACGGCGCGGACCTGGGCTATGACATCGTCCTGGTCGACGACGCCTGCGCCACCCGCGATCTCAAGCACGGCGCGACCGTCGTCCCGGCCAAGGCGGTGCACGCAGCCGTCCTGGCGGCCATGAACGGAACGTACGCCAGAGTCGTTACGACGGCCGATGTCCTGGCAGCCCTGAAATAAGCGATGGCCGTCCCGCTCTTCGGCTGGCTGAGGTCCGCGCCGCCGGCGGCCCGCCGCTCCCTCTTCGCCGCCGCCTTCGGCTGGATGCTGGACTCCTTCGACGTGATGCTCTACGCCATGGTCCTGGCCTATCTCATGAAGGACCTAGGCATGACCAAGGCCACGGCCGGTCTGCTCGGCTCGGTCACCCTGGTCGCTTCGGCCGCCGGAGGCATCATCTTCGGCGTCGTAGCCGACAAGCTCGGCCGGACATGGGCCATGCGGGCCAGCATCCTGATTTATTCGGTTTTCACCGCGGCCTGCGGCTTCTCCCAGACGGTCCCCATGCTAGCGGTGTTCCGCGTTTTCCTCGGCCTCGGCATGGGCGGCGAATGGGCCAGCGGCGCAGCCCTGGTTTCCGAAACATGGCCGGCGGAGCATCGGGGCAAGGCCTTTGGCTTCGTCCAGAGCTTCTGGGCCGTCGGCTATGCTTCGGCGGCCCTCGTCACGGCCGTCGTCTACCCCTGGCTGGGCTGGCGAGCGGTCTTTTTCATCGGCGTGGCGCCGGCTCTCCTCGTCTTCTGGATCCAGGCCCGCGTCGATGAACCCGAGATCTGGAAGAAGCAAAAACAGGCCGCGCCGGCTGAAAAACCGTCAATCCGTTCGACCATCCGCGGCCGGCTGCTTGGCACCACCGCGGCGGTCACGGTCATGAACGCCTTTACCCTCTTCGCCTGGTGGGGATTTAACCTCTGGATACCGGGCTATCTTTCGCTGGCCCTGGACAAAGGCGGCATGGGCCTGAGCCCGCGCAATATGTCGGCCCTGGTCATCTTCATGCAGTTCGGCATGTGGCTGGGCTACCTGACGTTCGGCTATATCAGCGACGGCCTGGGCCGCAAGCGGGCCTATGTGGTTTTCCTGTCTTCAGCCGCGCTCTTCATTTTCCTCTATGCCCAGGTCCGGGCGCCGCTTCTTCTCTTTTTCCTGGGGCCGTTCGTGGCCTTCTTCGGCACCGGCTATTTTTCCGGCTTCGGGGCGCTGACGGCCGAGCTCTATCCGACCTCGATCCGGGCCACCCTGCAGGGATTCACCTATAATATCGGCCGGGTCGTTTCCGCCGTCGCGCCGCTGGTTATCGGCTCTCTGGCCCAGGACGAAGGATTCGGGACGGCGTTCTTGCTCGCATCCGCCGCTTTTATCGCCGCCGCGCTGATGTGGATTTGGATCCCGGAAACAAAAGGGCGGGCGTTGGCTTGATCGATCGGCTCAGTTTCTTTTATCAAAATCCGTATTAAGGTTGATTTCCGATCACGACCGTCCAGGGCCGGACCGCCCATTTCCTGACCAGTCCGTTTATGACGTAGGGATCGTGCCGGGCGAACTCCTCGACGACCGTGGCATCCTTGACCCGGAAAACGAGGAGTGCTTTGTCGACGGGATCCGTGAAAGCGCCGCCGAGCAGAAGCTCGCCCCGCCTATGAGCGGCTCGGGAATGGCCGAGATGCTCCTCGCGGAAGGCGGCCCGGCGGGCGACATAGTCATCGATCACTTCATAGATGAGAGCGAAATAATTCATCGCCATCCCCCTTTACCCAGTTTATAAATATAGACTGCTTTTAGGCGTTTC
The DNA here is from genome assembly GCA_003154255.1 of Candidatus Aminicenantota bacterium. Taxonomy (GTDB): domain Bacteria; phylum Acidobacteriota; class Aminicenantia; order Aminicenantales; family UBA4085; genus UBA4085. The sequence continues at coordinate 3,274 of PMCY01000299.1, read as the reverse complement.
TCTCCGATCATTATAAACCCGCCGCGGCGTAGAGAAAATGGGCGATTCGCAACGGATAGGGTGTTCTTCATGTCCGGACGAATCTTTATCAGGACACCGGAGGTCGATCGAACCGGCCCAGACGGCTCGCCGGGCGATTTACTCCCAGCGGCGTCGGCCGGAACGATTGGGCCTCGGGTTCTTGGGCTTTTTTAATATTTTTTTGGGCCAATGACGGGCCACTTGATCTTCTCCCTTGTAATAGCCCACTTTCGAGGCGCTTTCGAAAACTTCGAGCCGGGGAAGAATGTTGATCTTGCCCGAGTCGGGGTATTCGCAAATATCTATGCCGGGTGTCGTCCTGATGTCCAGATACACGCAGGGGGAATCCCCGTGGTTGTAGAGCTGATGGGCGGAAGCAGGCCCCTCCTCGAAGTAAACAAGATCCCCCGGGGCCACTTTTTGAAAACCCTCAGGAGAACGGAGGGTCGCCACGCCGGAAAGGATGAAAAACAATTCCTCGGCGGCGCGATGGAAATGGTAGGGGAAGGAGAAGAGTCCCGGGTCCAAAGAGCGAACATCGAAATCAAGATATTGGGCATTCACCGCCTTGGCCAGCTTGGGGCTCGTATGCCAGGCGAATTCCGGAAGAAGAGACTCCCTTTTCTCAAATCGAAGATCTTTTTTTCGAAATATTCTCGGCATTTTTATCTCCTTCCCGCAAGCGAGCTTTGGGGGGTCGCGATCATGACTTCCCCATCCGTTCATCTTTTCACAGAGTCCGATATTTTTTCAAGTCGCCGTTCGGGACAGATAAACGATCCAGGACCTTAGGATGCGTCTTTCGCCGGAGATCATCAGCCGGGTTTAGAAAGAGGTTGAGAATCGCCCGGGATTCTTATCCTCTGCGCGGACCGGCCACGTTGCACCGGTAAATTTAGATGTGATAGATTCGAGAGGCTTTATACGGAGGAACTCATGAAACGCACCCCATTCCGTTCGACCGTCCGGAACCTGGCCATCCTGGCCCTGCTGACCGCCCCCGCCGCCGGTCTGGCCCAGGACCTGAAGCCCATCGTCCTGCCCCAGCCGCGGATGACNNCCGCGTTCGGCGTCAACCGCGCCGAAATGGCCGGGCGCACTCCCAAACCGGGACGGACGGCCCCTTCGGCCATGAATCTGCAGGAGATCGATCTTTATATCGCCTTCCCCGAAGGCGTCTATCTGTATGAAGCCGTTCCTCACCGGCTCGTCCCCCTCGTGGCCAGGGACGTCCGCGCGCTGACCAACCGCAATGCCGCCGCGGGAACCGCGCCGCTTTGCTTTATTTTTGTCGAAGACCTGGACAAAAGGCCCGCCCCGCCGGCTAAAAAGGCTCCTGCGGGTGCTCTACCGGCGGGCGCGCCTCCGGCTGGGACGCTGCAAGCCGCTCCGCCGCGCGCCGCTTCCGGCGAAGTCGACGCCGGCTTCATCGGCCAGAACATTTATCTGTTCTGCGCATCGGAGGGCCTGAACGCCTGGTTCTACGGCACGGACCGGGAAGGCCTGGCCAAGGCCCTAAACCTTCGTCCCGGCCAACGCGTTCTCTATGGCCAGGCCGTAGGCTATCCGAAGAAAAAATAACGGAAAGAGTGGACCGCATGAAAAGAGCTCTCTTATTCTTGTCGCTGGCTCTGCTCGTCCCCGCTTTGAACACCGCCTGGGGACAAGAAGCCCAGGACTCCGTCGCCGATAAATATTCGGCGCCCCTGCGGAAGATCTTCGAATTCCAAGCCCGGTTCGCCCCACTTCACCCGGCCCTGGGGAAAGTCTATCCGGTGGCCATCGTCGAGAACAAGACGTTTTATATCTTCGAGCCGGCACCCGGGGAGAAGGCCTATCGCCTCGTTCACAAGGCCCCCGACACGTTCAATATTTCCGTCGGGATTCGGGCCGCCATGCCCCTGGCTTTCTGGGGCAATCGCATGGCCTGCGTCGTGACCGGAGAGGTCTTCGGCCGGGCCGACGGATACGTTTTCATCTTTCACGAGTTCGTGCATTGCGCCCAGTGGGATTGCTGCGAACAAAAGCTCAAGTCGGGTCTTTCCATCTTCCGGGAGGCGATGAAAAATAAAGATTACATGTGGGAGCTCCAGTACCCGTTCCCCTATGCGAACCCGGCTTTTGTCGAGGCTTATCCCGCGCTTTTCAAGGCCTGGGACGAGAACGACGTCGGGGCGGCCGAATCCCTGAGCGCGACTTTGAAGAAAGCGCTGTCGCCTGCGGAGTGGGAATACCTTATCTGGCAGGAATGGAAAGAGGGCTTGGCCCGGTATCTTGAGAATCGTATGCGTCAGGTCGTCGGCTTGGCCGAAAACAAAAGCGGCGAAAACCCGCCCTTCAATCGCGTGGCATTTTACCGCGGCGGGGACAAGCTCATCGGCTTCCTGGAGCGGCGCCGGCCGCGGATCGTCAACGACCTGGAGAAACTCTATCGGGCCATCAGCCCCCCGCCGGAAGCGGCCGAGCGCAGCATATCTTCGAGATAGACCTTGCCCAGCAAGGTCCCGGACTTCCATTCCGGGCTCAGACGGTCGAGAAGCCGGGCTTGGGCCATGCCGCTGAGATAGAAGCGGAGGTCGCCTTCCTGGGCGCCCATCTGTTTTTCCAGCCGGACGAAATCCCATTGCAGAAAGTATGGAAGCCCCGGGTTGAATTTGATCGAGGCCGTCGGATCGGTCCATAAAGCCGCCAGTTCATAGAAACGCACTTCCGCATACTTGGCCAGTCCCTCCAGCCATTCGAGCTCCCGTTCGTAATCCGCGAGCTCGGAGGAAAGCCGGGCGGCGCGGCGACGCGCATCCCGGATCGCCAGAAACTTTTGGGCCAGCCGGACGGCTTCGCCGGTTGTCGAGGCCTTGAGCGCCTGGGCCAGGGCTGCGCCTTCAGTGACCCAGGCCGCGGCCATGTCTTGATCTTTGAACGGATATTTTTTTTCGACTTGATAGACCGCCAAGGCCCGGTCGAAGCGGGTCTCGTCCTGGACAGCCTGAAAGGCGTGGAATATCTCGTGGAGGATCAACACGACATGGAAATCAGGGGCGATCTTCATCGGGCCCTTGTTGTTCATCAGTTCCAAGCTGGAGGCGCTGCCGGCGTAAGCGGAACCAACCTTCACCGCGAAATTTTGAGGATTCTCCGCGGATCTGCGGCCGTAGGGCCGGCCCTCAAAACTTTGGTCCTTGAGGACTTCCCAGGGCGCGGGAGGATTCGCCGCCCCGAGAAGGAACTCATACCGGGCGTTGAAAAGGATGAT
>PMCY01000110.1:26218-27953 GCA_003154255.1 Candidatus Aminicenantota bacterium | reverse complement strand
CCTGGTGTGGGCGAAGAGCAGGGCCAGGAAGATGAGGGCCATCAGCCCGGTCATGACCAGCAGGGTCAGGACCAGCCCGAAGAACTTGCCCAGGATGAACTCGGTCCGGCGGATGGGCTTGGAGAGGAGGGTGAAGATCGTCCGCTTCTCGATCTCTTTATAGACGAGGCCGGTGCCGATCAGGATGGCCATCAAGGCCCCGAAGAAGGATATGGAGGCCAGGCCGACGTCCTTGATGATCTTGATCCGGTCCCCGACCGTGAGCAGGGCCAGCACCCGGGACAACCCGATGGACAGCGCGGCGAAGAAAAGGAGGAGATAGAGGATGCGGTCGCGAACGGCCTCCCGGAAGGTGTTCAGAGCGATGACGCGGATGGTCATTTCGGCTTCACCATGTCGACGAAGATGTCTTCCAAGGTCAGCGTCCGCGGAACGAGGGCGTGAACCCGGGCCCGGCGCTCCCGGACGAGCTCGAGAACGTCCGCGACTTTGGCCTCATCGTGGACCTTGAGCAACAGGCGTCCCCCCTCAGACGAGACGCTCTCGCCCAGCGAGGCGGCCTCAGCCGGGTCCAGCCCCGAGACGGTGATCTCGGTATAGAGGATTTTCTCCGAGACGAGATCGGAGAGGCGGCCTTGGCTGAGGATGCGGCCTCCCACGATAATGGCCACGCGGTGGCAGATCATTTCGATATCCTGGAGGATGTGCGAGGTGAAGACGACGGTCTTGCCCTCGTCGCGGAGGCGGAGAATGATGTCGCGGATCTCTTTGCGTCCGATGGGGTCGAGCCCGCCGAGCGGCTCGTCCAGGATGACCAGGGCCGGCTCGTTGATCAGGGCCTGGGCCAGGCCGACCCGCTGGAGCATGCCCCGGGAAAATTTGCGCAGCGGCAATCCGGCCGCCCGCTCCATGCTCACGAGCCGGAGGAGGCGGGGGATGCGTTCCCGCCGGACATCTTTGGGGATCTTGAAAAGCTGGGCGTAGAAATCGAGGAACTCGGTCGCCGTCAGGTAATCGTAAAAGTAGGGATTCTCGGGCAGGAAGCCCAGCCGTTCCTTGGCTTTGGGATCGAGGTGCGGCCGGCCGAAAAGACGGATCGAACCGGAGTCGGGGAAGATCAAGCCGAGCGCGCACTTGATGGTCGTTGTCTTGCCCGCGCCGTTGGGCCCAAGATAACCGAAGATCTCGCCCTCGGCCACGGAAAAGGAAATGCCCTTCAGGATTTCCCTGGTCTTGGGAATGAAACCAAGCTTGAAGGATTTGCGGACGTCGGAGAGTTCGAGGACAGCATTCATGCGCGTACCGGCGCCATTATAGTCGGACATCCCGTCGATTTCAATCGACCCTCCCGGCCGCGGAGCTCCTCTCCGGGGGGGAGGCCTTTTCATCGCGGGAATACCGCCAAAGGCGATTGTCCGGCCGGAGCCGCGGCGCGAAAATGGGGGCAAGTCAACGGCCCCGCGGCGCCGACCTCCTCCCGGCGACGCCATGGCCGCTCCGGGGAGCGCGGCTAAAGCCCCTCACCCGGATCCTCCTTTCAACGGTTCCCCCGATTCAACCGGATCGGGGGAGACCGTTTTTTGGTATCATGCTTCCGTTCCGCGAATCGGCCGCGTCCGTTGACTTCTCCGCGGTCCCTGCTTATTCTCTGAACAGAGAGAGTCCGATAATCCGGAGGTCCCATGAAACAGTCGGCCGCACTTCTGCTTTTCCTCGCCGCGCTGGCCGCGGCGGC
>PMCY01000110.1:0-26169 GCA_003154255.1 Candidatus Aminicenantota bacterium | reverse complement strand
GCGGCCCGGCTGTTCGCCCGGCTGGCCGAGGAGAGCTCGGATTTCTATCGCCCGGATACGCTGCAAACAAACTTGTACAATGCGTACCTTTATCTGGCCGCATCGTTCCGCCAACTGGCTTCGGACTTTGGAGCGGGACGGATCGAACTGCTTGGACTCGACGACTGTCGACGGCTTGTCGACCGGTTGGACCGGGAATTCCGATCCTGGCCCGCCGGGGAGAGCCTGGCCGCGCTCGAAGGCAAATACGTCAAGGCCCGTGACGCCACGGTCTATCTCATTGTCCGCGAGTCCGCCGGCCGCGCCACCCGGCGTCCGTTCAAAAGCCTGGAAAGCCTCTTCCGCTACAACTACGATCAGAAGCGGGGCAAGAATCCCTGGGACTTTTTCGTCCAGGTTTCGGAAGAAGCCCTGGGGAAGATGCCCCGCGGCCGGATGATCGATCTGAATTTCGACGGCCGCATGGTGATGGAGCAGAATGCCCGGAAAGGGAGCCCCGTCTATCTAATCGGGGGAGGATTGAAGCGCGGCTTGTCGCGCGTCGAGCTCGTCTCGCGCTATGGCGGATGGGGTAAAGTTTACGAGGTCCCGCGCGATATTCTCGATGGCTACGCGGATGGCGAGCCTATTCGATGAGGGGGAAATGGACCCCCGGTTCCCGGGGGGTTTTATGCGGGCTGTTGTCAGCAAAAGGGGGGTTGATGATGGGAACCAAAAAGGTGGGGGCTCTCTCCAGCCCGCGCAAGAAAGCCGTATCTAATATACATCAACCGGGCTAAAAGGCAAGATTTATTTTAAAAAAAATTTAAAAAGGAAAAAAGAGGTTGATATGGACGAGAAAAAAATCGACATCAAGGTGGACGAGGCGACGGCCGTGGGCCAATACGCCAACCTGGCCGGCATCCGCCATTCGCGCGAGGAATTCATTTTCGATTTCGCCTTCCTCTTTCCGGACGGTCCGGCCGGCAAGCTTCTGGCCCGCATCATCCTCAGCCCGGCCCACGCCAAGCGTTTCCTCGACGCCCTGGCGTCCAATGTCCGCGGCTATGAAGAATCCAACGGCCCGATTCCCCCGGGCGATGCGCCGGGCGGCGTCGGATTCATCCAGTGATGCGTGTTGACAAGTCCTGAACTTTCGATTAATACTGGATTCAGTTCCTCAGGAGCCATCAGCGGGAAAATCGGTCGATCCTTCCGCGTTGCGCCCAGGAGCGTCGGACACCGAGAGGAGGATGCAGCCATGGCTTTTCAATTCAAGAACTCCAGAGGCGCCGTCTATTTTTTGCACCACAAGAACGTGGAGCTCAAGGGCGGCCGCATGCAAATGATTTATTACTTCGGCAAGGAAATTAAGGACGGCGCTCTGGACCAGGTCCCCGAGGGATACCAGGTCGTGGAAACCCCCCGAACCGGCATGCCCATCCTGAAGAAGAAATAAGGCGGCGTTTCACCTTCGCGGCCGCCCCGGCGCGGCCGTCCTCAGGGGCGCGCGTCTTTGACTCATCCGCCCCTTCCGCATATACTCATTCCATGAATGGTCCTTCGAAAAAAATCCTGCTTCTCCTCGCGGCGGGCGGATTGATTTTCGCCGCCTGCGGCCGGTCGGAAAAGGCCAAGGCCGTCTCTCCGGCCAAGATCTTCAAGATCGCCGTCATCCCCAAGGGCATGACCCACGAATTCTGGAAGTCCATCCATGCCGGCGCCTTGCAGGCCGCCCGCGAGCTCGGCGTGGAAATCCTTTGGAAAGGACCGCAGAAGGAGGACGACCGGGCCCAGCAGATCACCGTTGTCGAAGACGTCCTCAGCCGCGGCGTGGACGGCATCGTCCTGGCCCCGCTCGACGACCGGGCCCTGGTGCGTCCCGTCCAGGACGCCATGCGCGACAACATCCCGGTCGTCATCATGGATTCCGGGCTGCAGGGCAAGGACTATGTCAGCTTCGTAGCCACCGATAATTTCCGGGGCGGTGTTCTGGCCGCCCGCCGCATGGGCGAGCTCCTCAGCGGCAAAGGCCGGATTTTCATGATCCGCTACCAGGCCGGCTCGGCCTCGACGACCGAGCGCGAGCGCGGCTTCCTCGAGACCGTGGAGAAGGATTTCCCCGGGCTGACCGTTCTGGCCAAGGACCAGTATGCCGGTCCGACCACCGAGTCGGCCTATCAGACGGCGGAAAATCTGCTCGGCCGCTTCCCCGACGTCGAGGGTGTATTTTGCCCCAACGAATCGAGCACATTCGGCGCCCTGCGCGCCCTTCAGGAATCGCGGCTCGCCGGCAAGGTCATGTTCGTCGGCTTCGACAGCTCCCCCAAGCTCGTCCAGGCCCTGGCCGACGGCCATCTCCAGGGGCTTGTCCTGCAGAACCCAGTTAAAATCGGATACCTCGGCGTGACCACTATTGTCCAATACCTGAGAGGCACGAAAGTCAGCGAGCTCATCGATACCGGAGTGGCCCTGGCCACCAAGGACAACATGGGGACGGCCGAGATCAAAGCCCTCCTGACTCCCGATCTTTCCATCCTCGATCGATGATCAGCCCGGCCGGCCCGCCCGTCCTGTCCATGTCGGGCATCCATAAGCGGTTCGGGGCGACCATCGCCCTGGACGGCGTCGATTTTTCCCTGCGCCCCGGCGAGGTTCATGCCCTTCTGGGCGAGAACGGCGCGGGCAAAAGCACGCTCATGAAGATCCTGAGCGGGGCCCTTCAACCGGACGAGGGAGCCATGGTTTTCGGCGGAGAGGGCTACGCGCCGGCGAGTCCCCACGACGGACGCCGCTGCGGCGTGTCCATGATCTACCAGGAACTCAACCTGGCGCCGCACTTGACCGTTGAGGAGAATATCATGCTGGGGCGGGAAGACCGGCGGGCCGGGTTTCTGCGGCGGCGCGCGGCCCGGCGGCGCATCGCCGAGACTCTGGATTCCCTGCATCACCCGGAGATCACCCCGGACGTTCCGATCCGCAAGCTGAGCGTCGGCGCCCGCCAGATCGTCGAGATCGCCCGGGCCCTCCTGGACAAGGCCCGCATTGTTGTCATGGACGAACCGACGAGCAGCCTGACCCAGGAAGACACCGAGCGCTTATTCCAAGCCATCCGCCGTCTCAGGGACGCGGGTGCGGGCATCATCTACATCAGCCACTTCCTGGAAGAAGTCCAGGCCGTGGCCGACGCCTATACCGTGCTGCGCGACGGACGCAATGTCGGAACCGGGTCNNGCGGCGAAATCCTGGGTCTGGCCGGGCTGATCGGGGCGGGGCGCACGGAGACCCTGCGGACCATCTTCGGATTGGATGGGCCGGAGGCCGGGCGGATCGCCGTGACCGGATACTCCGGCGGATCCAAGCCCTGGGGCCGCATTCGTCAGGGCCTCGGACTCCTCAGCGAAGATCGCCAGGGCGAAGGCCTGGCCCTCAACCGCTCACTGACCGACAACATCACTCTCAGCCGCTTGCGGCCTTATCGGCGGTTCGGACTCTTAAGCCTGAAGAAGCGTTCGGAGGAGGCGGCCCGCTGGATGGAGACCCTGAGCATCAAAGCCCGCGATCCCCAACAGCCCGTCGCTTCGCTGTCCGGCGGGAACCAGCAGAAGACCGCCCTGGCCCGGCTGCTTCATCAGCAGGCCTCGATTCTCCTCCTGGACGAACCGACCCGGGGGATCGACGTCCTGAGCAAGGCCCAGATCTACGAATGGATGGGCCGCCTGGCCGCCGAGGGGAAGGGGCTCATCTTCGTCAGCTCTTATTTCCCGGAGCTTCTGGGCGTGTGCGACCGCATCGCCGTGTTCTTCCGCGGCCAGGTGGTCTCTCTGCGCCCGGCCGGGGAATGGTCGGACGAGAGTCTCATGGCCGCCTCCATGACCGGGAAAGCGTGACACCGATGAAACCAAAAACCAAGCTCCAATCCGCGATCAATCTTCTGGCCCCGTTCCTGGGCCTGATTCTGGTGATCGCCCTGTTCTCCGTCCTGCCCGATGTCGGGCCGCGCTTCCTGCGCCTCTCGAACCTCAAATCCGTGGCCACCCAGTCGGTCATTGTGGCCCTCGGCGCGCTGGGCATGACCCTCATCGTCGTCAGCGGCGGCATCGACCTGTCGGCCGCTTCCAACATCGCCTTATCCAGCGTCATCGCCGCCTATGCGGCCAACGCCGGATTGCCCCCGCTCCTGGCCGTGGTTTTAGGCGTCCTGACCGGGGCCCTGATCGGTCTGGTCAACGGNNGGGCTGGCCAAATGGATCGCCCGCAACCAGAAGATCGACGCTCCCCTGACCTGGATCAACGAGCTCATGGCCAAATCGCCCCGCCCGTCCTGGCTTCTCCTGGCCCCCGGCGTCTGGCTCATGATCGTGCTGGCCGTGGCCATGGCCGTTCTTCTGCGCTCGACGGTCTTCGGACGGCACGCCTTCGCCATCGGCTCGAACGAGTCCACGGCCCGCCTCTGCGGCGTCCGGGTCAATTCGGCCAAGGTCGCCATCTATGCCGTCGGAGGCCTCTTTTGCGGCTTGTCGGGGGTGATGGAATTCTCCCGCCTGACCGTCGGCGATCCCACCGTGGCCGTGGGGCTGGAGCTGGACATCATCGCCGCGGTGGTCATCGGCGGAGGGAGCCTGAGCGGCGGCGAGGGCAGCATCCTGGGCTCGATGATCGGCGTCTTCATCATGTCCTTCCTGCGCAACGGGTGCACCATGATGGGCTGGCCCAATTATATCCAGGAGATCATCATCGGGGCCATCATCGTGGCCGCTGTCAGCCTGGACCAGATCCGCCATCGCCGCGCCGCCTGAGCCCCGCATGGCACCCGCCCGCCCGGACCGCATCATCCATGCCCGGGCTCCCATCCGCGTCAACGACATCGGGGCCTGGACGGACACGTGGTTCGCCGGGCGCGGCCGGGTTCTCAACGTTGCCGTGCTCCCCGGCGTCGAGGTCCAGATCGCCGTCTTCCGGCGCCGTTCCAAGTCCGGCGCGCGGGTGACCGTCCATGCCGAAAATTTCGCCGAAGCTTTCCGCTTGGACCCCGATCGTCCCCGGCGCGAGCCCCATGGGCTCCTCCAATTCGCCATCGGAATCCTTCCGCCCGGCCCGGATCTGGCCCTGGAGATCCGCCTTCATTCCTCTGTCCCGGCGGGAATCTCCACGGGAACCTCGGCCGCCGTTTGCGTGACCTTGCTCGGCGCGCTGAACGCGCTTCGGCCCCGTCCGCTTCCTTGGGCCGAACTGGCCCGCTTGGCCCACCGGGTGGAGACGGACAAGCTCGGCCAGCAGAGCGGGATCCAGGACCAGATCGCCGCCGCCCATGGGGGCATAAGCTTCATCGAAATGACCCGCTACCCGGAAGCCCGCGTTTCCTCGGTCCGCATCGGGCCGTCCCTCTGGTCGGAGCTGGACCGGCGGCTCTGCCTCGTCTATATGGGAACTCCGCACCGCTCCACGGACATGCACGAAAAAGTCATTGCCGAGCTCGAAGGAAGCGGCTCTCTCCTCCAGCGCGAAATCCTGAGGCGCCTGGCGGACATCGCCGTCGAGGCCCGCGAAGCCCTGAAGTCCGGGGACCTGGACGCCTATGGGGCGGCCATGGTCCGCAATAATGAATGCCAGCGGGCCCTTTATTGCGGACTCGTTTCCCCCGAGGCGGACGCCGTGGCCGCCGTCGCCCGCGGCCATGGAGCACCCGGCTGGAAGGTCAACGGCGCCGGCGGCCGGGGCGGGTCCCTGACCGTCCTGGCCCCCGGAGACGATGGNNCCCGGGGCGTTCAGGCCTGGGAATCTTCCTCAAAGGATTAGGCGGAGCTCCGGTCTAACTAAACGTTAGGACTTAGGAGGTCCACCATGAAAAAATATTTTGCGGCGATCGCCATCGTCGCGTTGGCCGCCTTCGGGTTGAGCGCTTTTGCCCAAGACAAGGCCGCCCCCGTGCCGGCCAAACCCGATAAACCGGTGGCTCAGGGACCGTTGTCCAGGATCAAAGACTCCCTCCAGCTGACCCCCGAGCAGGAGGCCAGGCTGAAGGAATTCCGCAAGACCCGGGAGGATGAGAACAAGGCCTTTTCCGAACAGATGAAGAAAGTTCGCACGGACATGCAGGCCCTGCAAAAGGACGACAAGGCCGACCCCAACAAGGTCAATGGCCTGATTGACCAGATGTTCAAGCTCCAAGCCGACCGGGCCAAGGCCCAGTTCAAGAACCGCAAGGACATGGAGAAGATCTTCACCCCGGAACAGCTCCAGAAGATGAGGAATCGCGAAGGGATGGCCATGGGTCCCGGCCGTATGGGCGGATTCATGGGCCGCGGTCAAATGGGTGGCTTCATGGGACGCGGCCGGATGGGCGGGTTCATGCCCGGCCGGATGGGCGGTCCCGGCGGAATGGGTCTTGGACGCGGCATGATGATGCGCGGGCCTTTGATGCGCTTGGGCATGCGCATGAGAATGATGATGCAGCGATTCATGCCCCGAGGCGGCATGTTCGGGTTCGGTCCGATGGGCCGTCACTTCGGCGCCGGCAAGTCCCCGATGATGCGTCGTCCCGGCGGTCAGCACGGGCGGACCCCGTTGAACGATAAAGCTCCCGAGGCCAAGAGCCCCGAAATCAAGAAGTAAAGCAAAACAAGCTCTCTGCTCCACCCCCGTTCCTTGTCTCTTATCGAGATGAGGGCGGGGGTTTTTTATTGGTCCCGGAAAGCAGCTGTCCTCTAATCAGGACGGGTTTCGCCTCGATATTTACTCTTTTCAGGCGTAACTCGCTTGGCACGGAAGTTGCTTTAATAAAGGTTGATAGGAGAAAAACCATGAGAACCATGAACAGACTGTGGGGCATCATGACGGCGCTGGCCTTGGTCTTTCCGTTCCTCGCCTTCGGCCAAGCCACGACTTATTATGATCGAAGCTACACTCGGATGAGCTATGTCCAGGGTGACGTTTATGTTCAAAGGGCCCAGGACCTGGGCTATGAAAAAGGCGAAATCAACCTGGTCGTCGTTCAAGGCGATAAGATCGGCAGCCGCGCCGGCCGCCTGGAGATCCAGTTGGGCCTCCACAATTACCTGCGCCTGGACAACGATACCCAGGTCGATCTGGTCAATCTGCCCGGCCGGGACGGCGATCCGACCAAGCTGCACGTCTTGGCCGGCAGCATCTACCTGCGCGTGCAAACCCTTGATCGGGCCAAAAACTTCGAGGTCCATACGCCCGACGCCTCGTTCTATCTTCTGACCGCGGGTTCCTACCGCGTCGATGTGAGGGAAAACCGCGAAACCGAGTTCAGTGTTCTCTCCGGATCGGCCGAGGCGGCCGGTGAGGAGGGCTCGGTGGCGATCGACGACGGACACCGGATCGTCGCCGCCAACGGCCGATTCACGTCCGAGGCCGGCTCGCTTTCGGCCAGCCGCGACGATTTCGGCGGTTGGAACGATACCCGCGACGGCAGCTACGCCCGCCCGACGGGACAGACCTATCTGCCGGCGGAATACTCCGACTATGAAAACGAGCTCAGTGAGAACGGCAGCTGGGTCAATGAAGCGGAATACGGAAATGTCTGGGTGCCGCGCGGCGTCAGCTCCGACTGGCGTCCGTATTCGTCCGGCCGTTGGGTCTGGTATCCCATCATCGGCTGGACCTGGGTTTCCTCGGATTCCTGGGGCTGGGCCACGCATCATTATGGCCGCTGGGGCTGGGGCGACAATTTAGGCTGGTATTGGATTCCCCGGGACCATTGGGGTTGGGGCCCGGCCTGGGTGAATTGGTGGAACGATGACTACTACGTCGGCTGGTGCCCGCTGAGCTACTGGGGCTATCCGGGCGTCATCTATAACAATCGCTTCTACGGCCGCTATGGGCGGGGTGATTACTACAACTACGGCCACTTCGCCCGGAGCATGACCATGGTTGACCGCAACCGGCTTTGGGACCGCAATATCGGCCGCTCCGCCTTGGGCGCCGACCGCCTCCGCGGCCGCGTCGACCGGATCAGCCTGGGCGTCAATCAGCCCAATATCCGTCCGAACCTCAATCGCGGCGACGGTATCGCCACCCGGGCCGCTTCCGTCCTGGGCCGGCAGAACCTCCGCTCGGTCGGCCGCGGCTACAGCGGCAACGGGACCCTGGGCGGGGGCTTGGGTATCCGCAGCCGGGAAAGCATCTCCGGAAACACCGGCCGCCAGATCCACAGCTATCCCTCCGGCGGGAACTCCCAGGGGGGTCTGATGAGGTCCCAGCCTGCCGTCCGCGGCGGCGTGGCGGGCTCGTCCTCCCGGAGCCTTTCGACGAACGGTTCAACGTCTTCGAATGCCCGGCGCATCCGCGAGTTCAGCGGCAGCGGGCGGACCTCCTCGTCCTCGGGTTCGATCTCGCGCTCGACGACCGGCCGTTCCAATAACGGAGCGTCCTCGTCGATGCGGAGCTACCCGTCCCGCTCGTCTTCCCCCTCCCGCAGCTCCTCCAGTGCTCCGTCACGCAACTATAGCTCTCCATCGCGGAGCACCGACTCCTCCCGTTCGTACAATGCCCCTTCGCGCAGCTATAGCGCTCCTTCGCGGAATTCCGGTTCCGGGTCCTCGTCCCGCAGCTATAGCTCTCCGTCCCGTTCATCCTCCGGCTCTTCCCGCAGCTCCTCGTCTTCATCCTCGGGCCGGAGCTCCGGCGGGTCCGTACACCGGAGATAGGCGTCTTAAGCCTCCTTTTCCACATAGATCCGCCGGCCGGGCGCCTTCGAGAGCGGCGCCCGGCCGGTCCTTTTTAAGCCCGCCTCCTGCTTTACATTTCGCGTTTTCAATGGTATAAAATATCCCTCTTTCATCCGTTCGGAAGATCGAATATGGAGGTATCCGTCATGTCCTTCAAAAAAACCGCCGGAATTTTATCTCTTGGCCTTTTGACCGCCGCCCTCATCCTGACGTCCACGGTCGCCTGCTCCTCCAAAGCCAAGGAAGGCGCGGCCTCCGAAAAAGCCGAGCCCGTGTCCCAGGAAATGGCCATCAAGGAAGGCCTGAATGACGTCACCGGCCAGGTCAAGAGCGCCCTGGGCAAGTATTTCTATGTGGCCCAGATGCCCGGTTTCGATATCGCCGTGAGCGGCAATTTCGACGCGGCCACGCTGCTGGACAAAGATGTCAAGCTGAAGGTCGAATTCAACCGCGAAACCCCGTCTCTCCTGTTGGCCCAGTCCATCGAGGTGCAAGAAGCGGGAACGCTCCGTGACGCGGCTAAAACAGGCTTGAACCAATTCAAGAGCGTCTACACCGCTGCCGATAAGAACGCTCCTCCGGATTACTTCAGCCAGAAAGGCCGGAGCGAATTCGCCGCTTTGAAAATCAGCAATATCACGAAGAGCGCCGACTGGGAAGGCAAAGGCAAGGTCAAAGTTCGGGCCAAGTTCATCCCCGGCGCCGAAGGCAAACCGGCCATCTTATCCGTCCTGGGCGACAAAGACGCCGAATCGGCCAAAATCATCGTCGACAACATTTCCGAATACGCCAGCTATTATCTGAAAAAGCTGCGTCTCTTCGACAAGTTCGACTTTTACCTGAACATCAAGGAAAGCGTGCCCGTCAACCAGCGGGCCAAGTCCAAGGAAGTCTTCCACGCCGACGTTGTCTTTGCCGGCCTCTACTGAGGCGGCGGGGAGCGGAAGCGATTGAACGGCCCCCTCCGCGCGGGCGGAGCGGACGCCGAGAAACAGACCGGAGCCGGTTCCCGATGAGGGAATCGGCTCTTTTTTTGGTCCGGGAGGCCGTCCATGGGCATGAGGATCGGGCCCCAGGAAATTAAAACCTTTCGCCTGGAATTCCGAGATAGGCCTTGATCTCCAAGCCCGTTCCATGGAAACTATGTTCGCTCGCAAGTCCTTTTTCACGTCCGTGAGCAGGAGGTTCCGATGAAATCGTTGTCCCGGCTGATTCCCCCCGCCCTGATTCTCATCCTGGCTCTGGGTCTTCCCCTGGCCGCCCAAGACAAACCCGCGGCCGACAAGTTGGTCGGCACTTGGGCCGTCGAAGTCAACGCCGGCGGAGAGAATTATTACCTGACCCTGGCTTTCAAGGCCACCGACGGCAAGCTCGAGGGCGCCCTGAGCGAACAGAGCGGCATGTTCACCAATATCCCCCTGACGGCCATCGAATGGGACGGAACCGTTCTGAAGTTCGCCTGCAAGATTCCGACGCCGCCCGATGGAACGGAACGGGGGACCAAGTCCGAGATGAAATACCAGGACGGCAAGCTCGTCGGCACGATCAGCATCGAAGACATGGGCATGACGGCCTCGATGACGGCCACCAAGAAATAAGCGGGTGTCCCGCGCCCGCCGCTGAAAAATCTCCCGGCTCTGCCCGACGGCCCGGGCGCGGGGGACTTTTTCGAAAGGAACGCCGATGACCGACTCCGCCGCGACCGCCGGGTCCTTCCATCCCTCCAAGGCCTCCTACCGCTTCACCCTGCTGCTGTTCATTTCGCTCCTGACATTCGGCAGCTACTTCGCCTATGACAGCATCGGGGCCATCGAGAACATCCTCATCCAGGCTCTCCATCTTCAGCCCGGGATGATCGGCAGCCTGTACTCGGCTTATTCCCTGGCCGCCATCGCCATTGTCTTCTTCGGCGGCGTCTTGACCGACAAGCTGGGGACGCGGCGGGCCAGCCTGCTTTTTTCCTTATTGGTCGTCCTGGGGGCCTTGATCGTGGCCCTGTCCAAGTCCGGGACCATGCTCTTCGCCGGGCGGCTGGTGTTCGGAGCGGGGTCCGAGTCGCTGGTCGTCAGCCAGATGGCCTTCATGTCCAAGTGGTTCAAGGGCAAGGAGCTGGCCCTGGCCTTCGGCATTTCCCTGACCGTCAGCCGCCTCGGCACGCTCTTCAGCTTCAATACCGAGGCCATGATNNCGGGGCGAACGGATCCTGAAGACCAAATCGAGCCAGGGCAGCGACAAGATCGTCCTGGCGGATATCAAGGCCTTCAAGCCCTCTTATTGGTATGTGACACTCCTCTGTGTCACGTTTTATTCGGCCATCTTCCCCTTCACCGCCCTGTCCACGCATCTCTTTTCCACCAAGTGGGGAATCCCGGACGTTTCGCCCAGCGCGGGCAGCTTCCTGAGCCAGGTCTTCTTCAATCTGTTCCATATGTTCAGCACCGCGCCGGGCATCACCAGCATCGTCATCTTCGCCTCGATGATCTTTGCTCCCTTCGCCGGGCGGCTGGTGGACAAGGTCGGCCGGCGGGCCACCCTGATGATCATCGGCTCGCTCATCCTGATCCCCAGCCACCTGGTCATGGGCCTGACCCGCCTCTACCCGGTCTATCCCATGATCGCCCTGGGGTTTGCCTTCGTCCTCGTCCCGGCGGCCATGTGGCCGACCATCCCCCTCCTTGTGCCCAAGGACAAGGTCGGGACGGCCTTCGGCCTGACGACCATGATCCAGAACATCGGGCTGGCCCTCTTTCCCTTTTTCAACGGCAAGCTTCGAGACCTGACCGATTCGTATACGGCCAGCGCCATCATGTTCGCCGGGCTGGGTGTGGCCGGTCTGGTCTTCGCCTTTCTCCTGAAGCGCGCGGACCGGCGCGAGGGCGGCGGCCTGGAGAGGCCCCAGGCGTCCGCGTCATGATCGATACGATCATCTCCGATCTGGGCAACGTCCTCCTCCGTTTCGACAACACCATCTTCTTCCGCAAGCTGGCGCCGTATACGGCGCATTCCCCGGAGGAGATCCGCCGCGTCACCCACGACAATCTGGATCTGGCCGTGCTGTTCGAGAAGGGGGCGGTGTCCCCGCTCGATTTCTATCGGAACGTCAAGGAGCTTCTGGGTCTCACGGCCGGCTACGAGGAGTTCTTTGCCCTCTATGTCGACATCTTCACCCTCAATCCGTCCGTGCTGGATCTTTACCGCCGTCTCCGGCCGTTCTATAAAATGGCCCTGTTGTCGAGCACGGACGTCATGCGCTGGACGTTCATCAAGCGCCGCTTTCCCGAAATCCTGATTTTTGATGCTTACGTCCTCTCCTTCGACCAAGGGGCCATGAAGCCCGATCCGGCCGTCTTCCGGGAGGTCCTCGGCCTGACGGAAACGCGGCCCGAAGCGGCCGTCTTCATCGACGATCTCCGGGACAATATTGAAGGGGCCGCACGGATGGGGTTGAACGCCCTGGTTTACGGTCCGCAGATCGACCTGGAAACGGAATTGGCGGGTCTGGGCGTCAAGCCCGGACGTTCGAACGGCTGATCGCCGCCGGACGGCCCTTCAAATCCGGCCTTTTCCCTTTCCTGGGGCCGGCCGAAAAATATGCGGAAAAAATCCCTTGACAGCTTCCGGCCGATAGGTATAAATTTCCTCCGGTAAATACAAGATATTGTATTTACGAACCTGAAAACCCACAAGATATAGCAAACGGAAAATATTTTTTTCGTTTTGTTGGATTTTTTAGCGGGCCCAGGCAAGGAGGGGAGAGATGACATCAAAAATGATCGCCCGGATCAAGAAGCGCGACGGCACAGTCGTGGATTTCGCCCAAGACAAGATCACCCACGCCATCCACCAGGCCATGAAGTCGCAGGGCGTCGATGATTTCTCCCAAGCCAAGACCGTTTCCGATATCGTCACCTTCGTCATCGAGGAAAAGTTCGGCGGATACACCGTCCCCTCGGTCGAGCAGATCCAGGACATGGTGGAGATGGTGTTGATGAAGCGCGGCTACCTCGAGGTGGCCAAGTCCTACATCCTCTACCGCGAGCGCCACAAGAGCGTCCGCGAAGCCAAGCAGACGGGGATCAATCTGGAACGCCTCATCAAGGACTATATCTCCGACCACGACTGGAAGATCCGGGAAAACTCCAACGAAGGGACGATGAGTTTTTCTGGTTTGAATGCCCGGGTCTCCGGCGAAGTCCTTTCGAACTACGCCCTCAACCATATCTACACCGAGCCCATCAAGCGGGCCCACCAGGAAGGTGATTTCCACCTTCACGATCTCTCCTATCCCATCGTCGGCTATTGCGCCGGCTGGTCCCTGGAGAACCTCCTGCGGCGCGGCTTCGGCCATGTCCCCAACCAGGTCCATTCTTCGCCGGCCAAGCATCTGGAAACGGCCACTCTGCACATGGTCAACTACATCGGGACGATGCAGGGCGAGTTCGCCGGGGCCCAGGCCTTCTCCAGCGTCGACACCCTCCTGGCGCCGTTCGTCCGCAACGACAAGCTGGATTACGATCACGTCAAACAGGATATCCAGAAGCTCGTTTACGGGCTCAACGTGCCTTCGCGCTGGGGCTGGCAGACGCCCTTCTCCAATCTGACCTTCGATTGGACAGTCCCTCCCGACCTGCTGAACAAACGGGTCGTCGTCGGCGGCAAGGAACTGGACTCGTTCTACGGCGAGTACCAGAAGGAGATGGACGTCATCAACCGCGCTTTCCTGGAGCTTATGGTTGAGGGCGACCACCAGGGCCGGGTCTTCACCTTCCCCATCCCGACCTACAACCTGACCAACGATTTCGACTGGGATTCGCCCAACGCCAAGCTCCTTTTCGACGCCACGGCCAAGTACGGCATTCCTTATTTCCAGAATTACATCGGCACAAACATGAATCCCGGCGACATCCGGGCCATGTGCTGCCGCCTCAACCTCGACCAGCGTGAGCTGATGCGCCGTCCCGGCAGCATCTGGGGTCCCGGCGATTCGACCGGTTCGATCGGTGTCGTGACCATCAATTTCAACCGTCTCGGCTATACCTCCAAGACCATCGAGGAGTTCAAGTCCCACCTCAAGGAATTGATGGTCCTGGCCAAGGACTCCCTGGAAACCAAGCGGGAGATCGTCAACAACATGCTGGAGCGGGGCATCATGCCTTACACCAAGGTCTATCTGGGCCACTTCAACAACCATTTCTCCACGATCGGCGTCTGCGGCATGCACGAAGCCAGCCTCAATTTCCAGGGCCGGGGCATCGGGACGCCCGAAGGCAAGGCCTTCGCCGTGGACATCCTCGATTTCATGCGCGGCGTGCTGCGCCAATTCCAAGAGGAAACAGGCAATCTTTATAACCTGGAGGCCACGCCGGCCGAATCCACCTCCTACCGCCTGGCCCGGCTGGACAAGCAGAAATATCCCCAGATCATCGTCTCCGGAACGGAAAAACACCCTTATCTGACCAACAGCACCCAGCTCAACGTGGATGCCACCCGCGACGTCTTCGAGGCGCTCCAGCACCAGGAGAGCGTCCAGACCCTTTACACGGGCGGCACGATTTTCCATACCTTCCTGCCCGAGGCCATCGACGGGGCGACCTGCCGCAAGCTCGTCCAGAAAATCGCCCAGACGCGCATTCCGTACTTCAGCATCACCCCGACGTTCAGCGTCTGCGAGCATCACGGCTACATCAAGGGCCAGCACCCGGCCTGCCCGGATTGCGGCTCGACGACCGAGGTCTACTCCCGCATTGTCGGCTACCTCCGGCCGGTCCGGACGTGGAACGACGGCAAACAACAGGAATTCAAGGACCGCACGCCCTATACCCAGATCCTCTGAGGATGCGCCTTAAGAAGCCCGGCCATGGAATATCTGCTATTCACTTATCCCAACTGCCACAAGTGCGACGAGATGAAGTCCTTTTTCACCGAGCGCGGACTGGCCAAGCAGGAATACGATGTGACGGGGAAGGACGGGCGGCTCAAGATCCGCGATTTCATCCATGACGTTAAACGCGACGACAAGGGTTCGATCATCCTGCCGACGCTGCTCTGCCTGGAGGGCGGGCGTCCGTCGGCCGTGCTCAACACCCGCGCGGAGTTCGAGGCGTGGTTGCAGTCAAAGGTCTAGAAAAGTTCGCGCCCAAGGATTTTCCCGGATTCATCGCCTCGACCGTTTTCCTGGGCGGCTGCAATTTCCGCTGCCCTTATTGTCATAACGCCGAACTGGTCCTGCGGCCCGAGCGGCTGGCCGACATCCCCATGGACTTCTTCCTGGCCTATCTCGATTCGCGAAAGGGCTGGCTGGAAGGCATCTGCGTCACCGGGGGCGAACCGCTCCTGGCCGAGGAGATCGAAAGCTTCCTGACGGTCATCAAACAGCGCGGGCTGCTGATCAAGCTCGACACAAACGGCTCCCGGCCCGACCGCTTGGAGCTCCTTTTGGAGGCGAACCTCGTCGACCGCGTGGCCATGGATATCAAGGCCCCTTTGGAGCGTTATCGCGAAGTGACCGGATCCAAGGTGGACGCGAAGGCCATCGACCGGAGCGCGTCGATCGTCCGGGACTCGGGCTTGCCCTACCTTTTCCGCACCACGGTCGTGCCCGGACTGATCGGCGTTGAAGACATTCATACGATCGGCCGCTGGCTGGAAGGCGCGGATGTCTTCCAGGTTCAGCAGTTCTCCCCGGTCGGCACGCTGGACGCCGAATACGGCCGGATCAGGCCGTACGGCCGCGACGAGGTCAAGCGCCTGGCCGACGCGGCCCGCCCGTTTTTCAAAGAAGTCTTGATCGAAGGCATCTAAGAGAGGCTCTCATGGAACTAAAAATCAAACGCTTGAACCCCGAGGCTAAGCTTCCCTCTTATGGTCATCCGGGAGACGCGGGCCTCGATCTCTATTCGGCCGTGGAATGCGTCCTCGGACCGGGTTCGGTCTTTGCCGTGCCGACCGGGATCAAGATGGCTATCCCTCGTGGTTACGTCGGCCTGGTCTGGGACAAGAGCGGGATCTCGCTTAAAAGCGTGCACCGCCTGGCCGGCGTTGTCGACGCCGGCTATCGCGGCGAGGTCCAGGTCGTTATGATCAATCTTGGCCGGGAACCCTTCGAGATCAAAGCGGGCATGAAGATCGCCCAGATGCTGATCCAGCCCGTGATATCGATGTCGATCATCGAGACCGACGAGCTGGACGACACCAGCCGCGGCGAGGGCGGCTTCGGCAGTACGGGAGTATTCTGATTTCGATTATGGCTTTTAAATAGACGGACAAGTCGGAATATTAGGCTTTTTGGTAAAATAAAAAAATGGAGATATAAATAGAGGAAGGCGGGCGAATGTGATGGTGACGAAACTTCCAAATGGAATTGCAACCGGGCCAGTATTCTGAAGATGGGGGGTCCACTCCACTTCTCCAGGGCGGGGTTTTCGGCACATTGTTCGAAGCTCGGGTGGTTATGAAAAACTGGGGACGGGCCTATCATCGCTTCCGCGTTTCAAAGAACCGTCCCTGATTTCAATTTTCTTCTGGCAGCGAGTGCCGATATCTCCCGGATCCGAGACTTATTTCAATTCGGCGGCGCATTGATCGCTGGAAATAGATTCCAAAACGATCCATCGCTCGATCACCGAATGAAGCTTCGTCGGCATCCCGGGAACTGCTGTCTCCGAAACCACAAGTTCCGCTAAGGTCGCCTTCTGAACCCATTGGGTGTTGAGATTGATGAAGATGTCGCCCCAATAGTGAGATCCTCCATAAGTCTCCACTTTCATCTGCGGCATGGGTTTGAGGATCATATGCAGGGAGCTGTTTCCCGAATCGTACCCAACGATGGCGCAGGATTCACCTTTGATCGTGCTGCTTCCCTTCAATTCCAGAGTGATTTCGCCATTCTTGAAGGTGGAACCCTTCTCGACCATGGATCCCATGGAGACCGGGGCTTCACCATTGGCCGCTGCATGCACGATCTTGTCACCGATCTGGTGAAGATCCTGTATGCCCATTCCAGAGTTCGTTCGAGCCGCAAAAACATGGCAGAAGGAGTGGAAGTCTACGAAGGCATTGAACACCATATAGGCATCACCCTGCGGGATCACCTTCCCCTTTTCGTCGAGGAGCCGTTCGAACTTGGCCTGCTCAATTCCAAACAGTTGTCCACGATCGTCGAATGCGGTTTTGGGTAGCCGGTATGACCAGTCCTGAAGCGAAGGAATCGCCACCTCAGGCGCCTCTCCCTCACGAAAAGTGAATCGGCGGCAGGTCACTCGATCTCCCTCGGCTTTCGGGGTGAGCTCGAGCCAGACTGTATACACCTCCCAGGTCTTACGCTGACCATTCGGTTCGATGTGGGTCACGTTCGTCGTCATCTTATAGCAATGCGGAGTCGAATCCGGAATTCCGGTGAGATGGATCTCCGGACTTGGTCCGGACACGGCGAGATTAAAGGCAGTCACTAAGACCGCCACAGCGGCAAAGCATTTGTTCATGGCAATTTCTCCTTAAAATATGGATGGCATCGCCTGTTTGGGCCTGATCCAAGTGCGATCAGCGAGCAAGCCCAGGTGTGGCTCAATAAAGGGGCCATTTCTTGCTCCGAGAGATGGTCTGCTTAACTTCCTGCGTCCAGAGAAGCCGGGTCCGATACTCCTTTAGACCGTATTCGAATGAAAGTCGCCCTGTGAGCGAAAAGGAATCGCTATTTTTCGCGTAAAAAATCTTCAGGGAAGTGATATGGGCTTCCAGTTCATTTCCGAATTCCCCAAGAAAGGTCTTCACTTCGTCTTGTGTGAGAGCCTGACCCATTAAGGCGAAACGGAGCAGCAGAAGCTCCGGACGGAGAGCATCGTTCGGGATCACTCGCCGCTTCAACCAGGAAATAAAGGCTATGCGGCCCTGTTTGTTGATCTTGAACACCTGCCGATTCCTGGACCCGTCAGGCTTTTGGGCATTTATCCATCCTCGCTCGGTTAATCGCCGCAAGGCCGGGTAGATGGAACCCGGAGAATCACTGAAATGCCTGAGGGGAGAGGAAACAAAACTCTTCCGGAGGTCGTAACCTGAGCTGGGATCCTGATCCAGAAGGCCCAGAAGCAGGAATTCCAAGATTGACGGGCCCATAATATGTTTCATTTGGTCTATAATACGCTGCGTACTATTAATAGTCAAATCTTGTGGCCTGCCCCCCTCAAAACGATCCAGGCATAATGAGAAAAAATTCCTGAATGACCCGCCGCCCGTTTCCTGCTTCACGCCGATGCGGTCCAGGCCCGCTTCACGCCGGCGGTTGCGAATAACGGCTGGGCCATCCCGGCCCCCGTCGGATTTGGTATAATGGCGCCAAGGAATTCGAGATGAAAAAAAACCGATCCGTCCTGTTCATCGGCCTGGCCGTCTTGGCCGTATGGCTGGCCGCCTATTTTCGTATCATCCGCCCCGGCACCATCAACTGGGGTGCGGCCCCCGATGAGATCAGCCGCGCCCTGCCCGGGGACGAACGCGCCGCCGAAACCGGTTTCCGAGCGACGCGGGCGATCACGATCGACGCCCCGGCCGCAAAAGTTTGGGCCTGGATTTCCCAGATCGGCATCGGGCGCGGCGGCTTCTACAGCTATGATTGGCTGGAGAACCTGTTCCTGTCGGGGATCCACAACGCCTTCCCGGGCATCCTCTCCTGGCCGGAACGCGCCGAGGGCGAGTTCGTCCATTCCTTCCAATTCGGCCGCGAGAAAGCCGGGACCAACGGCTGGCGATTCGAAATTGTCGAGCCCGGCCGGTCTTTCTATCTCAATCCTCTTTGGGGGCCGTTTGTGGCCGAGCCGCTGGGACCCTCTCAAACCCGGCTCCTCGTCCGCAGCGTCGGCGGAAGGCGCGGTCCGGCCGCCGCCTTTCTCCTGGGACTGTTCTTCGACCCGATCCATTTCACAATGGAAAAGCGGATGATCATCTCGGTCAAAGCGGCGGCCGAAGGCCGTCCGCCGTTTTCGGCGCCCGGAACGGTCGTGGCTTTCATCGGTTTCATTCTGGCCGCGGCCGCCGCGGCCGGCGTCATCCTGACCCGCCGCCGGATGAAGGCCTGGATCATCGTGCCGCTTTTCTGGGCCGCGGCGGTCTTCGTCACCACCCGGGACATGAAGTCGGCGCTGGTCGCTTTCACCTCGGGGAGCCTGATCGTGGCCGGTTTCCGCCTTCTGGGCCGGCGGGGCTGGGCGGTCGTCCTGGGCTTCTGGATCTATGCTCTGCTTGTGTTGATCTACGCGATCGACGCGTTCGTCGTCTTCGGGATCATGTTCCTGGCGGCGGCGGTTTCGTTCGCCGGGGCCGCGGCCGCCGATTGGAAGAAGATGCACGACGCGGCGGTCCCGCACCCTTAGAAATATATCGTCACCCTCAGCGATGACGATCCCAGGGCCCAAGTCGTACGGGATGTTTTCTGCTCGACCGCGATTATCGTCTGGGTGTAGGAATCGGGGATTTCCGCATGGTTCGTCCCCCATTGGTAATTCATGCCGAGCCGGTAACAGCCGGAGAAAGATATGTGGTCGCCAAGAAAAAATTCCACTCCCAAGAAAACGCGCGGCTCGATATGGAGGTCGCTTTCCGAACTGTCGGTGGGGAGGCCGCCGTAATCCGGGGCCGGAAAATATTTCGAATCCAGTTCATAGCTCCCGAAGCTTAGCGAGAGGCCCCAAAACGGCGAAACCGTCCGGCTCACCTTCAGATGGTGCTCGAAGGCGACGAAGAGATCATAACCGGACGAAATCGTTTGGTATCCCGAGACCGAAGCCACCGCGTCCGCGCTGCTCCGATTATGGTAATACTCCAACCCGCCGACGAGGGCCACGGACGAAGACAGCCATGTCTTGACGCCCACTCCGCCTTCGAAACCGGCCAAGTTCAACCCATTGAAATCGAAAATGAGGCCCGTACGGCCGCTCATGTCCCGGCGCGGAGATTCCTCCGCCGCCATCGCCGGAACGGCCAGGGCCGCGGCCAACAACAGGATCGCCGTTTTTTTCATGGTGCGCCTCATCGAGCGATTGATTCCCGATTCATTTTAACACGGCGGGCTGTCCGGCCGTAGGCGGAATCTGCTATGATTCCGAGTCCGAGCGAACAGCCATGAAAGAACCGCGGAGATTTTCGGAGCCGGATCCGCTCTTCGATGTCGGCGTCATCGGAGGCGGGGTCGTCGGCTGCGCGGTCCTGCGCGAATTGTCCCGGTACGACCTGCGGCTGGTTCTGCTGGAGAAGGAATCCGACCTGGCCGAAGGAGTCAGCAAGGGCAACAGCGGCGTCATCCACGCCGGGTTCAACGTCCCTTCCGGGTCCCTCAAAGCCCGGCTGAACGTCGACGGACTCGGCCGGATCTATGGCCTGTCCGAAGAGCTCGGTGTGCCCCACCGCCGGACCGGCAAGCTCGTCGTCGCTCTGACGGAGGCCGACCGCCCTCGACTGGGGGAACTGAAGGCGCAGGGCGAGCGCAACGGATCGCCCGATCTGGAGATCGTGGACGCGGCGGCCATCGCCCGCCTGGCGCCGGGCGTCTCGGGCGGATGGGCTCTCCATTCGCCCTGGACGGGCATTATTTCCCCCTATGAATTCACGATCGCCCTGGCCGAGTGCGCCGCACAAAACGGCGCCCGCGTTTTCTTGGATACGCCGGTTACGGCGGTAGAGGTTGTCCGGGAGGGATTTCGGCTGACGACGCCGCGCGGTATTTTTTCCGCCCGCCGGGTCGTCAACGCCGCCGGGCTTTTCGCCGACGCAGTGGCCGCTCTGGCCGGGATCTTCGATTTCCATATTCATCCCTTCCGCGGCGAGTACCTGATCGCCGACCGCGACGCCGGATCGATTTTGGCGATGCCCATCTATCCGGTGCCGCCTAGGGACGATTCGTTCCTCGGCGTCCATATCACCCCGACACTCGAGGGAAACATCCTGCTGGGCCCGAGTTCCGAAGCGGTCCGGGATAAAAACGATGCCGCTACGACGCGGCCGGTCATGGATAAACTCAAGGCCGAGGCCTTCGCGCTCCTGCCGGGGTTGGCCCGCTTTNNGAATCGCCCGGGTTGACGGCGGCTCCGGCGATCGCCGCTCTGGTCGTGGACATGATCGGATCCGCGCTGGACCTGCGGCCGAACCCGGGTTTTCAGGGCGGACGGCCGGCGCTTCCGCATTTTGCCCACTGGGACGATGAGGAGCGCGCCCGCCGGGCCGCGGCCGACTCCCGCTGGGGCGAGATGATCTGCCGCTGCGAGCACGTCGCCCGGGCCGAAGTCGACGAAGCGCTGGCCAATCCCTTCGGCGCGCGATCGCTGGATGCGATCAAGCGCCGGACGCGCTGCGGCATGGGACGCTGCCAGGGCGGATTCTGCACACCCCGGCTGGTTGAGATCCTGGAAGCCCGGGGCGCCGCGCCTGAAGCCATCTGCAAGCGCGGGGCCGGCTCGCATCTCTTTTACGGGCGGATCAAGCCATGACGGAAACCGGTACCGTGGTTGAACGGCACGACATCGTCGTCATCGGCGGCGGGCCGGCCGGGCTGGCGGCGGCGCTGGGAGCCCGCCGCGCCGGCATCGACGATGTACTTCTGATCGAGCGCGACCGGGTCCTGGGCGGCATTCTCAATCAATGCATCCACGACGGATTCGGGCTGTTCCTTTACAAGGAAACGATCAGCGGTCCCGAGTACGCCGAGCGCCTGGCGGAGGACGCCGCGCGGGAAGGCGTTATCTTCCATACCGGGGCCATGGTCCTTGATTTGAGCCCCGACCGCGTCCTGCGCGTCAACGCCGCCGACGGCTATCGGCTCGTCCGGGCCGGGGCCGTCATCCTGGCCATGGGCTGCCGCGAGCGCACCCGGGACATGATCGGGATCCCGGGAACCCGGCCGGCCGGCATCTTTACGGCCGGCAGCGCCCAAAACATGGTCAATCTCCATAACTTGAAGATCGGGCGGGAAGCCGTCATCCTGGGTTCGGGCGACGTCGGGCTGATCATGGCCCGGCGCCTGACCTTCGAGGGGATCAAGGTCCGCGGCGTCTTCGAGATCCTGCCCTGGCCCAGCGGGCTGGAGCGGAACGTTCGCCAGTGCCTGCAGGATTTCGGCATCCCCCTGGAGCTGTCCTCCACGGTCGTCGATATCCGCGGTCGGGACCGCGTGTCTTCCGTCATCGTCGCCCGGGTCGATGGGTCGTCGCGTCCAATTCCGGGGAGCGAACGGGAGATAGCCTGCGACACGCTCCTGTTCTCGGTCGGGCTCATCCCCGAAAACGAGCTGTCCAAGCGGGCCGGAGTCGTCCTTTCGCCCTTGACGGGGGGGGCTGTCGTCGATGAAACGCTGATGACGGGCGTGCCGGGCGTCTTTTCCTGCGGCAATGTCCTGCACATCCATGACGTGGCGGATTGGGCTTCGTTCGAAGGTTTCGAGGCTGGGCGGCGGGCCGCAGAATTCGTCCGGGGCCGGCGGTCAGGGGCGGAGACGGTCGAGGTCCGGGTCGGCGAAAACATCCGCTATGTCCTGCCCCAGATCGTCCGCCGCGGCGCGTCCGGGGTGACCTTGAATTTTCGGGTCCGCCGGCCTATGCGCTCGGTGGCCGTCGAGGTCCGCGAGGCGGCTTCGGACCGAATTCTCACCCGGGTCAAGCTGTACCGTCTCATCCCGTCCGAGATGCGCCAGATCCGGATCCCGACTTCTGTCGAGGACGCCTTGGAGATCGTCGCCCATGAATGAACGGCTGACCTGCGTCCTTTGCCCGATCGGCTGTTTGATCGAGACGGTCCGCCGCGGCGATGACCTCGAGGTGCGCGGCAACGAATGCCCCAAAGGCGTCGATTTCGCCGTTCAGGAAATCCTGCATCCGAAGCGAAACCTGTCCGCTTCGGTGCCGCTCAAGGGCACGGCGTCGAGAATGGTTTCCGTCCGGCTCAGCCAATCCGTTCCGCGGGATTTGATCTTTCCCATCCTGGACGCGATCGCCGTCCTCCGCCCCGAAGCGCCGGTCCGGCGGGGCCAGATCCTCATCGCCGATGTCTTAGGCTCCGGAGCCGACGTCGTCGCCACCCGCACCATCAAACCATAAGAGGGCGCAATACCCCTTTCCGATTTTTCGCCCGGGGGATCTGAAAAACGCGGCCAGGGTATCGTGAGACGAATTACTCGGGCTCGATGATCGGCGGAGTGCCCGCAGCGGCTTCTTTCCCACCGAAGAATTCCGCGCCGCGCGGAAGATAGAAGACGAAAATCGCCAGGGTCAGCGCGCCGGTCAGGATGAAGGGGAAGTGGATGCCCAGGGCGTCGGACAGGAACCCGGATACGAGCGTCACGACGGCCCCGGAGATGAGCTGGATGTTGGAAACCCAGCTGAAGGCCTGGGTCTGGCCTTCGGGCGGGACGGTCGAGCCGACAAACGTGTGTAGGGACGGGTAGGTCATCAGCAGAAGCGCGCCGAAGGCCAGCAGTCCCAGCACGGCCCATCCGGTTGTTGGGGCGAAACCGATAAGGAAGAGGCTGGCCGAGGCTCCGCCCAGACTGAAGAGGAAGACGGTCTTGCGGCCGAAGCGGCGGCTCCAGATGCCGTACCCATAGCCGGTGATCGTGCCCAAACCGATCCACAGGGCCAGGAAAAGGCCCGTCCGGCCCATGGGCACCCCGTATTTATGGTTGAGGAGGGAGGGCGCGTAATAGATCGTCACCGACCAGCCCATGCCGCCGAAGAAGAAACCCGGAACGAAGCGCTTGATCGAGACAAGCGAGCGCCACCACGAGGCCGCCCCCAGGGAGGGCTTTTCCTTGTCGCGCGAAGAGACGCCGCGCAGGACCCGCATGCCGAGGCCGGTCAGGAGCAAGCCGAAGCCGGCCCAGGCGTAAAGCGGCATCTTCCAGCCGTAACGCTGGGCCAGGTAGCCGACCGAGAGATAGGCTAGCATGACCCCGGCATTGCCCGAGCCGCTCTGGATGCCCATGGCGTCGTCCAATTCCCGGCCCGTCCCGGCCCGTGATTTGGACACCCAGGCGATGATCACAGGGTGATAGAAGCTGCCGAACGCGCGGATCAGGAGATAGGCGGCCGTCAAGGCCAGAAACGAGGAGACGAACGGGACCAGGGCCAACGAAGCGCAGATGCCCATACCGCTGATCAGCAGGAGGTTCCGGTATTCGTGGCGGAAGGAGAGACGGACGACGAAGAACTGCAGCGCGAGCGTCGCCAGCAGGCCGAGATTGGACAGAAGCCCGATCTGGGAGTAGCGGGTGATGAGAAAGCCCTGGGTGAACAGGATGGGGAAGATCGTCGGCGTGACGACACCGGCGGCGTCGGTGAGGGCGTGGAACAGGGAAGCGGAGAGCAGGATCTTTTTTTTCATCGCCCGAGCATAGCCAAGACCGCGGCCGGGCCGGTGTAAAAAAGCGAGGTTGAGGCGGGCGATAGGTCGACGGTGAATTCGGCGGCATCGCGGGCGGCAACCCGGCGCTCGAAGAGATCATAAACGATCTCCGCGGGGGCGCGCAGATGGAAGGTCCGGAGCCCGCCGGCGACCGTGTGCACGCCCAGGAGCTCCGGCGTCGCGTAAAGGACGTCTCCGGCGTCATTGTAAATGTGGGCCCCGGCAAAACGGGCCGCCCCGCGCAGGACGGCAGCGGGGAGATTGGGCGCCGCGGAATAGACCGAGGTCCACGACCCTATCTTTTTCACGGCGAATCCGGGCTTGCAATCGCCCTGCGAGTAAACGACCTGGCCGAGGATGCGGGCGTCCGGGTCATCGACATGGAAGAGCGGGGCCAGCTTGGCGTTGGTGCCCCAAACCAGGTCCTGGCCCAGCCCGGCCGTTATGGGGTGGGTGAAATCCGTGACGTGGACGAGCGGTCCCCAGGGCTGTTCGCCGATTCCGAAGCGGATGCCGGTCAGCTNNGGCCGTCGATCCGTCCTTGTCCAGCCGGGACCGAAGCGCGCCCCGCCGGGCGGCGTCGAGGTGAAAGGGATTGAGAAAGACCAGCAGCTTGTAGGGTTTCGTCCGGCTTTCGATGAAATCGTTCAGCAGATAAATGTCGAACGGCGTCCCCATCTTGGGCAGGCCCCAGAGGCGCTGCTGGAAGATGAGGGGAATGTCCAGATTGTAGCGGCTGGATTCATAATAGAAGCTCTCGTCGTCGAGCAGGACGGCGACGTCGGCCGAAGGCGCCGTTTCGAGCTCCAAGGCGAATGTCCCCAGGGCCTTGAAATCCCGAAGCAGGGGCAGGAAGGCCGGCTCCTTGAGCGGATCGATCTTCCAGGAGGCCCACCAGGCCCCCTGGCCGTGGGTCAGATCCTGGGCCAGGTTGCGGCGCAGGATGGCCGTGCTCTCGGCCAGGGTGGCCGCCCGTCCATAGTGGGGATCATCGGCGTCGATGTGCGTCCGCGTGTCGTCCTCGATCAGGACGAGCTTTCCGTGGACGCGAGCCGATTCGGCCGGCAGCATGCTCGGGCCGTCACCGCCGATGCCCCGGTAGCCGTAGCTGTAGGGGCTGACCAGGAAATCGACGGCCGGATCCTCCAGAACGCGGTGCAGGCCGAGATGGCCGCTCCGCTGGACTGTTGAATAGTCGCTGTCGGGCCGCTCCTTGAAGAAACCGCCGTTCCAGGATAGGTCCAGGACGTAGCCGTAGAACGCGCCGGCCAGCTTGGTCCCGCCGGATGCCGCCTTGGCGGCACGGCAGAAATCAATGACGGCGTCCGCGCAGAGCTGGGCCAGGCAGCGGAAGTAATCGATCACGTTCTGCTCGGTCTTGGGATCGCGGAACGTATAGCCGCGGGCAAGGAGCTGCTCCTCGGCCTTGGGGACTTCGGCGGTTTCGAAGGCGGCGCGGGGATTGTTCCAGGCCCGGCGGAATTCGGCTTCTTCTCCTCGATACGTCCGCCGCAGCCAGTCGCGGAAATGCCGCCGCATGGGCGCGCTGTAGTCGCCGCAAGGCGTGTGCATGGAGCTTTCGCCCTTGACCCACTCGCCCGTGTGCCCGGCGCCGACCTGGTAGGACAGGATGCGCTCGGCCAGACCCTCTTTTTTCAAGGCGGCGGCGTAAGCGGCCAGGAAATCCTTGGCCTGGGTGCGCCAGACCTCCGAGGCGAACGACTGCCCGTCGCGGCGTCCGTCTGAGAGAATTTCGCATTCGCCGGGATAGGCCCGCTCCCACCAGTCGTCGTGGCCGGTCTCCAGGTAGATGCGGAGATGGAAGAGGGCCTCGGGATCGGCGTCCAGGACCCGGCCGAAGCGCGCGGCGATGGTGGAGAAATCATAGGGCCGCTCGGGTGATGTGCTCGGGCTGATCCATTCGACGCCCTTGCCGACGTCGAAAGCGTACACATGGATCCCGGTCTCCTTGTTCAAGCGGGCCTGTCGGTCGAAATCCCAGCCGTCCGGGCGGGGGCCCGAGACCCAATTGATGGCCGGGAAGACGGGCTTGCCGTTGAGATGGAGGACGGGCCGGCCATGATAAGCTTTGACCTGGGCCAGCAGTTCGGCTGCC
>PMCY01000084.1 GCA_003154255.1 Candidatus Aminicenantota bacterium | reverse complement strand
GGCGAAAAAGGCGGCAAGGACCTGCGCTGCACGCTGTCTTCAATGTACAGCGGCAACCAGTATTACCTGTACACGTTCAAACGCATCAAGGACGTCCGCCTCGTTCTGGCCCCGCCCCAGGACCTGGGCAATTTCGGCGGCGAGACGGACAACTGGATGTGGCCGCGCCACACCTGCGATTTCTCCTTCCTCCGGGCCTACGTGGCCAAGGACGGCACGGGCGCCGATTACAGCCCCGATAATGTCCCCTACAAACCCAAATCCGTCTGCAAGATCTCGCTCGACGGAGTCGCGCCCGACGAGCTCACGTTCGTCATGGGCTATCCCGGCGTCACGTTCCGCAACTACACCCTGGCCGAGCTGCAGCTGGACATGGATGCCCTGGGCCGCCGGATCGGCGATTTCCAGGACGCGATCGCCTTCTTCGAGGCCGCCGGCAAGTCCAACAAGGAAGTCGAGATCCGCTATGCCGGCCGGGTCAAAGGCTATTACAACGCCCTCAAAAATTACCAGGGCAAGCTCGAAGGCATGCAGAAATTCGGTTTGATCGCCAAAAAAACGGCCCAGGAGAAAACCTTCCTGGACTGGGCCGCCGCCCCCGGCCGGCAGAAGAATTATTTGGGAACGGTGGATGCCCTGGCGGCTTTCCTGAAGAAAAACGAAGCCTTCTCCGCCCGGAGCGCCCGGCTCAATGCCGTCACGGGCGGCTCGACGCTCCTCGGCCAGGCCCTGACCATCGTCCGGGCCGTCCCGGAATTTCAAAAGCCGGACAAGGACCGCGAATCCCAGTTCCAAGAGCGAAACGTTCCCCAGATCAAGATGGGCATCCAGCTGGCCGAGCGCGGCTATGTCCTGGACACCGACCGGGCCTTCTTCAAATACACTTTAAAAAAGCAGTTGGCCGTCCCCATTGAGCAGGTCCCGTCCGCTTTGCGCGCATTGTTGGCCCAGAAATCGGAAAAAGCCATCGACGAATACGTCGACGGCCTTTACGCCAAGACCGTCCTGGCGTCCCCCGACAAGCGGCTGGAGCTCCTGGCGCTCAAACCCGCCGCCCTGGCCAAGCTGGACGATCCGTTCATCCGGCTGGCCGCCGAGCTGGAAAAAGAACTCAAGATCGTCCGCGAGGAAGCCAAGGCCGTGGGCCAGGAGCGGGTCGATCTCAAGAAGGGCTATGAAGAAGCCGTCCTGGCCTGGAAAGGCGCCAATTACGCCCCCGACGCCAACGGGACGATCCGCTTCACGTTCGGCCCTGTCCTGGGCTATGCCCCCAAGGACGCCGTTTATTATCTGCCCCAGACGACCCTCAAGGGCGTCCTGGAAAAAGACACCGGCGTATTCCCCTTCGTTGTCCCGGACAAAATAAAAAAACTGGCCGCCGACAAGGATTACGGACCGTACAAGGACGCTCGTCTGGGCGACGTCCCGGCCTGCTTCCTGAATACGACCAACGTGACCGGGGGGAACTCGGGCTCGCCCACGTTCAACGCCAAGGGCGAACAGGTTGGCATCATCTTCGACATGACCTATGAGAGCGTCATCGGGGACTACTTCATCATCCCCGAGCTGCAGCGCTCCATCTCGGTGGACATCCGCTGGGTCCTGTTCGTGACCGACAAATTCTCGGGCGCGTCGCACTTGATCAAGGAAATGGGGTTCTGATCCGCGCCGGCCGTCTCGTAAAAGATAAGAGGAGGATTAGGTATGAACTTAAAAAAACTCGCTTCAACGATTCTCGTCCTTCTTTTCGCCGCCGCCTTCGCCGCGGCCGCGGAAGAGGGCCGGTTTTTCACCTACCCGACCATCCATAACGACAAGATCGCTTTCACCTATGAGTCCGATCTCTGGGTGGTCGGCACCCAGGGCGGCATAGCGGCGCGATTAACGACGTTCCCGGGAACGGAATCGTTCGCCAAGTTCTCGCCCGACGGGAAATGGCTGGCCTTCACCGCGTCCTACGACGGGGCCCAGGCCGTGTACCTCATGCCCGCCGAGGGCGGGGCGCCGACGCGGCTGACCTACAACCCCGGCGGGGCCCAGGTCATCGCCTGGACTCCGGACGGAGCGGAAGTCGTTTTCCGCTCCTCCTTCGAGAACGTGGTCGGCCGCGACCCCAATCTGTACTCGGTAAGCGTCAAGGGCGGCGCCCCCGTGCGCTTCCCCCTGGACCGGGGCGGCCTGGTCAGCTTCATTCCCGAGCAGCACAAGTTCCTCTACACGCGCAAGGGCAGCGAAGAATACTACTGGAAGCGCTATAAGGGCGGCCAGTACCAGGACATCTGGATGTACGACGCCGCGGCCAAATCCTACACGCCGATCTCCGATTATGTCGGCAAGAACAGCTATCCCATGTGGGTCGGCGGGCTGATGTACTTCGTCTCCGACCGCGGCAACGGCATCTCCAACATCTTCACCCAGAAGCTCGGCACCAAGGAAGTCAAGCCGGTGACATCCTATGCCGATTTCGACGTCATGTATCCGAACACGGACGGGCACTCGATCGTCTACATGCAGGACGGCCGCATCCACGTTTTGGACGCGGCAAGCGGCCAGGACCACCGGATCGCCGTGCAGATCCCCTCCGACCGCTGGTCCCTGCGCAACCGGGTCATCAACCCGCGCGACTACCTCCACACCGCCAACCTGGCCGATGACGGCAAAACGGTCGTCCTGGAAGCCCGCGGCGACGTCTTCCGCGTGCCCACGACGGGACGCGAGCCGGCCGACAATTTGTCCAATTCGCCGGGGACCCGCGAAACCCATCCGGCCCTGTCTCCCGACGGCAAGACCGTCGCCTTCTTTAGCGACAAAACCGGCGATTACCAGCTCTACACCCAGAGCGCGGCCGGCGGCGAGTGGACGGCTCTGACCACCGACTTGGACAAGGCCGTTTACAAGCTTCTCTGGTCTCCGGACGGAAAGAAGATCCTCTTCGGCAACAAGGACTACTCCCTGTTTTACTTCGACGTGGCTGCCAGGAAGACGGTCAAGATCGACTCCTCCAACCAGATGAAGAACGACGAATTCATCTGGGAGATGGCCGATTACACCTGGTCCCCCGACTCCAAGTGGGTCGCCTACAGCTTCGTCCAGTACAACCGCAACAGCCAGATATTCGTCTACAACCTGGAGACCGGCAAGAAAGCCGCGGTGACGAACGATTTCTACGACAACCTTTACCCGGCCTTCGACGCCAACGGCAAATACCTCTACTACGTCTCCAGCCGCAACTTCGACATCCAGATGGATTTCTACGAAGACAACCACGTCCTGGCCACCCCCCAGCAGGTCATGGTCGTCCAGCTTCGCGACGGCGAGAAACCGCCCTTCGCCGCGGACGGCGCCATCAAGGCCGAAGTCGGCATCAAGGTCGACAAGAAACCCGAGGCCGAGCCGTTCCG
>PMCY01000318.1 GCA_003154255.1 Candidatus Aminicenantota bacterium | reverse complement strand
GCTGGTTGGTCGGGATCTTGTAGGGCTTCATGTACTCGGCGTTGCCGTGGCAGCGGCCGCACGTGGCGGCCACGTTCCAAGGGAAGGTCGAGGACTTGGGGAACTTGGACGATTGGATATTGTGGTTGCCGTGGCAGTCTGTGCAGACGGCGGCCTTGGTGTCCCCTTTCTTGATTTGCTGGCCGTGTTTGCTCGTCCAGTACTGGTCGAGCTGATCGATGCGCAGCTTGGCGTTGGCCGTCCGCATATAAGCGGCGTCGGCGTGGCAGCGGCCGCAGAATTCGGGGATCTGGGCCCGCTTCGGGGCGCCTTTGAAGGTCTTGTCCTTGGCTTTGTCCTCGTCCGCGGCGGCCGGGTTGCCGCCATGGCAGTCTTTGCACTGCAGGCCGAAGCGGGCGTGGGTGTCCTGGGCGTAGTTGACGGCCGGGGTCTTGAGCTCGCCGTCCAGTTTGAGGTGGCAGTCAACACAGCTGTTGGCCTGGCCCCGGGCGAGGGCCGGGACGGCGATGACGATCAAGGCAAGGAGATATATTTTCGTGCGCATGGGGATGTCCTTAAAGCGTCTTCACCGTGTAGGTCACGATGGTCATGACGACGATATAGACGGCGATGATGACCCCGATCCAGGTGAAGACCGGGCTCTTTTTCTCCCGGGCCGCGCGGCGGTCCAGGAAGGGAGCCAGCATCCAGAAGAGGCCGCCGGCCATGAAAGCCATGATGGCCAGCTTCTCGCCCTCAATCCCCAGGATGTGCCCGGGAATCAGCTTGAGCGTCGTGAACATGAAGGTGAAATACCATTCCGGCTTGATGCCCAGGGGCGTGGCGGCGAAGGCATCGGCTTTCTTGCCGATTTCCCAGGGCAGGAATACGCACAGCACGCCGATGAGGACCAGCATGATCGTCCAGCCCAAGGCGTCTTTGGCCACGAAATTCCAGAAGAAGGGTTCCTCGCGGAGCTTGACATCCTTCATCCCGACCGGGCGGGACATGCCCAGGATCTGGACGAGCCAGATATGGACGGCGATGACGGCCACGGCTGCCAGGGGTAGGAGAGCGACGTGGAACCAGAAGAACCGCGACAGAGTGGCCTGGGTGATCCCCGACCCGCCCAGGATGACACCCTTCAGCCAGCCCCCGATGAAAGGCAGAGACCCGGCGATGTCCGTCCCGACGCGGGTAGCGGCATAAGACAGCTCATTCCAGGGCAGAAGGTAGCCGCTGAAGCCGAAGGCCAGGAAAAGGATGAAGAGGAAGAACCCGGAGATCCAGGTCAGCTCCCGGGGCTTGCGGTAGGACTTCAGGAAAAAGGTCGAGAACATGTGGACGAAGAGGATGCCGACCAGGATGTTGGCCGACCAGCTGTGCACGGAGCGGATGAGCCAGCCGAACTTGACCGAGCTCATGATGAACTGGACGCTCTCGTGGGCGGCGTCGATCGAGGGCGTGTAATAGAGCAGGAGCATGATGCCCGTGGCGATCTGCAGTCCGGTCAGAAAGAGGGCGATGCCGCCGAAATAGTACCAGAAGGAATGTTTGTGCTCCGGAACGGTTTTGTGCTTGAAGAATTCGATCGGGCCGGCGAGTTTGAAGCGGTCGTTGATGTAAGTCCAGGTGTTCTGCGCGATCTTGCTCATGTCAGCCCTTCCTGGAGACAAAGATGTCTTCGCCCGCCACTTCGACGGCGTAGACTTCCAGGGGCGCCGGCGGCGGGCCGGCCACCACCCGGCCGCTCATGTCGAAACGGCCGTTATGGCAGGGGCAGTAGAGCGTTCCGCTGGCGGCATCGTAGGTGACCGTGCAGGTCAGGTGGGTGCAGACTGCGGAGAAGGCCAAAAACTGCCCCTCGGCCGTGTTGACCAGCATGGCCGGCGTCGAGCCGAATTTGAAGATCTTGCCCGAGTTGGGCGAGAAGTCCTTGACCTTGCCCGCGGCCACCCGTTTCTGGCTGGCTTCGGCCTGCTTGGGAGGCAGGACGTAGCGGACGATGGGGAAGAGGAAGGCCGCCGCCGTGGCCAGGAACGATCCTCCGAGGAAGAGGTTGCCGAATTGTCGTCGGTTCACGGGTCACCCCTTGGTCCAGGATTGGATTTTCTTCAGGGCGTCCCGGAGGAACGCCGCGGCGAAGGCGTGATTGTGGACGCCCGCGCTGCCGTCCTGTTCGAGAGCGGCGAGAACGGTTTCGATCTCGGCCCGCTGGACTTTTTGCTCTTCGGTCAGGGCCGCGGGCTTGATCGCGGCCAGGGCCGTCCTGACCTCGGCGAGAAGAGTCCGAGCGGTCGAGCGCCACTCCTCGAACGTCTTCTCGAAGCCCTTTTCGTGACACTGAACGCAGGGCGTGGCGTCGGGCCGGACGACCTGGTTGGATTTATTGACATGGCAGGCGGCGCAGGCGGTTTCGGCCTCGGCCATGATGTCCTTGGCCACCTTGGTGGTCCCGATCTGGCCGCCCGTGTATAGCAGGCTCTGGGTCGTATGGCAGGCAGAGCAGTCCTTCTTGACGTCCCGGTGATGGCAGACGGCGCAGGAGGCCTTGGTGGCCGTCAGCTCGCCGTGCTTTTTGGCGTTGGAATGGCAGGCCGCGCAGGTCAGGTTGAGCGTCGAGACATGGTTTTTGTGCGGNNCGGTCCACCACGTCGATGTTGAAGGCCGCGTCCTGGAGGAGCTTTTCGGCCGCGGCCCGCCGGGCCGGGGCGGCCTTGCGGATTTCCTGGAGAGCGGCTTGATAGATGCCGTTGATGGCCAGAAGCTTCTGGCGGGTCGAACTCTCCCAGTTCTTGAGGATGTCCCCGAATCCCTTGCCGTGGCAGGACTCGCAAGCCTGTTCGCGCGAGACGGCCGTCTGGCTCCGGACCTGCAGTCCGCCGGTTTCCTCATGGAACATATGGCAGCCCTTGCAGCTCAGGCCCTTCTCCAGCATGACGTTGGGCATGGGGTGATCGACACCCCGGCCGCCCGTACCGGTGAAAAGTATCTTCTGGGCCTGGTGGGACCCGGTGTGGCAGGCGCGGCAGTCGGCGATCGTCTCGATGTCCTTGACGATCTTATGCTGGATGGCCAAATGGCATTGGGTGCACTCGATCTTGTTCCTGGCGATGTGCATGTCGTGGATGACCGTGGTATCGCCGTATTTATCCAGCCGCTCCTTTTCGAAGTGGCATTTGAAGCAGTTCTCCCGGGGCACGGCCCCGTCGCCCACCACGACCTGGCTGTGGCACTTGTCGCATTTAAAATCCCGTTCGAAGACGACGGTGTGGTTGTAGCGGGACTGGGGAGCGGTCAAGGTTTCTTTCTTATGGCAGTTGGCGCAGGCGCTGACCTGGGGCGAGTTCTCGGTCTTCTTGAAGTGGCAGATGAAGCAGGCGGCCTCGGTCACGGTGATATGTTCGCCCTGGACCATCTGCGAATGGCACGTCGTGCAGCGAAGCTGCTTGCCGCGCTTGAGGTCCGCGAAATGGGCCTTGTGGTCGAAGACGACGGTCTTGAACTTGACCTGGCCTTCGAGGAGGCGGCGGTCGTGGCAGCCCTTTTGCAGGCAGCTCTCGTCCTGGATCTCGGCCCAGGGCTTGGATTTCAGGTAGAGCTTGGTCCAATAGCGACCGACCATGACCAGGCCCTCGATTTTGGCCCGGATGGTGTTGCGGATGCCGGGCGGATAATGGCACACCTTGCACTCGATCTTGCCGTGCGACGACGTCTTCCAGCTCTGGTAGAAGGATTTCATATAATGGCAGGACGAGCAGAACGAAGACGTCGAGGTCATTTCGATCGCGGCGACGAAGACGATAACCAAGGCCACGGCGGCGATCAGGACGATCCGCAGGATCTTCTTCTTCTTTTTCTTCTTCGGCTCCGGCGGCGGGGGCGCGCCCGCATCCGCGGGGACGGGAACGGGTTCGGCGGCGGTCCCGGTCATGAAAGCATCCTTTCTTATCTCAAGCGTAGCTGTGCAGGCCGGCGAGAAGATAATTCACGCCGAAATAGGTGAACAGGGCGGCCAGGAAGCCGATCAGGGCGATGATGGCCGAGCGCTTTCCTTTCCAGCCCATGACAATGCGGGTGTGGAGATAGAGGGCGAAGACGATCCAGGTGATGAGGCTCCAGACTTCCTTGGGATCCCAGCTCCAGTAGGTCCCCCAGGCCTTGTAGGCCCAGACCATGCCGAAGATCAGCCCGCCCAGGGTGAAAAGGGGGAAGCCGACGGCCACGCAGCGATAGCCGACGGAGTCCATCTTGTCCTTCTTCTCCGGCTCCTTGGCCGTGAGATACATGATGCTGGCGATGAAGGCCACGGCGAAGAAGGCCTCGCCGAGCATGGTGACCGAGACGTGCAACCAGAGCCAATAGCTCTGCAGGGCCGGAACGAGCGGCGTGGCCTCTTTGGGCATGAGCGGGGTAGAAGCCAGGGCCACGATGCCGATGACGATGAGCAGGATGTAAGCCCCGATCCTGGGGATCTTGTATTTTCGGTCAATGATCAGAAAGGCCAAGAGGATGGCCCAGGCCAGGAACGACATCGACTCGAACATGTTGGTAAACGGGGCGTGACCGCTGCTGATCGTCCGGAAGATCAGGGCGGCGGTATGGCTGGTCAAGCCCGCCGCGGCGATCCAGAAACCGACATTCGCCAGGGAGCTCTTCTTCGAGAATTGAAACGCCAGATAGACGAGCGCGGCCAGACAAAAAAGAATGAACGCCAGTCCGAACAGCGTGGATTCGCTCATTTCGATCTCCTCAAATCGGCCGCGACGGCCTCGAATTCGACGGCGAATGACTCGCGGCTCTTGGCGGCCAGTCCGCCCAGAACGATGTCGGTTTTGCCCAGTGTTTCCTCGAAGACGGCCTTGATTTCCCAGGTCGGCCAGTAGAAGGCCAGGCCGAAGCCGGCCATGACCAGGACGCAGCCTATCCAGATCAGCGGAACGCCCGGATCCTTGGCCGCTTCGAGCACCGAGAACTGGCCGGCTTCAAAGCTCTTCAGCTGGAAGACCAGGTCGGTCGGGGCCGCTTTGTCCTTGGCGTTGGCCGAGTGCATCTGGTCCCAATCGGGGTAATTGGCGAAAACCCAGCCCGTGATGATCTTCTCGCCGCCGCGGAACCCCTCGACGAGGGCGGCGGGATTGTTGGGCTGGAGCGATCTCGTTTCGGGCTGGTTCCCTTCGCCCAGGACGAAATCGGGCAGAAAGCGGACGACGGAAACGGTCAGCTGGTCCTTGTCGTCGAGGAGGGCGCGTTCCCCGACTTTGACCTTGACCTTCTTCGCATAGGCCGGGTCCGATTTCTTTTTGGCTCCGATCTCGACGGCGGGGGAGTCCCAGTTATAGCCATAGCTCGTCTGGTAGAAGTTGAATCCCTTATAGTTGAGGGGCCGGTTGACCTCGACCTTGCGGGTCAGGACGGTCCGGTCGCCCTCCAGAACGGTCAGGTCGCTGATCCAGGTCTTGACGCTGCCGTCGGGATAATACAATGTCGTGAACTTATCCAGGCGCAGGCTGAAATCCGTGGCCGGGATGGAGACGACCTGGCCTTCCCGCATCTCCAGGTTCTGGCGGACGCTGGTCAGGCCGCTGATGACTCCGCCGGAGAGAATGACCAGAAGCCCGACGTGGACGACATCCGAGCCGAAGATTCCGGCGATGCGCTTGCGGGCCAGGAGCGAGACGCGGTTTCCGGCGGCCGAAGTCCTGATCTTATAGCGGGAAGCTTTGAGGCGGGCAACCGTTTCGGCCTGCGCGGCCTGGAGCGGCGCGTTCCTTTTAATACGGTCCTTGTTTTTGAGGGCCTGCAGGGCCTTCGCTTCGCTTTCCACCTTCGGCCGGGAGGCCCGGTTCAGCTTGGCGGACAGCCGGGTCAGCGTACAGACGATGATGTTCAGGGCGAAAAAGAACAGCAGGGCCAGGTACCAGACCGAGTGGTAAAGGGTCGTGAGTTGAAGCTTGATCAGGGCCCCCGAGAGCATTCCATAGCGGGCCGTATATTCCTCCAGGCTCCGTCCCTGCGGTATGAGAGTGCCCAGAATCGAGGCGGCGGCCAGAATGATCAGGAGGATGATGGCCAGCTTGATCGACGACAGGAATTTAAAGATGCGCTTCATGAATATCCATCTCTTTCCGTCCTTATCCGTTCCGCCGGAACGGATAAGGACTGTTTCTGCACAAAGCCGAGTAATTATATAGGAATTATTTTTAGAATGGCAACTGTTTTCGCTCAACGGGCGAAAGAACCCTTTTCTCGCGGCGCATTCGGATTCTATAATACTCCACAAAATAAAGTCAAAAACGGGGAGACGATTATTAAGAGGTCTTTCGGCAATAAATCGGGTGGGCCAAATTCCCCATCATTTGGCTATTTAACCCACTCTTTCCGATTCAAGCGATCTTTTAGATTCTATAATAAATTATAATTCTATTAAAATAAATTAGATACGTGGCCTCTGCCGACAAGCCTGCCGTGGCACGATATTCGCTCTTATTAGGCCGGTTGCTTTTATTATGCCGCGCATACTTATCCTCGATGATGAAAAGCTCATCCGTTGGTCTCTGAACCAGATCTTCCTCCAAGAAGGCTATGAGGTCGATTTAGCGGCCACTGTCGAAGAAGCCGCCCGGCTGGCTAATACCCGCAGCTATGAATTGATCCTGGCCGATCTTGAAGTCTGCGGTGATCAGGCCAAGGCCCGTTTCACCGAGTTCGTCCGGCTTCAGAAGGGGGCCAAGATCATCATCCTCACCGCCGTTCCGGGGGACCAGGCCGAGCGGCGGCTGGGAGGTTTCAAGGCCGAGCGGATCCTGGAAAAACCTTTCGATTCGCAGGAGATCCGCGCGGCGGTCAAGGCCGCCTTGGCCGCGGCCCCGGCGGAGAGCCAAGCATGAATGCGAAGAAGTGCGGCGGCGACCTTTCATTCCCAGCCGAAGCCGGGCCTCAGGTCGCATCCGTGGTATTCGATATTTTCTCGGCAAACAGTTCAAGGAGGTTTCCATTGTCAGCGAACAAACAACCCAAGCCATTCGTCTCATCCGTCCGGTTGTTGGCGTTGCTGGGACTGGTCCTGTGCGTCGCCGGCTCTTTGGCCGCGGCCGGGTCGCGGCCCCAGGCACCCCAGACGGCCAAGGATGTCGATACCTGCGGCGCCTGCCATGAGGACGTGGCCAAGGCCTTCGGGCGTACGCCCCATTCGGCTATCGGCGCGGCTTCCTGCACATCCTGCCACGCCGGCTCTGAGGCTCACCTCAAGGACGGCGGCGGGGCCGGAATCCTGGCCTTCAAGGCGGCCGACTCGGCGGCCAGGAAAAACAAGGTCTGCCTGACCTGCCACACCGCATCGAACGCCCAATTCCTGGCGGGTCCGCACGGCAAAGCCTCCCTGGACTGCACCACCTGCCACTCCGTCCATGCCTCCAAACCCCACGACGGGGCCAAGTCCGGAGGGACGAAGGCCTGCATCACCTGCCACCAGGACGTTTACGCCAAATTCAGCCTGAACGAGCGGCACCATTTGCAGGAAGGCGTTCTCGAATGCACGACCTGCCACAATCCGCACGAGCCCTCGACGCTCGGCCGTTTGGGCGGATTCAAGCAGGAGCTCTGCCTGAAATGCCA
This sequence comes from Candidatus Aminicenantota bacterium, assembly GCA_003154255.1. Classification (GTDB taxonomy): domain Bacteria; phylum Acidobacteriota; class Aminicenantia; order Aminicenantales; family UBA4085; genus UBA4085. The sequence goes on along the minus strand of PMCY01000318.1, from coordinate 7,078 downwards.
TACGGATAAGGGCGGACCCTTTCTCTTTGAACACGGTTCGTCCCGCGTCGAGGGGTGCGTCACCTGCCACGATCCCCACGGCACGCCCAACAGGCATATGCTCTCGACTCCCAGTGTGGCCGATTTGTGCTTCAGTTGCCACACCATACAGTTGCCCCAGTGGCACAGCTCCTTCAATTCCCAGACCACCAATTGCACGTCGTGCCATACCAAGATGCACGGCTCGAACCTGAGCAATATCTTCATCCGGTAATGAGGAGAGAAGCGATGCGAAGAATCCAAACGATCATCGTGGCCGCGTTCCTCGTCCTCGTCCTGGCCCGGGCTATTCCCCTAGCCGCCCAAGCCAAGGACCCGAACTTCAGCGGGAGCTTCCAGTTCGGCTACCGGGCCGTGGATACGAATGAAAACGCCCCCGGCTACAACAAATACAAGGAACATATCAATCTGACCAGCGGAATGCGGCTGTTCAACCTCAGCTTGACCTATCAGGCCAGCGAGGCCTTGAAAAAATACTTCGACCGGATCGATTTGAACGTCGTCAACCTCGGCGGCGACCCCTTCGAGTCCTTCAGCCTGAACATCCAGAAGTTCGGGACCTACAAGTTCCGCTTCGACCGCCGCAAGTCCGACTATTTCTATGCCGACATGCAGACGATCGGCGGGGGCGTGTTCTACGACGCCCGCCGCCTCAATTTCACGCGGATCCACGACAACGGCGATTTCAACGTGACCCTCAGCCCCAATGTCAACATCTTCTTGAATTTCGACCACTATACGAAAGAGGGCCAGAATACGACGGCCTATTTGTCCAACCGGGCCGACTATACGCTCGCGCAGCCCGTGTCCGAAAAAATGACCGACACGGGTTTCGGCCTCGACCTGCATGTGCCCCGCTATTCCCTGCTTTTCGAGCAACGCTACCAGAAGTACACCAGTGACAATATGTCCTACCTGCCGGCCTTCGCCGACAGCACGGGGGGAGTGGCCGACCTCGACTCTTTTCTCCAGAACCTGCCCTATGAATTCAAGACCAACGTCAGCACCTTCCGGTTCACCGCGCGTCCGTTTGACAACCTTTTATTGAAAGGCGCCGCTCGGCTGAGCAACCAGAAAACGAACATCTCTTATACGGAGGAGGCGGCCGGGGTGGACTACCTATCGGCCGGCTTCCAGTACCAGCTGACCGGCCAGGGCAATTTTGCCCGGAAGATGGATCTTTACGACTTCGACCTGAGCTACCTCATCTTCAGCAAGCTGGCCGTCGTCGGAGCCTTTCGATACGACACGTTCGACCAAAGCGGTTCGTTCATGCAGACGGGCGCCACCGAGCTCCAGAACTTCGGATTCAAGACTCGGGGCGTCGAAGCCGGCCTGCAATACGAATTCACTCCGAAATTTGTTCTGACCCTGGGATACCGCAACGAGCAGCGCAAGCTGAACAACCTGGAGACGGCTACGGGCGCGGATCAGACGACACGCAACGGCCTCTTCGGCAACCTTAAATGGGACCTCAAGAACCTGCATGTCACCGCCGACTACCAGCACGGCCGGAACGAGAACCCTTTCACTCTGATCTCTCCGACGAGCTTCGACCGCTTGCGGACGACGGTCCGCTGGCAGCTGGACAAATTCAACCTCTCGGCCAGCTATCTCATGACCCGGATCAAGAGCGACGTTCCCGGCGGGCTCAACTTTTTCATCAATTATGGAGATGACAACTACAACGACCTTTGGAAGAGCAGCAATGACCAGGTCAACCTGCGCCTGGGCTACCACGGCGACAAGATTAATTTCAGCCTTGGCTATGCCTATATCCACGCCAAACAGGACAGCACGCGTTTGATCACCTATCCGGCATCCTGGGCCGGAGCGCCCGGGTCGTTCTCCTGGGTCATCGCCTATCTTGGAAATTCCACCCTGCTCGACGCCACCGCGGCCTGGACCCTGTCCCCCGACTGGAAGGTCGGCCTGTACGCCAACAGCTACACGAATTCGGGGTACTGGCCCATCGACCGGACCATGCTGCGGGCCTATGTCGAGTACCTGTTGAGCGGCGGTTTCGCCGCCCAGATCGCCTATCGGTACGCCCACTTCAAGGAAAGCCTCTCCGGCGGAGCCAACAACTACAACGCCAATATTTTCGAGTTCACCTTCGGTTACCGCTGGGATTGAGGAACGAACTCAGGAGGATGCATAGATGAAAAAACGAAACATGATCGGCTTCCTGGCCCTGCCGGCCCTCATCGGCCTGGTTCTGGTTTTCCCCAGCGCCAAGGTCGATGCCGGCACCAACACCAAGTCGGCCGTGGCTACCAAGCTGTGGAAGACGTCCGGCCATGCCGACAAGACGGATGAGCCGTTCAAGCACTGGAATACGGCCTCGCCGGCCGAGATCCCCACGACCTGCGCCAAGTGTCACAGCACCCCCGGCTTCCTGGACTTTCTGGGCGCCGACGGGACGCCCGCCAGACAGGTGGACAAGGCCGCTCCCATCGGCACGACGGTCGAATGCCTGGTCTGCCATACCGACCCCAGAAAGGGCGTCCTGCGGGTGAACTCCTCGGTCCTGTTCCCCTCCGGGTACGTGGTCAACAACTTGGGCCCCGAGGGCCTCTGCATGGAATGCCACCAGGGCCGGGCCTCCAAGGCCACGGTCGACTCCAACATCGCCTCCGCCGCCGCGCCCAACGACGACACGCCCAGCACCAAGATTAAATTCAACAACATCCATTATTACGCCGCGGCCGCGACCCAGTTCGGCACTTTCGCCAAGAGCGGCTACGAGTATAGCGGCAAATCCTACGACGCCCGCTTTTCCCATATCACCGGCTATAACGCCTGCAACAACTGCCACAACCCCCACTCCCTGCAGGTCGACATCACCAAGTGCAACACCTGCCACACCGGGGTCAATGATTTCAAGGATATCCGCTTCGTCGGCTCCCAGGTCGATTACGACGGCAGCGGCGACCTGACCAAAGGCATGTTCTACGTGATCGACAGCATCAAGGCCAAGCTCCTGGCGACGATCCAGAACTACGCCCGGTCGGTCATCAACAAGCCCATCGCCTATGACGGCGCGACAAATCCCTACTGGTTCAACGACCTCAACGGCAACGGCGTCGTCGATTCCAATGAGGCGGATTCCTCCAATAGTTACGCCAGCTTCACCAACCGCCTGACGAAAGCCTGCTACAACTACCAGGTCGCGACCAAGGACCCCAACGGCTTTGCCCATAACGGCAAGTACCTGATCGAGCTGATGTACGATTCGATCGAGGACCTTAACGCGAAGCTGATCCAGAAGACCGACCTAAGCGCCATGAGCCGGACCGATGAAGGCCACTTCGACGGGTCCGGCCAGCCGTGGCGGCATTGGGACTCGGGCGGCCAGGTCGACGCCGGCTGCGCCCGCTGCCATTCGGCCACCGGTCTGGCATATTACCTGGCCAACGGCACCAACCAGGCCGAGCCCCTTTCCAACGGCATGCTTTGCACCACCTGCCATACGGCGCCCCCGGCCCTACGCCAGGCGCCCCTCGTCAAGTTTCCCTCGGGCCTAAGCGTCACGCTGGGGGACAACAGCAACCTGTGCATCACCTGCCATCAGGGACGCGAATCGAAATCCTCAGTGGACGCCGCGATCGCCGCCAACCCTTCGGGCACCTTCAGCTTCAAAAATGTCCACTATTTCGCCGCCGGGGCCACATTCCTGGGAACCGAAGTCCAGGTCGGCTACGAATTCCCGGGCAAAAGCTACATCGGCCGTCAGCCCTTCGCCAACCACGGCGGGCGCTTCAATACCTGTGTCGAATGCCACATGAGCACAGCGGTCGTCGCCGAGAAACACAATTGGACGATGCGGACGCACAACGTGGCCGAGCCGATGAAGGAAAATTGCGTGCCCTGCCACGGCAACGACATCTCCCAGACGTTCCAGGGCGCCGACCCGGAGAAATTCGATTTCGAACAGATCCGGCCGGGCAATATTCCCGATTATAACGGCAACGGCAACACCCGGGAATCGCTCAAAGACGAGATTCTGGGGCTGGAGAATGCCCTCTACGCCCAGATTAAGGCTTACACGCTGGCCAACCAGGGGAGCCGGGCGCTCTATGACGGCAACACCTACCCCTATTGGTTTAAGGACACCAACAACAACGGCGTCCTGGAGGCTAGCGAGATGACCTCGGCCAACGGTTACAAGCTCAACGCCGCGGCGCTGAAGGCGACGTTCAACTTCCAGTTGAGCAGGAAGGAGCCCCACGGCTTCATCCACAACGCCCGCTACGTGGCCCAGCTTCTGGTCGATTCCATCCAGAGCCTGGGCGGGGACGTCTCCAAGTACACCTGGCGCTGAGCGGAAATCCTCGGCACCGCATTTTCCGGGGCGGCATCGCAAGGTGCCGCCCCTTTTTTTGCCCGCCGCCTTACCCGAAAATCTTTTCCCGTTGTGCCGGCCCGGCCGCTGGGCTATAATCCGGACCATTCCGATCGAGCCACGGCAGAAACGAGGAAATGGCCACGCAGATCCGTCATTGGACGCTCCGGGCGAAGGTCGTCCTGCATGTCATCGTCCTGGGCGCGCTGTCCGCGGCGATCCTGGCCGCCTTGTATTTCACCACCCAGCGAAACGTCCTTCAGTCGTTCATCCGCCAGGAGGCCGAGATCGTCGGCTCCCTGATCGAGAACAGCGTCTTTCTGCTGAAAAAGTGCGGCCGCGTCCAGGACACCCAGGCCGAGATCCATGAACTGGTCCAGCTGACCGAGGCGGTCAGCTCCATACGCATCCTGACCCCCGAAGGGCGGATCTTTGCCTCCACCCGGCCATCCGAAATCGCCTCGTTCATCACGGCCGACGACCGCTCGGTCCTCCTTCGCATGCTCGACGGCCGGGAATCCCGTCGGCTTTTGCGTCACCGCCCGGGCTCGGTCATTCAGAGCCTATCGTTGGTCGAAAACGCTCCCGCCTGCCACGCCTGCCATGCGCCCGAGGGCAAGATCAACGGCTTTCTGGAAGTCGATTTCGACTATCGTGAGGCTTCCGCGCTCCTCTGGCGGAGCCAGTGGAAGGGCATCGTCCTGGCCTTCATCGCCCTGGGCCTGCTGACTTTCATCATCCTCCGCCTTTTCCAACGGTTGATCAACCGTCCCATCCGCCTTCTCAAGGAGGGCATGATCAAGGTCCAGGGCGGTGATCTCAGCGTGCGNNGCCGAACACCTGGCCGCCTTCGGCGAACTGGCCGCCGGCCTGGCCCACGAGGTCAAGAACCCCCTGTCCGGGATGAAGGGGGCCCTGGAGGTCATCGAAAAGGAAGCCCCGGCCGGGGATCCGCGCAAGGAGATCTTCGTCGAGATCCTGACCCAGATCGACAAGATTATCGCCGTCATCCAGGACTTCCTCCGCTATGCCCGGCCCAAGCCGTTGACCTTCCGCCCGGTCCCGCCCAATCTGTTCGTGGAAAACGCCATCCGCCTGGCCCGGACCCAGGTCCAAGGCAAGGAAATCGCGTTCCATCTCCACGGGGTCAAGGACGACGTCCTGGTGGTCCTGGACGCGGACCGCATGCAGGAAGTGATCCTCAACCTCCTGCTCAACAGCATTGCCGCCATCCGCGATAAAGGCGATATCCTGATCATCTTGCGGACGAACCCCCCGGAAAAAACGCTCGACATCCTCGTCGCCGACGACGGGTCCGGCATCAAGGCCGCCCATCAGGCCCAATTGTTCCATCCTTTTTTCTCGACCAAAAAAGGGGGCACCGGGCTGGGCCTGTCCATCTGCAAGAAGACCGTCGACGCCCATAGCGGGACGATCGCGGTCAGGACCGGGGAAGGCCAGGGCACGACGTTCACCATCCGGTTGCCGCTCAACCGTCCGGAGAGGGAAGATGGCCAAGACGAAGATCCTGATCATCGATGACGACCGCCTCATCCGCTGGTCCCTGCGGCAGAAGCTGGGCGAGTGGTCCCACGACGTGATCGAAGCCGAGACCGGCGCCGCCGGCCTGCGGCTGGCCCAGGAGGAATCGCCCGACCTCATCCTGCTGGACATGAATCTGCCCGACGGACGAGGCACGGATTTCCTGGAAGAGATCCGCCGCAGCTTCGCCGACCTGCCGGTCATCATGATCACGGCCTACGGGATCATCGAGGACGTGGTGATCGCCATGCGCCGGGGGGCTTACGATTTCGTGACCAAGCCGTTCGACGATCCCAAGCTGCAGAGCACTCTCCAGCACGCCCTGGAGGCGGCCGCCCTGAAGAAGAAGATTTCGGCTTATCGGGAGATCGAGGAAAAGAAATTCACTCCCGGGCCTCTGATCGGGGGGACTCCGGCCATGCTCCGGGTCCTGGACATGATCCGCNNGCCATCAACTGTTCGGCCATCCCCGAAACGCTGCTGGAGAGCGAGCTCTTCGGCTACGAAAAGGGAGCCTTCACCGACGCCAAGCAGCAGAAGCGCGGCCTGGTCGAATTGGCCGACGAGGGGACCTTGTTTCTGGACGAGATCAGCAGCCTGGGTCCGGCCCTGCAGGCCAAGCTCCTGCGCTTCCTGGAGACGAACTCATTCAAACGGGTCGGTGGGCTGCGGGACGTGGACGTGGATCTGCGGATCATCGCCGCGACCAACCATGACCTCGAGCGCCTCGTCCGGGAGGAGAAGTTCCGCAAGGACCTCTATTACCGGCTGAACGTTTGTCCCGTGGAAATGCCGCCCTTATCGGCCCGGCAGGACGACATCCTGCCGCTGGTCCGGCATTTCATCGATCACTACAACCGGAAATTCCGCAAGTCCATCCAGGGGCTGGAACCCGAGGCGGAGCGGATCCTCCTCCAGTATTCCTGGCCGGGCAACGTCCGCGAGCTTAAAAACGCGGTCGAACGGGCCATGATTTTCGAGGATGAGGCGCTCATCTCGGCCGGGCATCTGCCCATCGGCCCTCCGCCGCGGGCGGGAGTGGAGAGTCCGTCCGAGAGGGCCCTGTCCCTGCCGGAGGCCGAACGGGAGCTGATCGCCAGGGCCCTCCGATCGACGAACGGAAACGTTTCGCGGGCGGCCCAGGTTCTCGGC
>PMCY01000131.1 GCA_003154255.1 Candidatus Aminicenantota bacterium | reverse complement strand
AGAGGAGATTCCCGATGATCATCACCATCCTCTATTATCTCCTGGTCGCCTTCGCCGCGGGCCTCATGATCTGGAACCTGATCAAGAGCCGCAAGTGGCAGGAAGAGGTCCTTTATATGATCGTCCTTCTGCCCTTCCTGCTCCGGCTTCTGCGGCTGAAATAAAGGACGAGGACCATGGCACGCAAATCGATCATCATCGCGCTGGGGCTCGTCCTGGCCGTCTTCGCCGGTTTGAGCTTCTATAATAGCCGCCATTTGAGGGAGCCCGTGGTCCTCGGCCCCGGCGTCACGGCCGTGAAGACCCTGGGCGATTATTTCGCCGGGATCAAGGGCACGACCAACGACGCCAACGTCTACATCCTGGAAGGCGGAAAGCCGGGCGGCACGATCCTCGTCCTGGGCGGCTCGCATCCCGAGGAGCCCGGCGGGCGGCTGACCACCTGGATCCTGGCCGAGAACGCCCGGCTCGAGCAGGGCCGCCTGATCGTCCTGAATTCGGCCAACAGAAGCGCCACGACCGTGACCCGGCCGAGCGGGGCTTACCCGGCCGATTACACCATCCCGACCGCCTGGGGCGGGCAGAAATTCCGCATGGGCGACCGCTGGTCCAATCCGCTCGATCAATGGCCCGACCCGGAGATCTTCATCCACTATCCCAGCCGCCAGCAGCTGGCTTACATGGACATCCGCAANNTACCCCGGCCGGCCCGCCGGCACGCTGACCGAAAAGACCTGCTACGCCATCATCCAGATGATCAAACAGGAGAAAGTCGACATCGCCATCGACCTTCACGAAGCCGAGCTGCAGTATCCCGTCATCAGCACGATCGTCGCCCACCAGAAGGGCCAGGACCTGGCGGCCATGGCCTCCATGGTCCTGTCGGGCGAAGAATTCAAGATAGGCGTCGAGTATTCCCCCAAGGCCTTGCGCGGATTGTCCCATCGCGAAATCGGCGACAACACGGACGCCATCTCGCTCCTCTTCGAATCGCCCGAGCCGTTCCTGGACGCGACGCGGGGGCGGACGGACGCCAAGCTTTTATTGACGGGCCAGGATGAATTCGTGGTCCGGGCCGGCAAACGCGGCCTGCTCTTCGAAAAAATCGACGAGAAGGGCTGGCCCATCGCCCTGCGGGTCGGCCGCCACTGTTCGACCATCCTGACCATCGCCGATTTGTGGTCCCAGGATCATGCCGACCGTGCGGTCATCATCAAGGATGTGCCCCGATACGCCGAACTCGTGGCCAAGGGCGTCGGGGCCTTCCTCCACGATCCGGCCAAGGCCGACGCCAAAAAGATTTATTACGAATGAGCTGATCAGCGGATATCGGGGACGGGATTGTCCTCATCCGCCCAAGTCTTTGTGGCGGGCCTCGTTTTCGCGGATGGTTTTGTCGATCCCATCGATTTCGGCGTAGATGGGGGCCAGGGCGGAATCATCAACCCTCTTTTCGTTCAACTTCTTTCCCAGGGCGGCCCAGAGCGGGCGTTTTTTCTTTTCGGTCTCGTCGATCTCGGCCTTCAGGCCGGATTTCTTCTTGTCCATCTCCGCCACCAGGGCTTCGGAAGTCCGCATTTTTTCGCTGAGCTCTTCGCCCAATCCCTTTATGGTTTTATCATAACCGTCGAGGATGGCCTGGATTTTTGCCGCCTCCTCCATGATCGAGGCTTTTTCCGCCGTCCGTATATCTTTTTCGGTGCCGGTCAAGGTTTTTTCGGCATCGCCGAGGGNNGCTTCGACCTGCTTGTCGATCCTGGCTTTTTGGGACTGGAGGAAATCGGCCTGGACCTGCTTCGTTCGGGCGGCCTCGACCTCGATCTTCTCGATTTCGTCATTTTTCGCGCGGATCGTTTCGTGCAGCACATCGAGTTCCCTAACCGCTTCGGCCGACTCCTTGGGCCTGCGGCCCGCCTTCCAAGCCGCCTGCCCCAACCGCTGCAAGGCTTCGTCCAGGGTCCGCTGCCCCTTCCTTATTTTTCCCCGCAGGCGCGCCCNNGCCACAACAAGAAGAAGAACCCAGAACAACCAGGAGGGAATACTGACCTTGTTCGAATCGGGGACGTCCCTGAATGATAAGGCAAAAGCTGAAAGAAATAACATGGCGCCTCCTTCTTTAATTGGAGTATTGCACGCTTTAGCCAGGCTGTCAAAAAACCGCTATTTCCCCAATATTCGAATCCAGATCGCTCTCCCATTCCGTAGACTGAGAATAGTGTACTGGGGCTCCGTCTTTCAGGATGGAGGAAAGATAGCATCCAAGCCGATTTGACACCGGCGGCCGTTTTATGTATATTATACCCATACGTAAGAGACATACTCGATGCATAAAACGACGGTCGAAATCGACGAACGCCTATTAGAGGAAGCCGTGAAGCTCTCGGGCGCGAAAAGCATGAAAATGGCAATCGAGGAAGGCCTCCGGGAGCTCATCCGCTCCATCCAGCGGGGGCGGCTCAAGAAAGAGCTGGGCACCTATGATCTGGACCTCACCGAAGCGGATCTTGAACGGATGAGACGCGATGAATGAGCCGGCCCTGTTCGACTCTTCGGCCTGGATCCAGGCCTTGCGGAAAGATTATGACCCGGCCGTTAAAATGCTTTTGGAGAAGCTGCTGGACGAGAATCGGATTCTCATCACTCCGGTCATCAAAGTCGAGCTTTTGGCCGGGACCCGATCCGAGAAGGATTTTCAGCGCCTGAAATCCCGCCTCGACGCGCTACCCGAAATCCCCCTGGGGCAGAAAGCCTGGGAGGATGTCCAGAAATTGGTTTGGCGCTTGCGTCGGGTTGGCCTCGACGTGCCCCTGATCGACGTGACGATTCTCGTTTGTTCCCAAATCGCGGGCGCCCGACTCTACCACCGGGATCGGCACTTTGAATTGGCCAAAAAATACTTCCGCGTCAAAATGACGGATCTTTCCGCCGCCGACCGCACGAATTGAAACCCGTCCCCCGATTTCCAGTATGTCCCCGATGTTATCGATTTCCGTATTGAATACCGCCCCCAAATAAGATAAAAATGATGGGTCCAAAGGAGCTCCGCATGTCCATTGCCGGCCTGACCATCATCGGGGAATCGATCAACGATTCCGTCCCCTCGACGAAGAAATTTTTCGACGCCAACGACATCCCCGGCCTTCTGGACCTGGCCAAAAGCCAGGACGAGAAAGGGGCCGCCTATCTCGACGTCAATGTCGGCGCCCGCTCCCCGGAATTCATGACCGGGCTGGTCCTGGCCATCCAGCGCGTCACGGCCAAACCCTTGTCGATCGACACTCCCGACCCGGCCCTGGCCCGGGCCGGCCTCATGGCCTACGACGCCTCCCGCGCCGGCGGCCGGATGCCCATCCTGAATTCCATCTCTCCCCTGCGCACCCATCTCTTCGACCTGGCCTCGATCCAGCCGTTCAAACCCATCCTCATGGCCTGCGAGCGCATGGAGGACGGCGAAGGAAAGCCCAACCGCACGGCCGAGGAATCCTGGCG
>PMCY01000247.1:4459-4956 GCA_003154255.1 Candidatus Aminicenantota bacterium | reverse complement strand
AATCTCGACCTGATGATGGTCAAGCGGAAAATGTCGCTCACCGAGCTCTCAGAGAAAGTGGGCATTACCATGGCCAATCTCTCGATTCTCAAACAAGGCCACGCCAGGGCCGTCCGGTTTTCGACGCTGGAGAAAATCTGCGAGGTTCTCGATTGCCAGCCGGGCGATATCCTGATTTATAAAAAGTAAGACGCTTTAGCGGGGCTTTGAACTATTCGAAAAGTCGCGACCGTTTCGCGGGGGCTTGAAACCCCCGACCTTTCTCAGAGCTGGAAGCAGTACGAGAATTTGACCAGGAAGACGTTCTGCGGGTGGGAGTCGAACAGGCCCCGCACGTCACGGCCGTAGTCGAACGAGCCGTCCATGAGATAACCCGTCCGGCCCTGCGACCAGACCAGGAAAAGCGCCGATCCGGGGACATATTCCCAGCGCAGGACGAGGTTGGAGCGGAACTGGCGGAAGTTGAAATTGGGATTGGCGAAGGCATAATCGGCGGC
>PMCY01000247.1:0-4437 GCA_003154255.1 Candidatus Aminicenantota bacterium | reverse complement strand
TAGTCAAGCCGAAGGGTCAGTCCCAGGGTCCTCTGCTCGATCGTCCCGAAGATGTAGCGGGCGTCGGCGCCCATCGCCTGCGTATCGATGTATTGAAGGATGTTGTGGTTCACGGCGTACAGGGGCGTGATCGAGACCTGCAGGGCCGCGTTGGGGATGATCGTGACTCCCGGATTGATGTTCCAGGACCGCATGTCGCCGTCGCCGCGGCTGCCGGCGTTGCCGGAGAAATTGAAACGGACCTTCTTGCGCATGTCGGTCATCACGCTGAACCAATAATTGTAGCCCGCCGGGTAACGCAGGGACGGCCCGCCGCGCAGAGAGGCTTGGGAGAGCGATTCGCCCTGGATGTTGTAGCCGAAGCCGGTGTACCAGTAATTCTTGAGGTTGAGGTTGAGGTTGACGTTGCCGCCCTTGAAAATAGTCTCGCCGCCGAAGTCATAGCCCGACCATTCGTTGACATTGATGTTGATGCTGCGGAACGGCCCCCACGGCTCATAGATTTGGTAGCCCGCCCAGACATACTGCATGGCCACGTCCGCTTCCCGCAGATAGCCGATGTCGTTGAGTTCCAAGCCCGGCGAGCGCCAGGTGAGCCCAGCGACATACATGAAGTGCCCGCCGCCCTGTTTGCCGATCTCCAGGTTGCCTCCCGTGCCCAGGAGCGAAGTCCGGGTCGGATCGACCTCCAGATAATCGGCGTCCGGACGCTGGAAATAGCGGGCCGACGCAAGCTGGGTTTCGAGGATCGCTTCAGGCGTCCCTTGAACGCGGCTGGCGACGCCCTTGAACGAAACATAATAATTCTTGTTGTCCCAGGTGTGCAGGAAGTCGATACCCCCCGAGTAGGCCGCGCTGTGTAAAAAGGCCAGGTCGGCGTCCTTCAACTGCCGGTTGACGGCGGTGAACATGCCGCCCAGGATGGTCTGGCCGCGGTTCCAATCCTGTTGGACGCGCAGGGCGAAGTAATTGGTCAAGGGTTCAACGGGAATGTTGCCATAAGACCCGCCCGAATAGACCGACGCGCTTTCTTTGGAGGTCACCGTCTCCAGCACGCCGATCGAAAGACCCGATTTTGTTTTTCCGGACAGCTTGAACGCGCCGAGGATGGCCGTCGCGCTGGGCATATCGAGATAGCCGTCCACGGAGGGTGCATAGTGCGGATCCCGGCCGATCCGCCGGGAATAAAAGAGATTGTCCTGGGAGAAATCGCCGTTGCCGCCCATCAGCTGGTAATTGAAGATATTCTTGCCCTCGACGAAAAACGGACGCTTTTCCGTATAGAAGGTCTCGTAGGCGGTCAGGTTGACGACGGAAGGATCGGCCTCGACCTGGCCAAAATCCGGATTGATGGTGAAATTCAGGGTCAGGTCGCCGGTCACGCCGATCTTGCCGTCGAGCCCGCCGTTGAGCGTCCGCTTGCCGCCCGTGGCGAAGGGATTGGCGGCGATGGGCCGGTAGGACTGCAGGCTGCCGACCGTGTAGGGCATGATCTCGATCTGGTGCGGCGCGTTCAAGCCGGCCAGGCCGCGCAGCTCGCCGAAAAAGTGGACAAAACCCGAGGCGTTGCGCGGAATGAGCGGCCACATGGAGATCTCGTTGTTGCGGAACAGTTGCCGCTGGACCTGGAGTCCCCAGATCTGCTCGTCCTTGGCGCCGAACCGGATCTGGGATAGGGGGATGCGCATCTCCGCCGTCCAGCCCTCCTTGTCCACGGCCGTGGCCACGTCCCAGATAGGGTCCCAGCTCATGTCCTCTTCGTTGGAATTGGACTGGCCGTCGTTGGCCAGGAATTGGTCGTATTTAACGCCGGCGGCATTGACCCCGAAGACGAAGGCCGTCATGTGGTCGTAAACGCTGTCGAAGGCCACCCCGACCATATCGCCGTCCGCCAGGTCCCGCCGGGACATCCGCCGGTCGATCGTCGCCGCCTGCGAATCGAAGGCCCGGATGCCGACATAGACGAATTTGTCGTCATAGAGGATCTTAAACGCCGTTTTTTCCGAAGGCTGCCGGCCCTCGTAAGGCATGCGCTGCATGAACCCCTCTTCCCAGGCGCACTGGCCCCAGGCTTCGTCGTCGAGCTTGCCGTCGATGATGGGGATCCGCTCGTTCGCCCGGACGGTCGTATAGCTTTTTTTCACTACCGGGGAAGGGGACGAGGGGGCGGGCTTGACGTCTTGGGCGGTTACTAGGCCGGCCGATAGGGCCAGAAGAAAGGTCAAGGAGGCAGTCCGCAAGCCGTAAAAGGAGCTATTCATTCCGATCCTCGAAGATGGCGGTTCGTCAGATCATAGATATAGACTGACGGGAGGCCGAAAAGGTTGACCACGAACGGAAATTTTTTCAGTCTTGGCATCCGGGCCGATCTCGGCTATAAATAAAGGGATGCGTTTCGATAAAGCCGGAGTGATCGTAAAAAGGGCCCTCCTCTTCAGCCTCTTGGGTTTTTTGCCCTTCCTATCCGCCGGAAGCGCGGCGGACGCGGTCTGGCTTCTGGGCGGTCGTCTCGTTCCGGGCCCTTTGCCGCCCAGCGCCTCGGCCGTGCGGCCCGATCTCGACATCAAATCGGACATCGTCTATGGAACGGCGGACGGCCGGCTCCTCAAGCTGGATTTCGCCAAGCCGACCTTGTGTCGGGATCAAAGCGTCCCCCTGGTCGTCTATGTGCATGGCGGGTCCTGGAACTCCGGGGACAAATCCATCGCCTTCCTGATGAACGACGCCCGGATGTTTTTCCAGCTCGGCTTTGCGGTGGCCACGCTCAATTACCGGTTCACTCCGGCCTATAAATTTCCGGCCCAAGTCAACGACTGCAAGCTGGCCATCCGCTATTTGCGTCAGAACGCCGCCACTCTGGGCTTCGATCCCGACCGTATCGGAGTATGGGGCGCTTCCGCCGGCGGGCATCTCGCGGCCATGATGGGGCTGGCCGGGCCGNNGTGTCGATGATCCAGATCAGCGAGATGAACCTCCTGATCGATTTTCTGGGCTGCGATCCGCGTCTCTGCCCGGCCGTCGCCCGTTTCGCCTCGCCCGTCACGTATGTCACCGCAGACGATCCTCCGGTCCTGTGCATGCATGGAGACAAGGACGCGACCGTGCCCTACCGGCAGGCCGAGCTCCTGGCCGGCCGATTGAAATCCGTCGGCAATGCCTGCGCCCTGATCAAGGTCAAGAACGCCGGGCATATTTTTATTCCCAGTCCGGTGACGGCGGATATCTCCCCGACCGAGGAGATGCTGGAGATGCTGACCGTGGGCCACCTGGCCCGCTATCTCGAACCGGGCTTGTTTGGGGATCTGAACATGGACGGCCGCAAGGACATGCGCGATTTCCATATGCTCCTGGCGCTGGTCGGTTCCATCGGCGTGGGGCCGGGTAACGCCCCCGCGCCCGACACCTGGAATCCGCTGGCCGACTTGGTCCCCGACGGGGTGATCGATTACAAAGACGTGCTGGCTTGGCTGCAGTCCGGCCACGTGAGAAACTGAGCCGCCCGGTTTATTCGGCGATTTTGCCGTCGCTCAGGGTGATCGTCCGCTGCGCGATCCTGGCCAAAGCCGGGTTGTGGGTGACGAGCAGGACGGTCAGGCCTTCCTTCTCGTTCAGCGTTTTGAGAACCTCGCCGATCTCCCCGCTCCGCTTGGTGTCGAGATTGCCCGTGGGCTCGTCGGCCAGCAGGATCTCGGGCTTGTTGATAAGGGCCCGGGCGATGGCCACCCGCTGCATCTCGCCGCCGGACAATTCCGAAGGCCGATGATGGACCCGCTTGTCCAGGCCGAGGAACCGCAGGATCTCCATGGGATCGGCCTGGGCCTCGGCTTTTTGGAAGAAGGCGAAGGGCAGGAGAACGTTTTCCATGACATTAAGGGTGGGCACAAGGTAGAACTTCTGGAAGATGTATCCGAAGACGACGCGGCGGATCTTCGTCAAGGCGGACTCGGACAGGCAATGGCCGGCGGAGAAAATATCGCGGCCGCCGATCGACAGGCTTCCGGACGTGGCATTGTCCAGGCAACCCAGGATGTTGATCAGGGTCGTCTTGCCCGAGCCCGACGGNNTCGTCGACGGCGAGGATCTCCTCGGCGCCGCGTTTATAGATTTTCGTGAGGTTTTTGGCTTCCAAAGCGTTGGCGGATGCATTCGCGGGGGCGGACATGATCAATCTCCTTCGCTGCGGATGGACTCCAGGGGCCGGACGCGGGCCGCTTTCCAGGACGGGTAGATGCCGCTCAGCAATCCGATGACCAGGACGATGCCCAGCGTCGTCAGGGCCAGCGAACCGTTGACGATGACCAGGCTGCCCGTCGGCGTGTAGGGGAGGAGCTTGCGGATCAGGATATCGGTGATCTTGGACAAGGCGAAGGAAAAGCCGATGCCGACCGAAGCGCCCAAAAAGCAAAGGATCACGGTCTCCGTCCAGATCATGCGGAA
>PMCY01000122.1 GCA_003154255.1 Candidatus Aminicenantota bacterium | reverse complement strand
GCTTCGAGATAGAGGCGCCCGGCCCATTGGCGCAGGCGGATCTGACTGCGGTCGCGTCGGGGCAGGGAAGTGAAGTCGATCTTGGTGTTCTCGTCGAGCCGGATGTACGTCCTCCGGCCTAGATAAATCTCCATCCTCCCGTCGGTCGTGCCGATCCGGTCGCCCTCGACAATGGGGGCGTTGACTTCGGCATCTTCATAAGCAAGATCCTGCGACCTTTGGATGAAGGTGCCTCCTGAAAGATAGCTGACCCGGGCGAATGAATTGTTCGCGTACTTCGTCGGTTGTACCTTGTCCTGGGCGGCCATGAAGCCGGCCAGGATGGCCACGATGAGCGCGATCATCAGTATTCTTTTCATGGCCTTTCTCCTTCCACGGCCTTATTATGCAATTATTGTACCAACATCGCCGCCTGATGATCCAAACTCAAAAGGATTTTCCTGTCCCCAAAAAGGGACATTTGACACCCGGCCGGCCTTGTTAATTCGGCAATAATTAAAATGATAATTCGCCATGTTTAAAGCGGCCAGAAGCGTCTTTGGACATCAAAGACGGGCATGATTTCTTTCTGGGTCTCGAGCGAAGGCTCGGCCGGGCACGATGGCGGCGGGGCACCGCCTGTCAGTTGGCTCAGGACGGCCCGAACACCGTCGGCCAGGACAGTCCGATTATAGCCGCCTTCGAGGACGAGAACCAGCCTTCCCCGGCAGAGTGTGTCGGCAAGACACTTGATCTCGGCGGCCAGTGCCGCGAAGCCGTCGGTGGTGACGCGCATTCCCCCCAAAGGATCGCCGTTCCCTATATCGAAGCCGGCCGAAACAAGGATGAATTCCGGTTCGTAGGCTGCGGCGATGGGACCGAGCAGGTTGCGGTAAAGAAACCGGTAATCCCCATCAGACTTCCCCGGCCGAAGCGGGACGTTGACGGTGAAGCCCTCGCCGTCTCCCCATCCAGTCTCATCCCAGGAACCGGTTCCAGGGTAAAAGGGGGACTGGTGAGTGGAGAAGAAGAGCACGTCCCGGCGGGAGTAGAATGAATGCTGGGTGCCATTGCCGTGATGGAGGTCCCAGTCGGCGATCAGGATGCGTTTGAGTCCGCGGGTTTTAAGGAGATGCTCGGCGGCCACGGCCGCGTTATTGAAGAAGCAGAAGCCTCTGGCCTGGTTGCTTTCCGCGTGATGGCCCGGCGGCCGGACCAGGGCCATCGCGTTTTCGGCATCGCCTCTTAAAACGGTGTCGACCGCTTCCAGAACCCCTCCCGCGGCCAGCAAAGCGGTTTCAAACGTCCGGGCCGTCGCCGCGGTGTCCGCGTCGAGGGGGACGTAATCCCGGCCGGCGGTCGAAGCGATGTAGCCGAAATACGCATGGGAGTGAATGGTTTCGATTTCTTCCCGAGTCGCCGGCCGGGCTTCAATCCGTTTCAACGGCAAGCCGGGTTCTCGATCCAGCATGGCCTGGATCGCTTTCAACCGCTCGGGCGATTCGGGGTGCCCCGGCCCCATATGATGAGCCAGATACCGCTCGTCGCGGACGATCCCGGTCAATCGTTTCATTTCTTCGGGAAGAACCGGGCCAGATCGGCCTGGCTCGGCTTCGGCGTCAGCAGGCTGACGATGATGAGGGCGCCGAGCGAAACGATCAGGGACGGATAGATGAGAGGGATGCCCCACGGATCGCCCTCGGGCACCTGGGCCGCGGGCAGGACCTTGGACAGGATGAAGAAAAAGATGCAGACGACCGAGCCGGAGATGATCGAGGCCAGCCCGCCGGCGCGGGTCGCCCGTTTCCAGGCCAGGGCGGCGATGAGAGCGGGGGTGATGGCCACGCCGTAGATGGTGTAGGCGAACAGGCTCATCTCCAGGACGCTCTTGAGCTGGGTGGCCAGAAGAAAGGCCAGAACGCCGATGACGACGATGAGGACTTTCTGCAGGGCCACCATCTTCTTGGGGTCGGCATCTTTTTTGATGAATCGCTGGTAGATGTCGCGCATGAGCGTCGTCGAAGGGGAAAGGAGGTAATTCATCCCCGTCGAAATGACCACGGCGCAGGCGGCGCCCAGCAGGAGGACGCCGACCGGCACGGGCATGAGCTGTTTGGCGGCCATCAGAACGACCTTGCCGCCGGCCTTGGGCACGCTGAGGTCGATCTGGCCCTTGAGCTTGCTGAAAGCGAAGACGGCGATGACCACGACGATGGTTTCAACGAAAATCGTTCCGATCGTCCACCAGGCCACGGCCTTCTTGGCGTCCCGGCCCGACTTGGCGCTGTAGAATTTCTGGTACATGCTCTGGACGCCCAGGAGGAGGAACATGGTGGAGAGGAAATAGCCGATGGCCTTGAGCCAGGGATGGGCCCCGAAATGGCTGTTGACCACGGCGAAATAGCCCGGTTCCAGGGCCGCCTTGGCCGCCGGCAGGCCGCCCGCCGCGGAAATGACGAAGGGCACGGCCAGGAGACAGGCCAGGACGATGATGATGCCGTTGGGCAGGTCGGTATAGGCGATGGCCACCATGCCGCCGACCGCGGTGAAGAGGATGACGAAGCAGGCGGCGATCAGCGTGCCGGTCGATTCGGAGATGCGTCCGTCGGTGATGACGTTGAGGATGAAGCCGCCGGCCACGAATTGATAGGAGACGATGGAGACGAAGGACAGGATGAGGGCGATGGCCCCGAAGATCCGGGCCGCGGGGCCGTACCGCACTTCGAGGACGTCGCCGACGGTGTATTGGCCGAAGGTATGGATCTTGGCTGCCAGGAAGTAGATGAGGATGATGCCGACCCAGGCGCCGGCGGCCAGCCAGAGGGCGGAGAAGCCGGCCTTGGCCGCGAATTCCGCGCCGCTGATAAAGGTGCCCGATCCGATCCAGGTGCATATCAGGGTGAAGACCATGACCTGCCACTTGAGGTTGCGGCCGGCGACCTGGAAGTCGTCCTGGTTCTTGATCTTGCGGGAGCGGTAGAAATTGAATCCGGTCAGGANNCGTCGGCGGTCGCTTGCGGGCGGCTTTGCTCCTTCCCAGGCGAAGGCGAAGGAAGGCGCCGCCCATGATCAGGCGGCGCTTGAAGTCGGCCAGGGAGCGGACGTGTTTGAAGGCTTCGGGGGCTTTGCGGATCAGGCCCTTGTTGGGATTGGCGCTGAACGACCAGCGGAAGACCAGTTCGCTGATCTGTCTCCAGTTCAGCTTGTCCACAAAGAGCGGGACGTCGCCTTGGGCTTGGGGCAGGGTGATGATGCCCTTGCGGTAGCGGCGCGTCCAGGTGAAGCCTTCGGGCAGCAATCCCGTCTCCCTGGCCAGCCGTTCGAGCGGAGTTCCGGGATAGATGTGCAGGATGGCGATCGAACCCTCGATATGATCCTTATAGGCTTCGATCAAGGCCATCGTCTCCCGGGCCTCCGCCCAGGTCTCGGTCGGATGGCTGAAGATGAAGAAGACATTGGCGATGATGTCGAGCTCGTTGCACCAGCGGACGAGGTTGTGGAAATCGGCCATTTCGATGTCTTTGCCGACAATATCGTGGCGGACGCGGTCGGACCCGGCTTCCAGGCCGAAAGACAGATGGAAGAGGCCGGCGGCTTTCATCTTTTCCAGCAGCGGGCGGGTCATGATGTCCATGCGGACGTCGCATTTGAAGAAGACGTCGAGCTTCCGTTCGATCATCAGGTCGCAGATGGCGTCGGCCCGCTTGGGGCTGGCATTGAAGGTGTCGTCGAAGAAGAAAACGACCCGGATCCCGTAGCGTTCCTTGAGGAGCTCGATCTCCCGGATGACGTTCTCCGGACTGCGCGTCCGGACCTGGCGTCCCCAGTTGATGGGCGTGGCGCAGAAGCTGCAGTTGAAGGGACAGCCGCGGCTGGTCATGATATTGACGGCGGGGAGGGAGCCCTGCCCCGGAACCGGGAAGGTGAAATTATATTTTTCGAAGGGGACAAGATGGAAAGCGGGGAAGGGCAGGCTGTCCAGATCCAGGATCGGGGCCCGTGGCGCATTGGCCGTGATCCGGCCGTTCTTGCGGACGACCGTGCCGGGGATTTCCGTCAGGGACTCCAAAGAAGGCCGGGCGTCCCAGGCCCGGCAGATGTCGAGCATGGTGAATTCGCCCTCGCCGCGGACGACCAGGTCGAGTTCGGGGATGTGTTCCAGACAATCCTCGGCGGCCATCGAGGCGTGCGGGCCGCCCAGGACGGTCAGGCAAGCGGGATGGGTCCTTTTGGCCAGGCGGACCAGCCGGAAGCTCTGGAAACGGTTCTCGGTGGTGATGGTGACTCCGACGATGTCGGGTTTGTCCCGGCGGATCTTGGCCTCGATCGTCTTCCAGTCCAGGCCGAGGACGTTGGCCGGAACGATTTCGATGGGGACGCCTTCCTTCTCCAAAACGGCGCCGATAGACAATAGGCCCAGCGGGGGCATGGACGAACCCTTCGACCAGCGCTCGGCGAAGTAGCCGCCCGGCGGGACGTAGAGCTGGACCTTAAGCACCGGGATCCGTTTCCCCTCTCTTCTCCATCTTCATGGAGAAGACCTTGGTCACGTTCGGTTCCTCCATGGTCGTGCCGTAGATGTAATCGGCGACCTCCATGGTGCGGTAGTTATGGGTGATGATGATGAACTGGGTGTCGGACTTGATGGCCTTCATCAGGTCCAGGAATCGCAGCAGATTGGTCTCGTCCAGCGCCGCGTCGACCTCGTCCAGAATGCAGAACGGAGTCGGTTTATAGCGGAAGAGGGCGAAAAGGAAGGCCAGGCTGGTCAACGACTTCTCGCCGCCCGAGAGCAGGCCCATATTCTGCACTTTTTTGCCCGGCGGCTGGGCCACGACTTCGACGCCGCTTTCCAGGGGATCGTTCTCGTCCAGCAGCTTGACCTCGGCCGCCCCGCCCTTGAAGAGGGCGACGAACAGCTCCTGGAAATANNTCCGTCCGTTGCTGGATGAGGAAGTCGTAGCGCCCTTTCTGGGCCTGGTATTCCTCCTCGGCCATCAGGTTGACCGCGCCGATCCTCTGGATCTTCTCCTGGGCTTCTTCGAGTTCAACCTCGATATCGCCCTCGGGGGGGGCGAGATCGGCCGTATCGGCGTTCACTTCGGCCAGACTTTTCTTCAACTCCTGCCAGCAGGCCTCCTCGAGGTTGACCAGGTCGCGTTCGACCTCGGCCTTGCGCACCTCGCGGGCCATCCGGGCGTCCTTGGTCGTCTCGTGCTCCTGGCGCAGGCCGGCCAGGACGGTCTCGGCCGCGCCCAGTTCCTCCCGCACCCGGGCCCGGCGCTCTTCCGCCCCGGCGACGAGGTCCTCCAGTTCGGCCCGCTGGCCGTCCAGATTGATCATCTTGTCGCCCAACTCGATGATGAGCCGGCGTAGACCATCCTCTTCCTCGTCGGCGGCCCGCATCTCCTCCTGGAGGGCGGCCAGCCGGGCCGCGGCGGCGGTCTTGCGGGCTTCGAGCGACTGGAGGCTGCCCTGCAGGCCGGCGATCCGCTCCCGCAGGAGCTCCAGCCTGCCCCGCAGTTCGAGGATGGCCTTGGTCTCGCCGTTGGCCCGTTCCTGGTGCTGGGCGAAATCCCGCTCCTCGGCCTCGGCCCGCTCGCGGAGCGATAATTCCTCCGCGGCCAGGCCGTCAAGGAAGGCGGTATGGCGCTCGATCTTGTCGCGGAATCCCTCGCGGTCCATGGCCAGGATCTCCAGATCGTGGCCATGGAGGGCGGCGTCATTGCGGAGCTTGTCCCGCTCGGAGACGGCCAGGGCCGCCCGCTTTTCTATGTCGACGGTTTCGCGGCGGAGGGACTCAAGCCCGNNCCAGGCGGGCCTCCTGGTCGCGGATCTCCTGGATGAAGGTGAACAGGCCTTCTTGGCGCTGGCCGATGCGAAGCAGCCCGCCGCGGAACAGGACGTCGCCGCTCAAAGTGATGTAGTGATGCTCGGGATGGCGGCGCCACAAGCGTATGGCGGCGGCGATATCCATGACGATAAAGGCGTCCTGAAGTCTCGGCATTTTCCCGCCCAGCTTGGCCCCCGGCCGGAGCCGGGCCTTTAGCCGGCCCAGCACGGCCTCGTCCGGAACAGGCGCCGGCTCGGCCGGGAGGTCCGGCCCGGAGGAGAGCAGCAGAAAATTCCCTTTCAGGTCGCGTCCGCCCAGCGAGCGCAGGAGGTCGTCCGGGTCGATGATCAGGGCCTTGGCCTCTTCTTTCCAGAATACGTCGATGAGGGGCGCGTCGGCCGGGTCGGCCTGAACGAGATCGGTGAAGAGACCGATGGCTTCCGGCACTTCCGGGATGGCCGCCGCCTCGCGTTCCTTGGCCTCCAGCTTGCGCAGGGCTTGGAGGTGGTGGGCGGTCTCGTCGCGCAGGTTTTTAAGGACGCCGATCCGCCGCGCCAGTGCATCGATCGTCTCGACGGCCTCGGCCCGTTTCCGGCGGGCCTCGGCCAGGGCATTCTCATGATCCCGGATGCGGACCGCCGCGGCGGCCTGGCTCGTTTCCAGGCCGGTTTGGTCGCGGAGTTTGGCCTCCAGCCGCTCCTGAGTCTCGATTTGCCGGCCCCGCAGCTTCTCTTCCTGGCGCCGGATGAGCTCGATTTCCTTCTCCAGTTTGGCCTGCTCGTTGCGGGCGGTGGTGACTTCGGCCAGCTTCTGGATGGCGTCGGCCCTGCAGGCTTCGACTTTCTTGGCCCAGGGAGCGATGCCGGCTTCGGTCTCCTGGTGGGTCCGGAGAAGCTCGGCGCTCTCGCCCTCGCGCCGGGTCAGGCTTTCGGACTGCGCGCTCCGCTCGTCCCGGGTCTGTTGGAAATCGTTTTCCAAGGCCAGGAGCTCAGCCAGGAGGGCGTCCGAATCGGCGGCCGACTTGCGCCGCCTGACGGCCAGATCNNGCGTAAAACCTCTCCTGGCTTTGCTTGAGGGTCTGCTCGAGATCCCAAGCTTCATTCCGTTTCCGGTTGACCGTCCGCTCTTCCTCGGCCAGGCGGTCCATCGTGCCGCGCTCGAGGGCCAGGCTTTCGTCGTATTGGACCTGGAGTTCGCGCTGACCGGCCCGCAGCTGCCCGCCTTTGCCTTTGAAGTGAAGGATGGTCAGCTCGCGGACGCGCTCACGGAGCTTGCGGTAACGCTCGGCTGCGCCGGCCTGGCGGGCCAGGCTGTTTTTAGCCTTGGCCACTTCGGCGATGATATCCTCGAGCCGGGTCAGATTGAGCTCGGCGTCCTCGAGTTTGCGCTCGGCCAAACGGCGCTTGTCGCGATAATAGGCGGTCCCGGCCGCCTCCTCGATGAGGAGCCGCTTCTCGGTCGGCTTGGACGTGACGAACGTCCCGATCGAGCCCTGCTCGATGACATAATATTTATTCTCGGAGATGGCCTTCTTCCATAGTTCTTCCTGGATGTCCTTGAGCCGGACGGCTTTGCCGTTGAGGCGGTATTCACCGTCCCCGGTTCGGAACACCCGGTGGTTGATCTGCATCTCCTCTTCGGTGTTCTGCAGCACAAGGGTGACGTCGGCCATGCCCACGGCCGCCCGTTTGAGCGTGCCGTTGAAGATGGCGTCCTCGGCCTTCTCGCCGCGGACGGTCCGCACCCGCTGGCCGCCCAGGACCCACTGGATGGCCTCGACGATATTGCTTTTGCCGGTGCCGTTGGGGCCGATGATGATGGTGATCCCGGGATTGAAGAGGATTTTCGTCCGCTCGGGAAACGTTTTGAAACCTTGGAGCTCGAGTCGTTTGATGTACATGATGTTCGATAGGGAGGTATTGTATTCAAAACGCCCGGTGATGAGAAGCCGAAATCCGGTCCGGCCCTCTTTAACCGAAAATCCGTCCTCCGGGACCCCGTCCCGGCAGCGGGCCGGGCGGACGAATCGGGCAGCAGAATTCGCTTGTCAAACGCCCCGTTTCGTGACAATATTTTAGGCACGATGAATGAAGAGAAACGGAAGTATCTGCGCTTCGAGGTCCTCGTTCCGGTCGATTTGGTGGAATTCGAAGGAATCGCCGGGGAGGACGCCAAAGCGATCCTCGACAATGTCTCCCGGGAAGGAGTGCGGCTCGTTCTGGGCATGCATAGCTCCTTCGGGCAAGGGACTGAAATCAACTTCACGTTCCATAATGCCGAAAAACACCAGTCCTTTGATGTTGCCGGGGAGGTTGTTTGGAGCAAGCCCAACGGCGATAAGGTCGAGATCGGCCTGAGGATCAAATCCATCGAAAAAACGGCCAAAGCCGATCTTCTGGAACTGGGATATTCCCGCTGGAAGGAGGAGCAGACCAACCCCAAGAAACCATCCTGAGCATTTCTTCGCCGGGGAGATGCCCCCTGCCTCTTGGAACCCTTCGACCACCCTTCCGAGATACGATAATCGAATGGAAGGACGGATCTGTCAATGGTTTTCAGGCCGATGTCGTGAAATGTCGCTTCTTGACGCCTGAAAAGGCCAGGTCTTCCCGATTCGGACGTTGACAGGCGGCCCGATTTCGTTTAATTTATCCTTCCTTTCGAGCCGCGCCAGCGTAGCTCAGTCGGTAGAGCGGCTGATTCGTAATCAGCAGGTCGGAGGTTCGATCCCTCTCGCTGGCTTCCCCCATTCCCGCCTTAAAACACCGCTAAATCAGCGCGTTATCCAGCCTCCGGCTGCGCGCCAGCCCCCGACTTTTCCCTCTTTTTCCCGTCTTTCCCCGGAAAAGTCGGCATGAATCTCGACATTGACTTCCCTCAATACCAAATT
>PMCY01000014.1 GCA_003154255.1 Candidatus Aminicenantota bacterium | reverse complement strand
TGGACAGCCGCTACTGGGGATTCGTACCTATCTCCAACATCAAAGGCCGGCCCTGGATCATCTATTTTTCCTACGCGGCGGAAACCAACGCTTACCAGAAGACCGGCCTGGTCGACCGTCTCAAGAAATTCGGCGGCTTCATCACCCGGGCCCGCTTAAAACGGCTTCTCAAGATCATCCATTGATCCGGCCGGGCTGCCCCGCAGCATTTTCCGGTTGCCCGAAGCCGGCGAATCGTCCAACCTGACCTGGCCCGTTCCGGAAAATTGACTCCGCCGGCCTTCCTTGCTAGGCTTTGATCCACCGCTGGGGAGAGAAAAGCCGTGCCCGTGAAATGCCCGCGATGTTCTTACGAAAACCCCCACGATTCCGATTATTGCGGGAAATGCGCCGCGCCGATCCGCCCTTCCGATGGAGACGCGGGCCCCGAAACGATGACCGTCGGGGGAATGTCGAACGTCCCCGGCCGCGAAAGCGTCTTCGCCGGAAAGTACCGCATGCTCGGCGAACTGGGCCGGGGCGGCATGGGCATCGTCTACAAGGCCGAGGACATCCAGCTTGAGCGCCCCGTGGCCCTGAAATTCCTGCCCGCCGAACTGGCCGAGGATCCCGAGGCCAGGCAGCGTTTCTTCCGTGAAGCCAAGGCCGCCGCGGCCCTGTCCCATGAGCATATTTGCGCCGTTTATGAAATCGGCGAAGCGGAACGCCGGCTCTTTATCGCCATGGAATACATCGAGGGCCGGAGTCTGCGGGAGAAGATCGCCCTGGGGCCTCTTCCCCAGGCCGAGGCGCTGGGGATCGCCATCCAGGTGGCCGAGGGGCTGGCCGAAGCCCATGAAAAGAGGATCATCCATCGCGACATAAAGCCCGGGAACATCATGCTGACGGAGAAAAGGGCGGCCAAGGTCATGGACTTCGGCCTGGCCAAGGCCCTGGGCCGGACGCTGATCACCAGGGAAGCCCGGACCATGGGGACTGCGGCGTACATGTCGCCGGAACAGGCCCGGGGCCAGACCGTCGATTACCGCACGGACATCTGGTCCCTGGGCGTGGTCTTGTATGAAATGCTCTCCGGCCGGCTCCCCTTTGCGGGTGAGCACCAGCAATCTATCATCCATGCCCTCTTGACCCGAGAACCGGAGCCTCTCTCCCGGATACGGCCTGACCTGCCGCAGGGCCTCCAACGGATCGTGGCCAAGGCCTTAGCCAAGAATCCCTCCGGCCGCTATCAGACGATGGCGGACCTCCGGGACGACCTCAAGGCCGCCGCTGAGGGGCTGAAACCGATCAAGGCCAAAACGGGACCGTTTCGGGGCCGGGTCCTGGGCTTGGAAAAAAAATACGCTTGGGCCGGTCTGGGCGGTCTCATCGTCCTGTCCGTTCTGGCCCTGATCTTTTTTCGCGCTCCCCGCGGCCCGGGGCGCGACTCGATCGCCGTTCTCCCCTTGGAGAACCTCTCCGGCGACCCCGGGCAGGAATACTTCTCCGACGGGATGCACGAGGCGTTGATCACCAATCTCGGCCGGCTGGGCGGTTTGAAACGGGTGATCGCCCGGGGTTCGGTTATGCGCTTCAAGGGCTCGAAAACGCCCCTGCGCGCGATCGCCCGGGAGCTGAAAGTCGGGGTCCTGATGACGGGCGCGGTCCTGCGGGCGGGAGGACGCGTCCGCATCACCGCCCAGCTGATCGATGCCGCCACCGAGGCCCAGGTCTGGGCCCAGAGCTACGAGCGCGACCTGGTCGATGTCCTGTCCCTGCAAAACGAGCTCGTCTCGGCGATCACCCGGGAAGTGAACGTCAAGCTTTCCCCCCAGGAAGCGACCCGCCTCGCCGGCACCCCCCGGGTCCATCCGGAGGCCTACGAAGCCTGCCTGAAAGGCTATTTTCATTGGTACAAACTGACGCGCGCGGACCTCGAAAGCGCACTCCGGTATTTCGAATCGGCTCTGGACAAGGATCCGGGTTGCGCCCAGGCCTACGCCGGAATCGCCGGCGTTTGGGCCGGACGCCAACAGCAGGGCTTCGTCCCCACCAGCGAGGCGGCGCCGCGGGCGAAAGCGGCGGCGGCCAAGGCCCTGGCCTTGGACGGCACGCTCGCCGAAGTCCACTTCATGCTGGGCGGCATCCTGACCTGGACCGACTGGAACTGGAAGGGCGGCGAGGCGGAATACCGCCGGGCGATCGAGCTCAATCCCGGCTATCCGGACCCGCGAGCGAATCTTTCGCATCTCTTGAATATTATGGGGCGGCCCCGGGAAGCCCTGGCCCAGATCGAGAAGGCCATGGAGATGGATCCATTAAACGCCCTGTTCCGAGGCTTCTATGCGATGGACCTGATGTACGCGCGCCGGTATGACGAGGCCGTCTCCCTGCTTCACGAAACGCTCCGCACATCGCCCAACGACGTGGTGTCGCTCTCCGCGCTTCGCTCCGCCTACCACATGACCCATCGGGACGCGGAGGCTCTGGAGGTTTGGAAAGCGTCCTTTGCCGCGAGGGGGGACGGCGAAGCCGTGGACGCTTTGGCCCGAGGATCCAAGGAGAATGGCTACAGCGGCGCCTTGCAGCGCGTCGCCGAGACGCTGGCCGAGCGCTCCCGGACGACATATGTTCCGGCTTGGCAGATCGGAACACTTTATACCCGGGCCGGTATGAAGGACAAAGCCCTGGACTGGCTGGAGAAGGCCTTCCTGGCCCGCGACCCCAATACGCCCTACCTGGCCGTGGATCCGATCTTCGATGCGATGAGGGGCGATCCGCGGTTTCAGCGGCTGCTGCGTCAGCTCAACCTTCCGGCCGGCCGCCCCGATTGACAAGAGGGGCGGGTTTGAATATTTGTTAGGCATGAGCCTCCACCCCATCGACCTCGCCATCATCGTCGTCTACCTCTGCGCCGTGGCCGCCGTCGGCGTCGTGGTCCGGAAGCAGGCCGCCAAGAAGCTGGATTCGTATTACCTGGCCGACCGCAACATCCCCTGGTGGATGCTGGGGTTGTCCGGCTGCTCGAGCTATATCGACATCGGCGGCACGATGTCCA
>PMCY01000331.1:1973-3548 GCA_003154255.1 Candidatus Aminicenantota bacterium | reverse complement strand
CGATGGGCTGCCCGGCGATCCCGCTGGCGTCGGCCTTGCGCGGAACGTCGGCCTGGGGCGGCTGGTCGAAGCGCCGGAGCTGGACGTCCAGCATATTTCCGAGATAGAGATAATCGATTTGGCCGAATCGGCGGAGCNNTGCGCATCTCGTCCTGGAGAAATGCCATGAGCGTCATGAGGTCGGGGACTTCAGCGTAATCGGGCGCGGGAGCGGCGGCAAGGTCAACGGCTGCGGGCGCCGGGGCCTTGGCTTCGGGGACCGCGATCGCGACGCGTTCCCGCAGGAACTTACGGCGGCCAGCGCCAGGAACAACAGCAGGGAAATCAACGGTTTTCGGTTCATGCCTGCATTTTCTTTCGGCCCGGATGTTTTTTTATGGTAATTTTTCAATTCAGCCCGAGCTACGCGGTGGTTTCGGCAACACATCCCATCATTTTAGGCTCTATGGCCAGGAGCATTCTTCCCTGGATCGCCCGGAGCCGCGCCGATCAATGGCGCCAAATCATTTATCGAACACGTAGAGGACCAAGTGGGTCAGGGGAACGGTCCGCATGGAACAAAAGCCGGCTATCTGGCCCCATTGGCGGACCGCGCTTTCGTCCAGACGGTCGCTGACGGGGGGACCGAACGGTTGTTCTTCGAGCGGCCATTCGAGAACGCAGGTCCGCCGGGCGCAGACCCGAAAAGCCTCCCGCATCGTCCCTTCGGCATTTTCCGTTTCATGGAGAACGAGCCCCATGAAAATCAGATCGAAGACCCCCTCCTCGAAAGGAAGGCCTTCCGAGGGGGCCAGGAGGAAGCCAGCGCCGGGCACGTGCAGGCGGGCGCTTTCCAGCATCGATTCCTGGATATCCACCCCGGTGACCTGGAGGTTTTTCGCGGCGAACGCTTCNNAGGCACAAGCCGACTACCCGGTCGATCTCCAGGCGGGCCAAGCGCTCGGGATTGCGCAGGCGGTCCGAATCACGGCAGACGCGATCGTTCATGTTCATTTCTCCAAGATCAGGCGGACCGGCGCCGGGAAACACGAACGTTTCCGCATGGCCGCACCATCATAACCGAAACGGGGCCGAAAATGGACTCTTATGCGTTTCGCACATTCGTTCAATGATCGACCTGGACGCGTAACCGCCGGGGAGTTTGAGGGGCGCGGGGAGACGCCCCGAGGAAAGAGCCTGGCTCCCTCCTGGAAGCGGCCCGTCTCCGGGAAGACTGGAACGGAGAAATAATGAGACGGGACACTAGTTCGGCATCACCATCAGGGTCAGGTGCGAGGGATACTTCTTGGAGCGGAATATCCTCTGTGTCGCCGGGCGATAATCCGAGGCCTTGGCCAGAAAAATGTTGTCGACGTACGTCTGCGGATTGCGGTCGATGAGCGGGAACCAGGTGCTCTGGACCTGGACCATGATCCGGTGCCCCTTGAGGAAACGGTGATCGGTCTGGTGCAGGTCGACGGCGTATTCCCGGACCTGGTCGGCCGGGATGGGCTCCGGTTTTTCGAAGCTCGTGCGAAACCGGCCGCGGAGGACGTCTCCGACGATCATGAGCTGATATCCGCCCATCTTCGGCTC
>PMCY01000331.1:0-1942 GCA_003154255.1 Candidatus Aminicenantota bacterium | reverse complement strand
TAGGGCACGGGATGGGCGGGGTCGCTGACGTATGAATCGAAAGCCGACTCCTCGTCCCCGGCCGGCGGATCGAAGGACAATTTCCCGCTTTCCCGGAAATAAAGGCCGCGGTCCGCCGCTTTTTGATGCGGCGGCCATTGGTCATAGGACCTCCAGACATTCGATCCGGTTTGGAATGTCCAGGCCTCGGCGGGAACGAAGGGGCCCTTGTCTTTAAGGAAGAAAGCGAAGAAGGGCGCCTGGATCCTCTCCCGGAAATAGCGGCTGGGATCGTCGCCGAAGGCGATCTTCCCCAGACGGCTGCCGTCACGAGACCAACCACCGTGATTCCAGGGACCGGCGACAAAGAAATTCCGGCCTTGGGAATCATGCTTCTCCAAGTCCTCATAGATTTTGAGCGGCCCGTAGAAATCCTCCTGGTCCCACCAGCCGGCCACATTGAGAGTCGGGACCTTGACGTCCTTCACGTAAGTGGCCACCGCCTGGGCCTTCCAGAAGGCGTCGAAATTGGGATGGGCGACAAAATCGTTCCAGGTGGGGATCGTGCCGTGGAGATAGGTCGTATTGACGTTGGACAAGGGACCCAGCTTAAGATACCAATCAAAGGTATCATACATATCGAAGGCGAAGTTTGTGTTGACCTTGGATGTCTCCATCTCGGTCGCGTATTCAAACCCATAGCTCAGGCGGAAGGCGCCGTTGTGGAAGAAATCATCGCCCAGAAACATGCTGGCCGGAGAGGCTTGGGGCGAAGCGGCCCTGAGGGCCGGATGAGGATCAAGCATGGCCATCACGGTCAGCCAGCCGGGATAAGAGATCCCCAGCATACCGACGCGGCCGTTATGGCCGGGGACGCTTTTCAGGAGCCAATCGATGGTGTCGGACGTATCCGAGGCTTCGTCAACGGCTTTGGGATCGGCCTTGTCCCGCGGCGGTCGCTGCATCACGAACTTGCCTTCAGACTTGTACCGGCCGCGGATGTCCTGGAAGGCGAAGATGTAGCCCTCCGCGGCCAATTCCTTATAGCTGGTGCGAAGCGCGGGAAAGCCGCCGCCGGCGCTATAGGGGGTCCGGGTGAGGAGGAACGGGAGCGGCCCGGCGGGAGCTTCGGGAACGAGGATCACCGTGTACAATTTGACCCCGTCGCGCATGGGAATCATCGCTTCGGTCCGCTTGTAGGGAGGCTGCGGCGCGGCGGCAGGCGCCGTCTGGTAGCCCGCGGCGGCCGCGCCGAGGAACCCGATCGCGATCAGAATTTTAAACGTCCGGCGGAGCGGCGAAATGCGGATCATGGGCTTCGTCCTTTCCCGGTCAGATTTTCTTAAGTTTTTTCAGGAAAGCCGGGTCGACGTCCACGCCTAGACCGGGAAGCTCCGGCAAGGTGATCCGTCCCGCCTTCACCGACATCCCGTCGACGATGGGATCGATGGTGTGGGAGTTCATGCCGTCCAAGTCGGCAAAGACGATGGTCTGGGGCAGGGCCGCNNTTGTGAATGCCTCCGGCCTTCATCACCTTGATGTTGAAATAGTCGCAGCACTCGGCCTTGATGAGCTTGATCGCGTCGGGAGGCAGGAACAGGGCCTCGTCGGCCATGATCGGGATGGGGCTGGCCGTCCGGACGGCCCTGAGGCCGGCCACATCGTCGGCCGTCACGGGCTGTTCGCAGAATTCGATATCATATTTCTCCAGCCGCCTCAGGCTGTCGATGGCCTGGGGCACGGTCCAGCCCTGGTTGGCGTCGATGCGGATCCGGGGCGAAGATCCGACCGCTTCGCGGATGGTCCGCAGGCGGGCGGTGTCTATATCGGGCCCCTGCCCCACCTTCACTTTGATGGTCATGAAGCCGCGGTCGACGTAGCTTTTAGCGGCTTTGGCCATGACTTCCGGCGCTTCCAGATCGCAGGTCAGATCGGTTTCGATGGCATAGTCGTCCCCGCCCAG
>PMCY01000097.1 GCA_003154255.1 Candidatus Aminicenantota bacterium | reverse complement strand
GGCCCTTGGTCACGAAGTAAAGATCGCGAGCGGGCGGCGAGGGGTAAATCTTCCTGGCGATGGCGGCGGTGATATCGTCGCGGGTGGCGTAGAAATTTTCGGCCGGGCTGATCGTCCCATCGCCGTCCAGATCGATGGGGAGCACGGCCAGGCCGGCGACCGGCCGCAGGGTCTTGGCGTCATAAGCGAAATTGATGTTGTTGTATCCCACGGCCAGCGGATCGCGGCGGGCCGCGTCGGCCAATCCGGGATCGCCGTAGACGCCGATTCCGGTGAGATCCTCCTGGCGCTTCCCCAGAAAGGCGGCCCATGTTTCCGCCGCGCCGCAGGCGTCCGACCGGGTGAAGACATGGACGGCCGAGCGGTCCGTGGTGCCCAGGATTTGGCCCCAGGTCACGGCCTTGTCCTCGATCCACAAAGCGTAGAACTGGGCCTTGGTCAGGCCTTTCTTCAAAAGGACGGACAGGAACGGGTTCGCCGCGCTGACCGTGGGAACGACCCCGTCCTTGGTCACGGCCAGGGCCAGGGCCCCCTTGGCGACTTCGACGGGCTGGATGTCGCGCGAGACCATCCCGATGTCGACCATTCCGGCCAGCACGTCGGCGATGCCCTTGCCCGCGCCGCCGGCCTGGACGTCGATCGTGATTCCCGGTTGAATCTTGTGGAATTCCTCGGCCCATTTGAGGGCCATCGGATAAAGAGCCCAGGCCCCGGAGATGCTGATCCGGTTCTCGGCGGCGGCCGTTGCGGGGACGGCACCGGCAGCGGCCGTAAAGGCCAAGGCGATCGCGGTGAGCGCGGCGAATTTCTTCATGGGCGTTCTCCTTTCAGAAGCCCAGCTGGAACTGGACTTCGAACATGCGGTTCAGGGTCAAGCCGGCTTCGCTGCGGAAGACGAGATAGTTGACCTGCACCTTGCTGCGCTCGGCTAGGAACCAGTTCACCCCGGCCGTGTAGGCGTCGATACGGCCGCCCGCCGCGGCGCGGTCCTTGTCATAGGCGTCGTACTTGAGAAGGACCTGGCATTTTTTGGGAATGACGAAAGCCGCGGCCTGGACATAGCCGCCGGCCTTGGTCGCCGTCGCGTCCGTGGCCCGGATGTATTCGGCTTTAAACGACAGGATGTCCGTGATCCAGGCCGCTTCGCCGCCGATCCGCCGGCGCACCGTTCGCGGGGCCGCGGCCGCGGTGGAATAGAGGCCGTCGTAATAGGATCCGCCGATCGAAAGTCCGTCGAGAGGATGGGCCACCAAGCGCGCCGAAAGGTCCTTATGGTCGTTCGTGTCGGCCTTGTTGATGCCGGCGCCGTTGAAGGCTCCGACGGCATACTCGAAAACGGAGGCCTGACCGGCCAGGACGAGGCCGATGTCGCGGCCGTTGGCGCCGATATCCCAGCCCGGAGCGATCTTGTTCACGACCTGGGAGCGGTCGATCGTGTCCAGATCGGCGCTCGAAGTGAGGCTCTCCTGGCTGAAGGGAATCTTGAATTGGCCGAAACGGACCACGGCGGCCTTGGCCAGGGTCCAATCGATCTGGGCGTCCAGAAGGACCGGGCTCTTGAGGAGGTCGACCTGGACCTTGATCTTGACGTTTTTCAGAATTTCTCCGGCCAGCGAAAAGCGGGCCCGCCGGACGATGAGGCCGTCCAGACCGGCGCTTTGGGTCGTCGACAAGAGCTGGGTATAGCCGGTCAGCTTGAATGCCCGGGACGCGGTCACGGCCGGGGGTTGGCTTTTATCCTGGGCGGAGGCGGACGCGGCGATGAGGACGGCCGACGCCCAGATCAGCGCGCTTATCCTGAAGGCACCGGCAGCCCCGCGTTTTTCCTGAAGCTCGGTCATTGGCTCACCTCTGAATAAAAAAGTGGGTCGTCATTGGCGATTCATCGGAGCAAGGAAAGCTGCCCGCTTCGGACCATGGCTAATGCCTGTTGCGGGTCGAAGTCTTTTTCCGCGACGATCGGGACCGTTCCACCAAGTCGGCCAGCGTCGTCCGCTCCAGGATGGACGCGATGGCGTCCCGCGTTTCCTTCCACAGGCCTTTGAGGACGCAACCGTCCTCCTTGGGGCAGATCTCGTGGGCGGTGACGCTGACGCAATCGATGGGCGCCAGGGGCCCGTCCATGACCCGAATGACGTCGGCCACGGAAATCCCCTCGGGCGGACGGGACAGGAAGTACCCGCCTTGGGGTCCCTTCCGGCTGCGCAAATATCCCGCCCGCTTGAGCTGAAGCAGGATCTGTTCGAGGAACCGTTCGGGGATGTCCTGTGCGGCCGAAATGTCGCGGATGTGCTGGGGACCGGCGGCGAAGCGCAGGGCCAATTCGAGCATGGCCCGGCTGGCGTATTCGCCTTTGGTCGATAACCTCATTCGGCCTCCTCTTTAATAGTCGACTTACTCAATAGGCAAACTTATCTATCATTTATTTAACGCTTTGTCAAACACTTTTCCGGCCGTCCGTCTGTATTTTTTGAGCGTTAAAAGGATTAAGATAGGAAACGTTAACCGCAGAATTTTTCCGCAGAAAACGATCGAGAAAGCCGCCGCGCCGGGTCCCTCGCCATCGGGCCGCGGGCGGGGTTGGCCGAAGAACGCGTTTTAAGCTAAAATTGCGCGCGCGTCCGGGCCCTCGGCCCAGCGGGCGCCGCGCCTGGAGGTTTTCATGGACGCTTCCGGACCGCGCCGGATCCTGATCGTGGACGACGAGCCCGTCCTGCGCCAAAGCATGCGGCAGGCCCTGCAGGCCGACGGCCGGCGGATCGATCTCGCCGCGAACGGCGAGGAGGCCGTCAGGCTCGAGGCGGAGAACGGTTACGCCGTCATCGTGGCCGACCTGATGATGCCGGGATTGAGCGGTCTGGACCTCCTGCGGGCGCTCAAAGAAAGGGGCTCGCGGGCCCACCTGATCCTGATCTCCGGCTATCCAACGGTCGCTGCGGCCGAGCAGGCGGTCAAGATGGGCGCCTTTGAGTTTCTGGCCAAGCCGTTCATGCCCGCCGAGATCCGGGTCCTTGTGGAAAGGGCTCTGGAGGCCGCTCCGACGGCGATCGATCCTGAAAGCGGATGTGACTTGAGTGGATAAATTCGAGCGCCTGAGCCGATGCCCCGCCTGCGCGGGCGCCCGGGTGCGGGCCTGGCGCAAAGGCACGTTCGATTACGCCGGGCTCAACGCGGATCAGATCAAGATCACCGACAGCGGTTACGGCAAGATCTGGGACCTTTCCCTGTGCCTGGATTGCGGGCACCTCTTCGCCGACCCGGCGCCCAAGCCGGAGTTCATTTTCTCCCTTTACCGGCAAGTCGAAGACCCGCTCTACGACGCGGAGAGAGACGGCCGCTCCCGGAATTTTCGATCCCTGCTCGACGGGCTGGAAAAGCTGCGGCCGGGCCGGGGCCGGCTGTTCGATGTGGGCGCGGCCACCGGTATCCTGCTCGACCTGGCCCGCCGGC
>PMCY01000313.1:3196-4161 GCA_003154255.1 Candidatus Aminicenantota bacterium | reverse complement strand
TCATCCGCGGCTCGGGCTCGCACATGATGAAGCGGGCCTGGATTTATTTGAAGCGGGAGCTCGAGGCGGGCGGCGAAGTCCTGATCGTTGCCGACGGTCCCAAAGGGCCGGACCGGGTGCTCAAGATGGGAAGCATCAAGCTGGCCGCCGAGACGGGCGCGCTTCTTGTGCCTTACACTTTCGCCGCGGCCCGCAAGAAAGTGTTTTGCAGCTGGGACCGCTTCGAAGTCCCGCACCCGTTCACCCGGGCGGCCGTGGTTTATGGGGAGCCGATCGAAATTCCTCGCGGCTTGGATGCCGAAGGCCTAGAACGGGAGCGCCAGAGGGTGGAAAAAATACTGGTCGAGTTCGACCGGGCGGCCGATGCCCGTTGGACGCTTCGGCCCGGCCGTTCGCCCCGGGGGAGATGAAACACGGAGGTTTCTTTGCCATTATTAATGTGCCAAGCCCCATGTTGAGGAAACGAGCATTCATGCGCAATAAAGAAATCCTCGTTGCGATGACGCTGCTCATCGCCGTTTTTGCGTCTTGCGCGAAAGATCAAAATCGAGATTCTGCCGATATAAGCGCTTTTCCTAAAATAAAAAGGGGCATCGACTATTTCTTCCGTGTCGGGAAGATCGAGAAAATTATAATTCCGGAGACTTCGGAAAGTTCCTTAATAGCTGCTGTCGACAAAATCGTATTTTCCCGTGACGGCGATTTCTATATTGGAGATTACTTTTCCCAAAAAGCGATCTTTCGGTTTGATAGCCAAGGCAAGTTCTTGTCGAAATATGGGAAACTCGGGCAAGGCCCGGGCGAGTATGATTATTTATCTGGATTTGCCGTCGATTCACGGGGCCGCGTATTCGTGTTGTCCGACTCGAAAATTATCCTCTATGACGGTCAAGGAAAGCTGGAAAAAGAAACAAAAACCGAATTTCTAGGCGGCGACCTGGAATATTTGAACAACGAAATCTACG
>PMCY01000313.1:724-3118 GCA_003154255.1 Candidatus Aminicenantota bacterium | reverse complement strand
CCCGCTGGACATTTTCCGATGAAAATAGAAAGTTTGCCGCAGCCTGGAAAAAACCTGAGTTGGATGAAGATGATCGGACAACCATAAAAAAGAATATCAGGCGCTTTGAATCCATTTATGCCTCGGAATCGAAGATCTATTTAATTGAAACTAAAAGAGACGAGAGCGAAATCAATTTATGGGTTGTCGATCCCGCTGACAAATCGATCGCGGTATTCCCCTATTTGGAACTCATCGGTTCCCGCGAACAGAAATCGTCCGCGCTTCGATTTGATTATTTGGCCGGCGCCTATCAAAACGGCATGGTTTTCGTGATTGAAGATGAAAAGAAATTCAAAGCGGTTCAGGACCGATATCCCCAATTCCGCGATCTGAAGTTCGGCCTAAATGAGAACCCAGCCTTGATTTATATCCGTTTTGATTAAAACGAATAGGCTGCCGTTCCGGAGAGGAGCGTCAGCGGGTGGAAAAAATCGTGGTCGAGTTCGACCGGGCGGCCGATGCTCGTTGGACGTCCCCGCCCGGCCGCTCGCTCCGCGGGCGATGAAAAACGTCAGTCGGTGACGCGGTACCAGTTCTGGGTGCGGTGGAACATGGCCACATAGCCGCGGACCGTCATCAGGTCGCCCTTGACCCAGATCTTGCAGCGGTACGATTTGCCGTTGTTGGGGTCCATGATCTCGCCGCCGGCGTATTCGTCGCCGAAATCCTTGTCGAAATCGCCGGTCTTCTTCATGTCGGACATGATGACCAAGCCGATGAGCGGTTTGTTATTGAGGTCGCCCTTGCACTTGTCGCAGACTTTGTCCGGGGGGTCGATCAGCAGCTTGGAGATGCGGGCGAAGTAAGCGCCGTCCTTTTCGAAGATTTCGAGATAGGAATCGGCCTTGCCCTTGTCCTTGCCTTCGTCGGCGATCGTTTTCCACGTGCCGGTGACGACATTCTGGGCCCGCAGGCCGACGCTCAGGAAGGCGACGGCGACGGCCGAAAGAATAACGATGGTGAGTAGGCGTTTTCTCATTTTTCCTCCAATACGGATAAGGGGTGAATGGAAATCATCATATCGACTTGGGAATTAAAGTCAAGCCGAGGAAAGGGGGAAAACCGCGCCCGACCCGATTTCTCGAACAGGGAGCGGTTCCCCGGAATTTTCCGGCGTATGTCGAGAATTGATTTCGCTTGATCCGCGTTTTATTCTAGGCCAAAATCCGGTGGAACCATGTCCGGAGATTGCGAAAGATCAGTCAAGGCCGACAAGAAACTATCGATCGCCTCGGCTCATCTTGATCTCGTCCCCGCCGGGACGCCGGCCACGCCGCAGGAGCACGGGTTCGCCGAGTGCCCCTGCCCCAAGGATTGCACGATCCATAGCGATTGCCACCCCTGCGTCGCATATCACGGCCGCAATGACAAACTGCCCCGCTGCCAACGATAATCAATTAGAAAATAGGAGGTTCAAATGCAGATTAAATTCGTCAGCGTGATGGTCGATGACCAGGAAAAAGCCCTCAAGTTCTACACGAAAGTTTTGGGATTCAAGAAAATGGCGGATATTCCGATGGGGGAGTNNTGGGATTTGGTCCGGCAAAAACGTATCAAAAAGCTCTTTACGAGGCCGGAATCCCGCAAACCGCTTTCATTTCGAGCGACATCCAGAAGGAATACAAACGGCTCAAGAAACGCGGGGTCATATTCCGCGGCGAGCCCATGCAATCAGGCCCGATCTGGAGCGTCCTCTTCGACGACACCTGCGGCAACCTCATCAACCTGGTCCAGCCGGTTTGAGGGGGGGCTTCACAGAGCGCGTGTCGATAACGCGGCCTTATTTTTTAACGGCGGCAGCGGCGTTGACGACGCCCCAGCCGTAGTCGTTGCCGGGCGAAGCTGCGCGGGATGCGGTCGACATGAGGGCGTCCCGTACCTGGGCCACCGTCCACGCCGGGTGCGCCTCGAGGAGAAGGGCCACGACACCGGCCACGAGCGGTGTGGCATAGGATGTCCCGCTGCCCCATTGGTAATAGGCGTCGCCCGTTGTCGCGCCGCTGGCGGCGACGATCGTCCGGACGCCCATGGCGCAGACCTCGGGCTTGATGCGGCCGTCCGCGGTCGGACCGGGTGAGCTGAACGAGGCCAGGTTGCCGTTGGCGTCCACGGCGCCGACGGCGATTACGTCGAAGCCGTCGGCCGGGGCGATGATATGGGCCCAGGCGTTGCGCCTCTCGTTGCCTGCGGCGTTGACGACCACGACGCCGAGGGCGGTGGCCCGGTTGGCGGCCTTGGTCGTCACGGCCGTCTTCCCGTCCATGTCCTTGAATTGGTACCAATCCGTGTACCCCAGCGAAGACGAGACGACGTCGGCGCCGTGGCCCTCGGCCCA
Organism: Candidatus Aminicenantota bacterium; assembly: GCA_003154255.1. Classification (GTDB taxonomy): domain Bacteria; phylum Acidobacteriota; class Aminicenantia; order Aminicenantales; family UBA4085; genus UBA4085. The sequence goes on along the minus strand of PMCY01000313.1, from coordinate 741 downwards.
CTCGATGCCGGCGGCCC
>PMCY01000313.1:0-629 GCA_003154255.1 Candidatus Aminicenantota bacterium | reverse complement strand
AGACGAGGACGCCGCGGCCGGTCAGGCCCATTTCGTGGAGGCCGCGAACACGGATCTGCTCGATCTGGCGATAGGACGGCCCATAGATGGTCTTGAGAGGTGGGAGAACACTCGGCGGTAGGGAGACGGCGGGGGATGCCGGGCCGGCGTCGAGCGCATCAATCGGCTCACTGCGCTTGAATCCGCGAACGATGTCGACGGCGCGGACGCTATCCAGGGCGGCGATCCGCGGCAGAGCCTCCGGCGCAGCCTCGACGCTGACGGCGTTGAGCCAACGCGATTCCGTGCGCATGTTCGTGATGAACGGCCGGACCGCGTCGATATAGGCGGCGAACACGGGCAGATCTTCGAAGTCGACGGGGTCGGCGGAACCGCGCACTTTGGCTCGGCGCTGGATGGCCCGCGCGCTCAGCGATCCGCGCGCATCCACGGCCAACCGCTTGAGGACGGCCGGATCATCCGATCCCTTGTCCCTGAAATAAACCCAGGCTTTTATTGTCGTGACCGCGGCGGCCGGGGCGGCCAGGATCCGTTCCAAAGCCGGACTGAATTTTCCCGTCCGTCCGGCGGGCGACGATAACGCAGCTTGCAGGGCGAAGGCCGTGAGCAGGACGGCGCCGAGAACGGCG
>PMCY01000096.1:19095-24296 GCA_003154255.1 Candidatus Aminicenantota bacterium | reverse complement strand
ATGAAATTCTTCAGGCCGGGCAGGGTATCCGGAAGCGAGCGGATGCCGGATTTCGGCGTGACCAGCCAGCCTTCCATGCTGCCCTTCCAATTGCCGGTGTAGCGGATGACGGTCGCCGGCGTGGCCACGTCGACGACTTCCACCTTGCCGCGGGCGGCGGGAAAACGCGATTCCAGAACCGCGATGACGGCGTCGGCCAAGCGCTTCTTTTCGGCGGCGTAACGGTCCGGCAAGGACACGCGGAGGTTCTCCCAATAAGCGTAATCATAAGTGCCTAGGAAGGCCACCACGGCCGTCTTCCCCGCCGGGGCGAACGTGGGATCGAAGTTGAAAATCCGGAGGGAGAGGTCGTTGGTACTCGTGGAGGGATCGATCATTAGGGGCGCGGGCAGGCCCAGATCGACAAAGCCCGGCTGGCCCTCGAAAGAATCGGCCACGCCCAGGGAGACCTGGACATACGACGGAAAGAGGACGTACGAATCATAGATAGTCCGGAGCTTGGGGCTGACGTACTTCCCTTCCAGCATCTTGAAGATCGTGGCGTACCCGTCGGCCGCCGAGACGACCGCGTCGGCGGCGATGCGCTCCCCGTCCTCGAGCAGGACCCCGGCGGCCCGGCCGTTCTCGACCGAGATCGTCTTGACCGTCGCCTTGAACCGGATGCTCCCGCCCAGGGCCCGGAAATTTTCTTCGATGAGTTTGATGAAAGCCAACGATCCGCCGATCGGATAGCCGGCGTTTTTATTGTTCATCCAGGCCAGCGACATCAGGATGGCCATGGCCGACATGTCGTTCAACCCGCTGCTGAAGAACCGGCTCAGGAGAGGGTCGGTAAAGCGGCGGCCGTAGTCGGCCATGGTCAGCTTTTTCACCCGGTTGTAAGCCGGCATCATGGGGATCATGGAGAAGGCCGCGCGGATCAGGCTGAGCCCGCCTTCCGGGCCGGGCATCCGCATCTTCGAGAACTTGCGGATGGTCGACGTCATATCCCTGATCGCCGTCCCGTCCTGGGGGGCTTTTTCCAGCAGCTCCCGCTCCAGGCGTTCGACGTCCTTGTAAATAATAAGGGTTTTCCCGTCCGCTTCGACCCGCTGAAAGGCCTCGTCCTCGTGAAAGCTTAGCTTGTCGATGTCAAAGACTTCCCGCCACATGGCATTGAGGTCGCCGTCCGGTTTGGAGCCGACCAGCCAATGGACGCAATTCTCGAAAGTGTAGCCCTGCCGCTTCCAGGCCGTAGCCAGGCCGCCGGCCAGAGTGTGTTTTTCCAGGATCTCCACGTCGAATCCGCTTTTCCGGAGATAGACTCCGGTGCACAGGCCGGCGATGCCGCCGCCGATGATAAGAACTTTTTTAGCGGACATGAACCACCTCCAAACGAGTACAATCCGGTATCCGGTACCGGATAGAATACCACACCCTATCAGAAGCTGCGTAGGGCGACGAAGCATCGCACGGCCATAAATGGTTAGTACCTCGAAACGAGGATTTCGGGAAGAACCGGCCTCCGTCCAGCGTCCAAAAAGCGGGAGGAGTTTGCCCTGATTCTGATAGAATGGGGAGCGAACCCCGATTATTCCCATCATTCGTGGAGGAGGAGGAACCGCATGAAGCGCACCCTGACCCTATCCCTCGCGGTGCTCGTCCTGGCCGCCTTTGCTTCGGCCGGCGCGATCACCCTGGACGTCAAGGAACACACCCTGGCCAATGGCATGAAGATCCTGATGATCCCTAAGCCGGGCGTGCCCCGCGTCGTCTGCCACATCTACTTCAAAGTCGGGTCGATCAACGAGAAGCCCGGCATCACCGGCATCGCCCACGTCCACGAACACATGATGTTCAAGGGCACCAGAATGATGGGCGTGACCGACTACGACAAGGATACGGCCATCGACCGGCAGATCGACGAGGTCATGGACCAGATCTACCGGGAAAAGTATTGGAAGGCCGACGGCGGGGACAAGGCCAAGCTGGCCGCCCTGCAGAAAAAGGCCGACGAGCTGATCGCCTCGGAGAAACAGTACGTCATCAAAGACGACCTCTGGGGCCTTTATATGAAAAACGGCGGAACGGGCCTCAACGCTTCCACGGGCAACGAAAACACGGGCTATTACGTGACCCTGCCGACCAACAAGGTTGAGCTGCAGATGCTCCTGGAATCCGACCGCATGATGGCCGCTTATTTCCGGGAGTTCTACTCGGAGAAAGACGTCATCATGGAAGAGCGCCGCCTCAGCGAAAACGGCCCCGGCTTCTTCTTCAACGAGCAGGTCAGCGCGGCGTTCTATGCCGCTTCGCCTTACCATTGGGAAGTCGTCGGCTGGATGGACGACCTCAAAAAGATGACCAAGGCCGACCTGATCGAGTTCCACAACAAATACTATGTCCCCAACAACGCCGTGGCCATCTATGTCGGCGATTTCGATCCCGCGCAGATCCTGGCCCTGGCCGAGAAGTATTTCGGGCGCGTCCCCAAAGGCCCCGACATCGAGCCCATCCGGACCTATGAACCTCCCCAGTACGGAGAAAAACGGATGAACGGCGAGGGCCCGGGGCCCACCGGCCTCCAGATCATGTTCCATGCGCCGTGGGCCGGCCAGCCCGACGCGGCGCCCCTCTCCATCCTGGCCAGCATCCTCGGCTCCGGCGGCGGCGGGATGCGCGGGGGCCGCGGCGGCAGCGGCGGAACCGGCCGATTGAACAAGATCCTGGTCCAGGAGAAGCAATTGGCCGTCAACGCCTCGGCGTCCAGCCGGGCTCAGTGGTACGTCGGCGCCTTCCAGTTCAGCGCTTCACCGCGTTTGGATAAGGGAGTCACCCCCGAAGACCTGGAAAAGGAAATCTGGGCCGAGATCGAGAAAATTAAAAAGGACGGCGTGACCGCGGACGAGATCCAGAAAGCCAAGAACCGCAACGAGGCCAATTTCATCCGCAGTCTGGGCTCGACCTCCGGATTAGCCGGCAGCGTCGGGCGGGCCGAGCTCCATCGAGGCTGGAAATCAATCTTGTCCGACCTCGAGGATCTCAAAAAGGTCAGCAACGACGACATCAAGCGCGTCGCCGCCAAGTACTTCGTCAAGGACAACAGCCTGACCGCCGTCTACAAGCGGAAAATGGGCCGCTAAGGAAGGAAAACGACGATGAAGAAAATGCTTTGCCTGATTTTTGCCGTCGGTGTTCTCGTCCTGGCCTCCGGCCTGGCCCAGGTCCAGAAGCCGGCCGATCTGAAATTCCCCGTCCTCAAATATGAACCGCCCGATCCCAAGGCCTTCCGCTCGGTTTTGGCCGGTGGCCTGCGCGCCTATATCCAGGAGGACCGGAACCTGCCCATCGTCAATATCTCGGCCCTGGTCAATTTCGGCGGCCTGTACGTCCCCAAGGACAAGCAGGGCTTGGAATCGCTCCTCAGCAGTACGCTGATCCGGGGCGGCACGAAAACCAAGGACGGGACGGCCATCGAGGAGCGCATCGATTTTCTGGGCGGCTCCCTGGCTTTCAACGTCGGCGAACGGACTTCGACCCTGACCCTGTCCGTCATGAGCAAAGACTTGGATGAAGGGCTGGCGATGTTCTTCGACGTGCTGATGAACCCGGAATTCCGGGAAGGCCCCTTCGCCCTGGCCAAGGCCCGGGCGATCGAACAGCTCCGCCAGGCCAACGATTCCCCCGACGCGGTGCTGAGCCGCGAGTATGAGAAAGTCCTCTATGGCGACGGCCCGCTGACCTGGCAGCCGATGAAGAAGACGTACGAGGGCGTCACCCCGGCCGATCTCAAGGCCGTCCAGACCCGGTATTTCGTTCCCAAAAACGTCATCCTGACCGCCTCCGGCGATTTCGCCAAGGCCGACCTGACGGCCAAGATCAATAAAATCGCGGGCGCCTGGGCCAATCACGACGTCAAGTTCCCCGCGTTCTCCAAATCCTTTCCCAACCCCGAGCCCGGCGTCTATTTCGTCCAGAAAGCCATCAACCAGGGCTACATCAGCCTCGGCCATCTCGGCCTCGAAGACACCAATCCCGACTACCCGGCCGTCCAAGTCATGAATTTCATCCTCGGCGGCGGCAGCTTCACCTCCCGCATCACCACCAAAGTACGCTCCAACGAAGGACTGTCCTACAACCAGGGCAGCCGTTTCACGACCCGCTGGGGCTTCCCCGGGACGTTCTCCGGCTACGTCCAGACCAAGTCGGCCACGGTCGGTTACGCCATTTCCCTCATCCTGGCCGAGTTCGACCGCATACGCAAGGAGCCGGTCGCCGACGCCGAGATGGACACGGCCATCAACTACTTCATCGACAGCTTCCCCAGCCAGTTTGAGATGCCCCAAGCGACGATGGCGGCCTTCGCCAACCTGGAGATGCAGGGCAAGCCGATGGATTACTACAAAACGTTCCGCGACAAGATCAAGGCCGTGACCAAGGCCAAAGTCTTGGAGGTCGCCCAGAAGTACATCCAGCCCGGCCAGGCGGTCATCATGATCGTCGGCGACTTCGAGCCCAGCAACAAGGGCGGCGAGAAGTGGCCCGGCCCGCTGGACAAGCTGGGCAAGGTTCACATGGTTAACCTTATCGACCCGCTGACGGGCCTGGAGATCAAGTAGCCGCGGACGATCGCGAACGCCCGCATGATTCTCCCGGGGGCGGCTTCGGCCGCCCCCTTTTTTTGGGAGTTTCACGACAAGGGCCAAGCCCTTCTCCGGCGGGTTAAACGGCGGCCGTCACGGTTCAGGACGGCCCGCCGCATTTTCTATAGATGCCGACGTCGATCTGATCCAATCCAAATGTTCTTCCAGGAGCCGGCGGGCCATTCCGATCACTGCCGGCATCAAGGCGTTTTGATCCAAATCGCGTGCTTTGACCGGCTTGTTAAAAGATAGGTGGGGATTCAACCGGACAGCCCGAGGAGAGATCAACTGGCGGAGGATCTGCAGGACTTCGGCCAACTTCTGGCGCCGGACTTCGTTTTTCCGGATCCGAACGAGCGGATGCCTGACGAACTTGGGCAAAAGCACGCCGCTGATGACCGCCGCCTGCAGCCACGCTTCCGGGGCTTCCCGCAGCATGATCCCGACGCTGCGCGACCAATCACGGAATGGGAGTCCGGCCTCCCGGTTGGATTCCGGGTCGGGTTCGACGTCGCCGTTGGCGAAAATCAGGATGGCCCCGCCGGTCTTGAGATGATCGATGCAATCCCGCAGGGCTTT
>PMCY01000096.1:0-19021 GCA_003154255.1 Candidatus Aminicenantota bacterium | reverse complement strand
AGTCGATTTCGGCGTCCGCCTTCGCGGCGATGGCGGCCAAGCGGCGGATGGGACGCCGGAGCAAAGGCGTCAACATCCGGCGCACCAATCCGCGGCGCGAAACGCCGAGAGCATAACAGATCTCGGCCATGATGGATTCCCTATAAGCGGCCGCGGGATCGAGCNNGAATCGGCAGGCTTTTCAGTCCTCCCTCGCTTCGACAGGGCAGGTTTTTCATTCCGGGTTGGGGGTTTTTCAATTCCCGCGTGTCCAAACCCGATAATTCTGATAAAATAGGTGTTTCGAGAAGGAGACCCGCCATGCGCAAGACAATGCCCCTCCGCTGGGCCGCCCTCGGCCTGGTCTTGATTCTGGCCCTGACTGCCGGAATTCACGCCCAGCGCCAGCAGCCCCCCGAATACAAGGAATTCGCGGCTGCGACCCGGATCCAGGACGCCGCCGTCCGGCTCAAGGAATTCGAGCGGATCAAAGCCGCCTACCCCGCCTCGGTGATGATGGCCACGATCGATATGTATATCCATACCAGCAAGGTCGAGCTGGCCGATACGCTTGAGGCCATCCTGGTTTTACAGAAGGACTTTTTGGCTAAAAGCCAGGGCCCGGCCCGCCTGCAGGGACCCCTGATGGCCTCGGCCCAGATCCTGACCCACCCCAAGATCGCCGCATTCGACAAAAGCAAGGTCCTGGCCGCGGTCCTGCAATACCGCGAACTTTCGCTCAAGACCGCCGCCGATCCGGCCGCCTTCCAGGGCGTCCCCGAAGAGCAGCGCAGCGACTTCAAGGCATTCGTCCGGAATATGTTCGGCATCCGTGTCGCCCAGGCCTATCTCAACGCCGGCGACGAGGCCAAAGCCTCGGCCGCACTGGACGCCTACCTCAAAGACGGCGGCGCGCCCGACGCCCTTTATTGGTACACCAAGGGCGCCTCCCTGGCCCTGCTGGGCAAGCTTCCCGAAGCCTATGACGCCTACCTTGCCGCGGCGGTGGAAAACTACGAGGACTCCACGATCAAAGCCAAGGCCCTCTACGGCAAAATCAACGACAAGGAAGGCGGATTCGAAGCCGCTCTCGAGGCCAAGCTCAGAACACTGCCCTACCACGCCGAGCCTTTCAAACCGGCCGCCGACTGGAAAGGCAAGACCGTTCTGGCCGAAATCTTCACCGGTTCGGAATGTCCCCCCTGCGTCGGCGCCGATCTCGGATTCGACGGACTCCTCGAGGCCTACCCGGTCAAAACCCTGGCCGTCCTCGAATACCACCTGCCCATTCCCCGCCCCGATCCCCTGATGAACCCGGCCACTCAAATGCGGCAGGAGTATTACGCGGTCAACAGCACGCCGACGGTTTTCATCGACGGAGATAAGAAGCTGGTCGGCGGCGGCAGCCGGGGCTCGTCCGAGAGCAAGTTCAAGCAATACAAGTCCGAAATCGACGCCCGGATCAACGCCGTACCCGCCTTTGTCCTTAAAGCTCTGGCCGTTTACAAGGGGGATACGGTCAAAGTCGACTGCGCCTTCGATGCCCCGGGACCGGCCATCGAGATCTACGTCGCTCTCGTCCAGGAGGAGGAGAAGTACAAAGGCTCGAATGGGCTTTCTTTCCATAAAATGGTCGTCCGCGATGTCGCCATCTTTCCGGCCGGAGCCCGCGTGGCCAGCTTCGATCTGGCCAAGTCGGAGCAGATAACCGACCAGTATCTGACCGAATTCGAAAACACCAACACCCGGTTTCAGGGCTTTAAATTTCCCGAGCGCCATGCCAAGATCGCCCGCCAGGGCCTGCGAGTCGTGGTTTTCGCCCAGGAAAAGAGTACCAAGAAGGTCCTCAACGCCATCGTTGCCGACGTAAAATGACCGACGCCTCAAATAATAGGAGATAGAGGATGCCTACGAAAACATTACGACGTATCTGCGGATGCGCCCTCGTTCTGATCCTGGGCTTGACGATCGCCGTTTCGGCACAGAATGCGCCCCGCCAGCAGCCCCCCGAGGTCAAGGACCTCACCGCGGCTTTCCGCATCGAGGACCCGGCCGCCCGGCTCAAGGAATTTGAACGGATCAAAGCCGCCTTCCCGGCCAGCCAGTACCTGGCCATGATCGAGCAGAACATTCTCGGCGCGAAGATCGAGCTGGCTGTTTCCCTGGATGCCATCCTGGCCCTGCAAAAGGACATGCTGGCCAAGGCCAAAGGTCCCGACCGCCTGCAGAATCCGTTCACGGCCGCCGACCAGCTCCTCGGCCATCCCAAGATCAAAACGTTCGACGCGGCCAAGGTCGTGGCCGCCGTCCTCAAATACCGGGACGCGGCGGTCAAGGCGGCCGAGGAGACGGACACCTACCAGGGCGTCCCCGCCGAACAGAAAAGCGATTTCAAGGCTTATTTTCTGAACGGTTTCCAGCTCCTCGTCGCCGGGGCCCAGCTCGGGGCCGGCGACGCGGCCAAGGCCCAGATCTCCCTAGACGCTTATATCAAGGCCGGCGGCTCTCCCGACGGGGCCTATTCCTACACGCTGGGAGGCGTCTGCGAGAAAACGAACAAGGCCAAGGAGGCTTTTGAAGCCTACCTGAGTGCCGCAGCGGAAAAATACAGCGATGCGGCGGCCAAGGCCAAGGCGCTCTACACGAAGCTCAACGGCAAGGCCGACGGCTTCGAGGCCGTCCTGGAAGCCAAGCTCCGGGAATTGCCCTATCATCCGGAAGCCTACAAAGCGCCGGCGGATTGGAAAGGCAAAGCTGTCCTGGCCGAGGTCTTCACCGGTTCGGAATGCCCGCCCTGCGTCGGCGCCGATCTCGGCTTCGACGGCCTCATCGAGGCCTACCCGAATAAATACCTGGCTGTCCTCGAATATCATCTGCCGATTCCACGGCCCGATCCGATCATCAACGCGGCCACCCAGAAACGCCAGGAATATTACGGCGTCAACAGCACGCCCTCGACCTTTTTCGACGGCGAGGCCAAGCTGGGCGGAGGCGGCAGCCGGGGCATGGCCGGAGGCAAGTTCAAGGCCTATAAAGCCGAAATCGATCCCCGCATCGCCGCAGTACCCGCCCTGGTCTTCAAGGCTAAGGCCGTCCGGACGGGCGACGTGATCAAAGTCGAATGCCTTTTGGACAAGACCGTCCCCGGCGCCGAGATCAATGTCGTCCTGGCCCAAACCGTGGAGAAATACGCGGGCAGCAACGGCATCGTCTTCCATAAAATGGTCGTCCGCGACCTGGCCGTCCTTGCGGCGGGGATCCAATCGGTTTCCTTCGATCTGACCGCCTCCGAAAAAGCGGCCGACGAATACCTGACGAATTTCGAGAAGACCAACACCCGGTTCCAGGGCTTCAAGTTCCCGGAGCGTCACGCCAAGATCGACCGGAAGGGACTGCGGATCGTCGTCTTCGCCCAGGTGAAGGACACCAAGAAAGTCCTCAATGCCGCCGTCCTCGAGGTGAAGTAGCCGCGTACCGAAGCGCGTTCGAGATCCCCGCCCGCTCCCACATTCATACATGCCTAAAAACATGTACGAGTGTGGGAGCGGGCTTTTTTTAACCGATAATTGACATAATCCTGACAATTCGCCCCCTTCGTTCGGCGATCATGGGTGCGGAGGGCGAAATGGAAACCCAAGAAAAAATCCTCTGCACGGGGGCGGCAGGATTCATCGGACGGCACCTGACCGAAGCGTTGAGGCGAAGGGGGGCCTCGGTTTACGGACTCCTGGGGCCGGCCGACCGCCGGCCGCAAGACGCGGATTCGGGAATCATCTGGCTGCGAGCCGACATCACGGAGCGGTCTTCCTTGCGGGAATTGCCCTGGCCGTTCACCGGGATCTATCACCTGGCCGGGGTCCTCTCGTCCATGCGCGCTGAGGCCTTTTACCAGGTGAATTACGAAGGCACCCGGAACCTGGCCGAAGAAGCCCTGGTCCATGAGCCGCCCCGGCGCTTCCTGCTGGCCTCGAGCCTGGCGGCGGCCGGTCCCGCGATCGACCGCCGCGGCTGCCGCGAAGACGGCGCGGGCCGGCCGGTCAGCGACTACGGCCGGAGCAAGCTGATGGCGGAGCTTTTTCTGCAGACGCTGGCCGGACGGATGCCGGTCACCATCGTCCGGTTGCCCCTCGTCTACGGCCCGGGCAGCGAAGGCGGGCTTTTTTCTTATTTCCGACAGATCCGAAAAGGCTTCTACCTTGATCTCGGCGACAGGCTCTCGACCGTCGCCTATATCGAAGACGTGGTCCGGGGAATTCTCCTGGCCGCGGAAAGCACGTCCGCAGCCGCCGGGGAAATCTATCATTTGGGCGAATCCGAGCCCTATCCTTCGGAACGGATCATGGGCTTCATCCAGTCCTNNTCTGCCGACTGCTCGGGCGTCCGGCCTATATCCAGAAGCAGGATATGAAGGGTTATATCAAATTCCCGTATTGGGTCGCCGACACGACAAAGGCTCGACGCGAGCTCGGATTCGCAACGGAGGTCCCCCTTGGGGAGGGACTCCGGCGGACGGCCGAATGGTACCGGGAGAGGGGCATCCTCTGATGGCGGCCGCGGCGGCGCCCGGACGGGTCCTGGTGACGGGCGGAACGGGATTTTTGGGCCACCATCTTCTCGACCTTCTGGCCGACGGAACCCGCGAAGTCGCCGTCCTCGTCCGCAGAGAGACTGATCGAAAGAGCCTTGCGGGACGGCCGGTCATCCCGGTGGCGGGCGATTACGACGACCCGGCTTCGTTGTCGCGGGCTCTTGCGGACGTCACGCGCGTCTATCATCTGGGGGCCGCGGTCGACGATCAGGATGAGGAAATCCTCGAACGCGGGAATGCCGGGGCCACACGCGCGCTGGCCGAAGCCTGCCTGCGGACCCCGTCCAGCCCACCCCTTTTCGTATATGCTTCGAGCATTTCGGCGTCCGGCCCGTCGCGGCCCGGACGGCCCAAAACCGAGGCCGAACCCTGCCGGCCGGTATCCGCGTATGGGCGAAGCAAGCGCAAGGCCGAACAGATTCTCCAATCCCTGAGCTCCGCGCTTCCATCCGTCATTCTCCGGCTGCCCAACCTCATCGGCATGGGACAGCGCCAGATGGAGACCACGCTGGCGCTGATCGCCCGGCGGATCGTGCCGATTCCGGGAAACCGAGACCGGCAAACCAGCCTTTGCACCGCCGTAGACGCCGCCCGGGCCCTGCTGCTGGCCGCCGAACGGAGTCCCGGCCGCGGCGAAATCTATAACGTCAGCGACGGCGCCGCTTATCGCTGGGAGGACATCGTGGCCCCGCTTGTCCGCGTTCTTGCTTCAGGACCGGTCGTCCGTCTGCGGACGCCGGCCCTCATCGCGTCGGCCGCGTTGATGGAGGCCTGGGCCGGCGTCCGGCGCGCCGCGCCGCGCCTGACCGTGCATGACGTCCGCAGCGCCCGCGAAAATTACTGGATCTTCGACGACGCTAAAATCCGGAAGGAGCTGGGATTCCGGCCGGCGGTTTCGGTTGAAGAAGAATTGGACCGCATCGCCCGCGCCTATCGGGACGAAAGACGTGCGCACCGAAGCCCGATCGTCAAAGCCGCGTCAGCGGTCGGAACGGCCCAAGAAATCGCTCTTCGCTAATTTTTCGACCCTGTTATTTCACGGCCCCAGGCTTGATCACAACGACCCCGGAGGCCGTCAGCTTTTCGGCGTCGGTCGCGGGCAGCTGCCAATCCGCATCAAAGCGGCCTTCGGCGACCGGCGTCGCCGGGGAATCCTTGAATAAAAGATAATCCCCGAAATTGTTGAGAGCTAGGGCCGCGCCCGAGGCGAAATTCAGGCGGCGGACGGGCGGCGCGGCGGGGGCCGTCCCCGGGGTTGAGACGGCAACGGCCGTTCCGGCCGGCGGAGCAGGCGGAGGCGTCCACCAGGGCAGGCCCGAAGCGATGACGGCGTAATGGCCGTCGATGGGAAAGATATAGACCAGCCCAAATCCCTCGGCCGGCGTCTTGAGCTCGAGGGGGAGGCGGTCGGCCAAGCGGGCGATAAGAAGATTGGTTTCTTTCGTTCCAAAAAGAATAAGGTTGGAGCTTTCCAAATCGCTCGGCCGGACGTCTTTGTCGGCCACGGCGCGCGGGAAGACCATCAAGCGGCCGCGGCCGGACGACCAATCAGCCGCCTTGGCCGCCAGCTCCCGCCGCGCTTGCATCTCTTCGCGCGAAGGATTATCGGCCGTGCCGTAAACATAAATATGCCGCCCGGCCAGGGCCTCGCCGAGCGGACCTTCCAGCCCCTTGTTTTTGGCCCCGGGCACCGGCTCCACTTTGCCGGCCGTCCAGACGCCGTTGCGTTTGAAGAATGACATTGTCTCGGCCGCCGTCCCGTTGTTGAAGGATGCGCCGTCGACCTGGACGGTGAACGGACGCCCGGCCTTGAGCTTGGGATGGTTCTTCAATTCCAGGGTGAACGCGCCCAGCCCCGAAGTCGTGACCACCAGGGCATTGGGCGCGTTGAACTCGGCGTCGATGGCCGCCAATGTGCCGGGCGTCAGGCGGTCGACGGTGATCCAATAGGCGCGGTCGTATTTATAGCGGCTGGTGGCGAAACGGACGCGGTCGGGAAAGCGCTTGCGGCGGAACTTGGAGAACCATTTGAAAATGGCCCCGTCTTTATAGGCGTCTTCCCAGCTATTGTGCTTTACGCCGGGATACTCGGTGTACTCGACCGTCGTTCCGAACTCCTTGAGCTTGCCGACCCATTCGCGCGTGCCTTCGGGTTTGACGACAGGGTCGTCCCCGCCCTGAAAGAAATGGACGGGAATGTTCAGGGCGTTGATGGCCAGCTCCCCCGCATCGGAGGGAGGAGCCGGACAGACCGGGGCGATGGCCGCCCAGAGGTCGGGCCGGGATAGGCCGAGCCAGAGCGTCCCGCCTCCGCCCATGGACAGTCCGGTCAGGTAGACCCGGTCGTCATCGATCGGAAACCGGTTTTTGACATCGGCCAGAACTTCGTATACGTCCTTTTCGGCGACTCCTTGGTAGCCCATCGTGCCGCGGGCCAGCGGCGAGGCGACGATGAAATCGACGTCGTCCCAGGCCGGGAAATAGCGGCTGGCCTCGACGTCGTTCTCCTCGCCCTGGTTGCTGCGGCCGAAGACACGGCGCAGGTTCAGCCGGTGGTTGGAGCCCGCGCCATGGAGGCTTATGACAAGAGGATATTTCTTTTTGGCGCTGAAATCCTTGGGCAGATAGATCGCGTAAGGCTGTTCGGTATCATCGACGTCGGAAAAAAACGTCAGCACCTGGGGCCCGGGCTTCAGGGTCTGGGCGGAAGACGCCGCCGATAGGAATGCGAAAGCCACGACGGCGAGCGGAAGGAAACGAATTCTCGGCATGGCAACCTCCTCAATCCGACCGCGGATCTATATCACGCCGATGGAAAAGACGATGTAAAGGGCCACGGCCGCGGTCAGCACGATGGCCAGCCAGGGTTTGTAATCGGTCCAGAAAGGCAGTCGGGGCTCGATCCTCGGACCGCCCCAGGCGATCGTCGTCGTGGCCAGCTTTTCGGCCGGCTCCGGTGTCGTCCGCAGGCTGACCGCGATCATCACCACGGCGCTGACGGCGAACTCGATGATGGCCCCATGCAGCCACGGCTCGAGATACTTCGTGTGCATGAAGGGCAGGACCGGCGCGTGGCCGTAGAGATGCGTCCACATCCGATCCCCCATCAGGACGATGGCCAGGACAAAACCGGTCATCGTCCCGGCCCACACGCCTTTCGTCGTGATCCGCTTCCAGGCCACGCCGATGAAGAAGACGCCGGCGAAGGGGACGACCAATCCGAAGGAGACCTGCTGGAGATAGTCCCAGAGCGAGCCGAAGCGGCCGATGATCGGGGCCCAGAGGGCGCCCAGCAGGGCCACGGCGGCGACAGCCAGCCGTCCGACCAGGATCTGCCGCTTGGGATCGGCCTGCGGCCGGACGCGCATATAGAGGTCCCGGGTGAACATCGTGGATATGGAATTGAACGTGGCGCTCATGTGGCCCATGAGGGCCGCCGAGATACCGGCCACGGTCAGGCCCAGCAGTCCGTGAGGCATGACCGCCCCCAGCAGCTTCGGGTAGGCCTGGTCGGCGTTGGGCAGGTTCGGCCAAAGGGCCCGGGCGATCAGGCCCGGCACGACCAGAACGAAGGGGATGAGGAGCTTGAGGGCCCCGGCGAAGATGGCCCCCTTGCGGCCCTCGTTCAGGTTTTTGGCGGCAAAGGCCCGCTGGACGAGCACCTGGTCCATGGACCAATAGAAAGCCCCGCCCAGGGCCATGACTCCGAAGATGGCCCCGGTCCAAGGGATGTTCGGGTCGGTCATCGGCTTGAAAGCTTTAAATAGATCGGCCGGCACCCGGGCATGGAGAGCGGCGACGCCGCCGACTTCGTGCAGGCCGAGGATGGTCAGGACGCAGGCGGCCGAGAGCAGGACGACGGTCTGGATGGCATCCGTGTAGACGACCGTGGTCAATCCGCCTTTCATCGTGTAGAGCGCCGTGACCGCGGCCACGATCCAGATGACCGTCACGGGGTCCCAGCGGAAAAGGGTCTGAAAAACCAGGGCCGAGGCCCACAGAGAGATGGAGATCTTGGTCAGAATGGAGAAGATGACCATGATCCAGGACAGAAGGAGGCGCACCCCGGCGTCGAAACGCCGCTCCAGGAATTCGGGGACGGTGAAGATCTTGTTCTTCAGGTAGAAGGCCAGGAAGACGGTGATGAGCGGGAGCATGCAGAAGATGGCGCTCCACTCGTAAGCCGCCCCGATGGCGATGCCGACCAAGTAGCCGCCCCCGGCCAGGCCGACGAAATGTTCGGCCGAGATATTGGAGGCCAGCATGGAGGCCCCGATGAACGGCCAGCGCAGCCGCCGGCCGGCCAGGAAATAGCCTTCGCTCGTCTTCGGCCGCTTGACGACGAAGACGCCGACCGTGATGATGACGGCGGCGTAGACGCCGATGATGATCCAGTCGATGGGCCAGAAGGTCATCGCTTCTTCTCCGGCGCGATCAGCGTAGTTTCAGCCCCAGCTCGGCCAATTGCCGCTCGTTGACGTCCGAGGGCGAATTCGTCATGAGGTCCATCGCGCTGGTCGTCTTGGGGAAGGGGATGACTTCGCGAATGGACTCCTCGCCGGCCAGCAGCATGACCAGACGGTCAAAACCGAAGGCGATGCCGCCGTGCGGGGGGGCGCCATAGCTCAGGGCCTCCAGAAAATAGCCGAACTTGGCCTGGGTCTCCTCGTCCGTGAGCCCCAGCGACTGGAAGATGCGCCGCTGGAGATCCATCTCGTGGATACGGATCGAGCCGCCGCCGACCTCCACGCCGTTGAGGATCATGTCGTAGGCCTTGGCCCGGACGCGGCCCGGATCGGATTCGAGGAACGGCGCATCCTCCTCGAGGGGTGAAGTGAAGGGGTGGTGCATGGAGACGAAGCGGTTCTCCTCTTCGCTCCACTCGAAGAGAGGGAAATCCGTGACCCAGGCGAATTTGAGGACGCCTTTCTTCAGGGATTCGTCGACCGGCCAGGTCCGCCGGATCTCGCCGAGGGCTTTGAGCGCGACGGCTTTCTTATCGGCGATGAGAATCGCCAGATCGCTGGGCCCGCCGCCGAGGGCGGTCCAGATCTTCTCATATTCAGGCTCGGTCAATTTAAGGGCGGCCTTCCAGCCGTCCTGCTTTTTGATCCAGATCAAGCCCTTGGCGCCGAGAGACTTGGCCTTCTCACCCAGTTTGTCCAATTGGCCGCGGGAGAAGCTGCCGGCGCCGGGGATGAGCAGGCCCTTGAGCTCGCCGCCCGCCGCAAAGACGCCCTTGAGCAGGTCCGAGGAGAGCTCCCGGCCGATGGCCGTGAGATCGCGCATCTCGTAGGGCACGCGCAGGTCGGGCTTGTCCGAGCCGTATTTTTCCATGGCCTCGGCGTAGGAGAGCCGGGGAAAGGGGCGCTCCAGCTTCGTTCCGGTGACGGCGAAGACGGCCTCCATCAATCCTTCGTTGAGGTCGAAAAACCGCTCCCGGTCGATAAAGCTCATCTCGATGTCGATCTGGGTGAATTCNNTCGCGGAAGCAGCGGACGATCTGGAAGTAGCGGTCGAAGCCGGAGATCATGAGCGTCTGCTTGAATTGCTGAGGCGACTGCGGCAGAGCATAGAAGCGGCCCTTGTAGATCCGGCTGGGTACGAGATAATCGCGGGCGCCTTCGGGCGTGGGGTTAGCCAGGATGGGCGTCTCGATCTCCAGGAAGCCATTGGCGTTCATATAATTGCGCGCGGCCAGGGCGGCGTCGTGACGTAAACGGATCTGGCGCTGCATCTTGGGGCGGCGCAGGTCGAGATAGCGATATTTCAAACGCAATTCCTCGGAGGCCTGCGGCGGGTCGGCGATGACGAAAGGCGGCACTTTGGCCGCGGCGAAAAGCTTGAGGGCCTCGGCCTCGACCTCGACCTGGCCCGTGGGGATGTCCTTGTTGACCGCCTCGCGCCGGCGGACGCGCCCGCGCACGCCGACGACGTATTCGTTGCGCAGTTTTTTGGCTTCTTCCATCAGTTCCGGCCGGTCGGATCGGAAAACGACCTGGGCCAGGCCCTCGCGGTCGCGGATGTCGATAAAGACGAGATGGCCCATATCGCGGGTCTTGTGGACCCAGCCGCAGAGGACGACCTGGCGGCCGTCGTCGGCGGCGCACAGGGAGCCGGCGTATTGGGTGCGCTGCCAGGCTGCCGGGGTTGGGATTTGTTCATTGGTCATGGGAATCTCACTTTTGAATAAATCTATCCGTTTATTACGACTTGGTCCCTTTCAAAAGCTCCTCCGGCGTCCCGGAAATCTGGGTGCCGGCGGTCATGTCTTTGAGCTGATAGACGCCTTTGGCCGCTTCGTCCTCGCCGACGATCAGGACCCAGGCCGCGCCGAGCTTGTTGGCCCGGGCGAATTGGTTCTTGAAGCTGCGGCCGCCGAACTCGAGGAGCGTCTCCACCCCGGCCCGCCGGAACGCCCGGGCCAGGCCTATGGCCTTGTCCTTGGCCGCCTCGCCGTGATGGACGACGTACAGGAATTTCCGCGGCGCGAGCTTGATCGACAGCAGGGCGATCAGGCGCTCCACCCCCATGGCGAAGCCGATGCCGCAGATGTCCGGGCCTCCGAAGTCCTTCATCATGTCGTCATAGCGGCCGCCGCCGAGGATGGCGTTCTGCTGGCCGCCGCTCTTGTTGACGATCTCGAACGTCGTCTTGGTGTAATAATCGAGCCCCCGGACGAGGTTCTCGTCCACGCGGTAAGGGACCCCGGTGAGGTCCAGGGTGCGGCGGAAGCCGGCGAAATGGGTCCGGCAGTCCTCGCAGAGGAAGCCGGTGATCTTGGGAAAATCACGGGCCAGGGCGCGGCAGCTTTCGACCTTGCAGTCGAAAATACGCAGGGGGTTGACGACCATCTTGCGCCGGCAATCCGCGCAGAGCCTGTCTTCAACCGTGGCGGCGTGCTCACGCAGGGCCCGGGAGAAGGCCGGCCGGCAGGCCTTGCAGCCGACCGAATTGACCAGCGTCTCGGTGTCGGCCACGCCGAGTGAACGCAGAAGCGCATCGGCCATCTCCACGATCTCAGCGTCCAGCGCCGGATCCTTCTCGGCGAAGACTTCAATATCCACTTGATGGAACTGGCGGTAGCGGCCCTTCTGGGGCTTGTCATAGCGGAACATCGGGCCGATATAGTAGTAGCGCATCGGCGTCCCCAGCAGGTCGAGCCGGTGCTCGACGATGGCCCGGGCCACGGACGGCGTATATTCGGGGCGGAGGGTGATGGAGCGGCCGCCTTTGTCCGTAAAGGTGTACATCTCCTTGGTCACGATGTCAGTCGTCTCGCCCGTGCCCTTCTCGAAGAGCTCGGTGTGCTCGATGATCGGCGCCCGCAGCTCTTTATAGCCATAGAGTTCGCAGAGACGCGCGACCTCGGCTTCCACTTTCTGCCAGATTTCGACCTCGCCCGGCAGGATGTCGTGGGTGCCCTTGACCGCGGTCAATTCTTTAAGGACCGGTCCTACGGCGCTCATTTTTCCTCGAAGACCCCCATTTTACGGTATTTCTGGTAACGGGCTTCGAGCAGGGCCTCGACCGGCATCTCCTCCAGCTTCTTCAAAGCCGGCTGAAGGTGCTTGTCCACATTGCGGAACGTCGTCTCGTAGTCGGTGTGGGCCGCGCCGGCCGGTTCGGGAATAATCTTGTCGATAAGGCCGAGGCCGAGGAGATCCTGGGCCTGAAGTCTCAGGTTTTCAGCGGCTTGTTGGACAGCCGACTGGTCCTTCCANNGCCGATGACGATGCAGACGATGGGGACGCGCAGGACGGACATGATCTTCAAGTTGTAGGCGATGGCTTCGGCCTGCCCGCGTTCCTCCGCTCCGATGCCGGGGGCGGCCCCTTGCGTGTCGATGATGGACACGACGGGATGGCCAAATTTCTCGGCCATCTGGAAGACCCGCAAGGCCTTGCGGTATCCTTCAGGGTTCATCTGGCCGAAATTGCGGTCCAGCCGCTCGCGGGTGGTGCGGCCTTTCTGCTGGCCGACGACGGCGACGGTCCGGCCCTTGTAGAAGGCGAACCCGGCGACGAGCGCCTGGTCGTCGGCAAAGCGGCGATCGCCGTGGATCTCGGTAAAATCGGTCATCAGGGCGCCGATATAGTCGAGCGACTGGGGCCGTTTGGGATGGCGGGCGATTTGAACGATCTGGGACGGTACGAGGGAGGAGGCGATGGGGGCCCATTCCACTTCGATCTGCTTGCGCAGTTCGGCGATCTTGTCTTTTGCGCCGGGCTCGCCGGACAGAAGGAGCTCGTCGATCTGCTCCTTCAGCCGGATGATCGGTTTCTCCAGCGCATAGAAATCTTCGGGCTTGCTCATGGGGCTCTCTCTGTTCATAGATTGAAGCCCACTCATTCTATCAGAGCGGGGGGCCGGGCCTCAACATCCCCATCGCTCCTATCCTTAGAGGAATTGAGCCGGGATGCGATAATCGACCCCTGCGCCGCGCGATAAATCAAACAGGGCAAGAATAACTCCTCCCATTCCAGCCGACCTTGGGGGATTGGTTTTTTTCGGGGGATCGGCTACACTCCTATCAATTCTGAAGCCGGAAAAGGAGAATAAATGGTATTCAACCTGCACGAAGGCTTTTATCTCTGGGCCATCCTGGCCTCGGCCGCCGCATCCATGGTCATCGGCTTTGTCTGGTACGGTCCGCTCTTCGGCAAGGCCTGGGGCCGGTACTCCGGCTGGACCGCGGAGAAAGTTAAAACGGTCTCCGGAAAATCCATGGGCCTGACTTATGGGTTGACCCTTGTCGCGGCCATCGTCTCGAGCCTGGCCTTGACCGTCTTATCCCGTAGCCTGGGCGCCACGACCGCGACGGACGGCCTGATGATCGGCCTATTGGCGGGAGTCGGCCTGGTGGCCATGGCCATGGCCACGAATTTCCTCTTCGAACGGAGGCCCCTGGGGTTCTGGCTGATCGTCGCCGGCTATGAAGTTGTGTTCATGGCCGTCGCCGCCGTCATCGTTACGATTTGGAGATAAGGGCGGTTAAATCTCGCTTTTGTAGACGTCACACCGATTGGCGATCCTAAGAATGACTATTTCGCTTCCCAATAACGCGCAGATGACCCTAAAATCTCCAACACGAAACTTCCGGAGACCCGAAAATTGTCCTTTTTAAAGCAGAATAACTCTCCGGCTTCTTGATAAGTTCTTCTTCGATCCGGTCGAGAATGCGGTTCGCTTCCACTTTGCGCAGCTTTTTCAAATCCCGATGAACCGATTTCTTAAATACGAGGTTATAGGCCAAGGGACTTCCTCAACTCTTTGCCCGAAACAAGCGGATCGCTTTTATCATGGAGCCGATCGAGAGCGATCTGAAGATCCGCGAAATCTTCGACATAAGATTCCAGCGCTTTTTGGATAATGAAGGACCGCGGCCGTTCTGTTTCCTTGGCAATGCCGTCCAATTGGTCTGCCAGTTCTTTAAGAAGCCTCACGGATATCGCTGTAGTCATGGCATATCTCCTGCCATTATCGTAATACAATGTACATAGAAGATGGGCCGTCGTGAAGGCCCTCGCGGAGGCCAGGCGATCAATGGATCACCTGGTTTTGTTGAATTTCGAGACCGGCCCCCTTGATGAGGCGTTTTTTATCCTGGACGGCCCGCAAAATCTGGGCGCAAACCGAGTCGAGCTCCTCCCCGGCAAAATCCGAACGGATCATCTTGAAGAATAGACCGTCCCGACGGCCGACGATCGATTTCGTTTCCCGGGCGGTCTTGATCCGGGGATCTCTCCGATCGCGCTCCATCCGCGTCGCTTGAATCGTCATCCGCTCCGCGCCGTCAATCGTCTGGATGAGGATTATGATGCTGATGTCTTTGTTCGTGTCGTCGTCATCGGGACCGCCGATGAAGAATTCCTGCTTGATGAAATCCTCGCCCGGACGAGCCCCCAGCTCGCGGGTCTCGACGAGGATTCTTCTGAGCAGGCCGGCCGGGCCTTCGGCCGGACAGGACGGCCGCGCATAGAGGGAACCGCCGGCCATTCCAGTGAACAGGAACACGATTGTTCCCCACACGCCGCGCCTCCCTAAATCAAAAAACCTTCAGCCCCCCGCGGCGATCCGCCGCTGCCGGAGGACCTCGAAAAAGAAAACCGACGCCGCCGAGGCGACGTTGAGGGAATTGACCTTCCCGCCCATGGGGATGGACAGGATGCGGTCGCAATTCTTCCGCACCAGCGGGCGGATCCCCTTCCCTTCCGAACCGAGGACGATGCCGACCGGCTGAGTGTAATCGAATTCCCAGAAACGGCCGTCCCCCTCGCCCTCCGCGCCCACGAGCCAGACCCCCTTTTCCCGTAATTGGATCATGGTCTGGGCCAGGTTCGGCACGCGGGCGACCCGCAGATGCTCGAGCGCGCCGGAGGACACTTCCGAAACGGTCTCGGTCAGACCGGCCGAGCGCCGCTCGGGCAGAAGAATACCGTGAACTCCGGCGCCTTCGGCGCTGCGCAGGATCGCCCCAAGGTTCTGGGGATCCTCGATCTCGTCCAATAAAACGAGAAACGGGGCCGGCCCGGCCGCCGCCAGAACGGACTCGAGGGTATCGAACGCTTTGGGGGACAGCACGGCGACGACGCCTTGATGGTGCGGCGCCGTCTTGTCCAGAACCTGCTTGGGGACGAAGAGGTAAGGGATATGGGCGGCCTTGGCCAAGCCGACGATGATTCCCAAAGGGCGGTGGCCTTCCTCTTTCTGCAGAAGAATCTTGTTGACCCGCCGGGGAGACGACTTCAGAACCTCGATCAGCGGGTTGATGCGGATGATGCGGTCCATGGCGCCCTCTCGGTGATTATCATATCATGCCCGTGGGATATCCGCTCCGCTTCGCTCCAACCGGTTTCCTTGACATTGGACCGGTGCGAAAATACGCTTTCGGTGATCAACCAACCTCGAAAACGAATCGGATATCCCGCTTAGGGAGGAACGCCCATGAAAGGCCACCGAATCCGCGCCATCGTTCTCGCCGTTCTCGTCGGAGCGGGCGCCCTGTCGATCATCCCCGGCCGGGCCGCGGACAAGCCAGAGGAATTCAAGGGGCGCTGGTTCTCCGGCCGCGGGGACGTGGAATATCTCCGACTTCTGGATACCGCTCGCCGCCTCTTCGAGCCCGATTCCGAATTCCAGAACATGCCGATGTTCTACTATCCGGCCTGGAACGGTCTGGTCGAGGGCCCGACCTGGGACGCCTGGTGGATCCAGAACAGCTACGGCCCGACTTATTGCGCCCTGCCCTTCTGGCAGGAGCCTTATGTCACTTTCATGCAGAATTCGCAGGACCTCTGGTTCGACCAGATGGGCGATGGGAAACACGTCGGCGGCGAGCCGTATAAGTGGGTGGCCCCCGACGGCTGCCTGTGCGATGCCGCCCGCCCGGGCTGGATCTTTTACAAGCAGGGCGACGGCCGCGTCGATATCCACGACTGGGGCATGGAGTTCACGGCCGCCGGGGTTGTCTTGCAGGCCGAAGCGTTGCTCATCGCCCGCGACGCTGCGGCGANNCGCGCGCTACCTGCCCAAGCTCGAGCGCTGCGCCGATTTCCTCGAGACGCGCCGCGATCCCAAGAACAATCTCTACCTCGCCGGTCCGGCCGGGAACCTCCTGGCGCCGAGCTACGCCGGCTGGAAGAAGCCCGACGGCACCTACGACAAGGCCTACCTGGCCGGGCTCTCGATCACCACGATCGCCGCGCTCGACCGGCTCATCGAGCTGGAGAAAATGGCCGGCCGCGCCGACAAGATCCGGCTCTATTCCGAGAGGCGCGAATTGTCCCGGCGGGGCCTGCCCCTGCTCACAACCGACGAGGGATATTTCATCAAGTCCCTCGATCCGGACGGTACGAAACACGGCGTCTTCGGCGCCGCCAAGCACGGATACTTCGAGGCGATCAGCAACCACGACGCCGTCTGCTTCCGCGTTGCCGACAACGCCCAGGCGGCCAAGATCTACGCCAAGATCGCGTCCATTCCCGGCCTTCGCCCCTATGACCTCATCATCACCAATTATCCCTCCCTGGACGACCTCTACACCGAACCCAAGGACCTCTGGGAGTTCGGCCGCTGGGTGAACGGCGGCCACTGGTCCACCTGCGAAGCGCGCCTGATCATGGCTTACTACCGTCTGAACAAAACGGACGACGCGCGCCGCTCGATGGAGCGCATCCTCGGATTCGCCCGGCGCTTCCGCATGGACAATAATCTGACGAGCTTCGGAAGCGAGGTCTACCAGCCCAAGGAGCCGATCAACTGCGTCTATGACGCCTGGGGCATCCCGGCCGCATTCATCCGCGGCCTGTTCGAATATCTCTACCGGGCCGACGGATTGACGGTCGTCCCCCACATCCCGGCGAGGATCACGGCTCTCAACCAGAATTTCCCGATCCGCTTCGGTTCCAAGCGACTGTACTTGACGACCGCGGGCAGCGGTCCTGTGACGGGGGTAAGGATCAACGACAAGGCCTGGCCGAAGTTCGATGCGGAAAAAGTGACCCTGCCTTTCGCGGATGTCCCGGCGGAAGCACGGATTCAAATCGCCCTGGGCGGAGCGGCTTTCGAACCGGTCGGAACATACTCGCGGACCGAAGATGCGCCGCCCGGCGAGTCCGCCTTCGACGTGAACACGCTGGCCGCGGGATTGTCCCCGACAACCCCGGCGAATGAAATCGCTGCCCTCACGGAATGCGCGGCCCGGATGGGCCGCTTGCTCGACAAGCTCGCCGCGACCGGGCAGGCCGGAAGCTACGAAGCGTCCCATGCCCGGCTGATCCTCCGGTTCTTCGCCGTCTGCCGGGAGCGCCTGGAGCTTCAATCCGCGGGCCGCTTGACGCGGCTTCCCGAAGTGTCTCAAGCGGCTGCCGACCGGGCCTATTTCGCTGCGGCCACCAAGCTCTGCCTGGGCTTGGAAAAAGTCCTCGAGTCCTATTCGGGTTCCATGAACCCGGTTCAAAAGCAAATCCGCCATTTATGGGAAGATACCCGGATCAAACGGTAGCCCTCGCCGAAATGGTTTGCCGGGCGATGGAAGACCGGCTATAATAGGCCGATTTTACGGAGCTCCATCCCTTGAAAGCGGTCCTGGTCCTCGAAGACGGCAGCGTCTGGCCGGGCGAAGGCTTCGGCGCCTTCGCCAAGGTCTCGGGGGAAGTCGTTTTCAACACGGGCATGGTCGGCTATCCCGAATCCATCACCGACCCCTCCTACCACGGCCAGATCCTCTGCCAGACCTACCCGCTCATCGGAAACTACGGCGTCTCTTCCAAGTCCTTCGAGTCCGACAAGCCCAAGATCTGGGGTTACATCGTCAGCGAGCTGTGCGAAGTCCCCTCCCACGCCAGCTCGGAGAAGACGGTCGACGTCTGGCTCAAGGAGAACGCCATCCCGGGCATCGCCGGCTTGGACACGCGGGCGCTGACGAAAAAACTGCGCGCCCACGGCGTCATGCTCGGCATCCTGGAGACCTATTACACCAAGACCGACCTGGCTTCTCTGCGGCGTGAAGCGCGCCTCATCCCCGATCCCAACAAGCGCCACCTGGTCGGGGAAGTGACCGCCAAAAAAATCAAGGTCTACAACAAGGACCAGAAGACGTGCCTGGCCATCATCGACTGCGGCATGAAGCTGAACATCCTTCAGAGTCTGCTCCGCCGCGGCGTCAAGGTCGTCCGCGTCCCGGCCGACACGCCTTACGAAAGGATCATGGATTACGCCCCCGCCGGCGTTCTCGTCTCCAACGGTCCCGGAGATCCCAAGCAGTGCGCGGCGACGATCGCCGCGGTCCGCCGCCTTCTGCAGGACAAAGTCCCGACTTTCGGCATCTGCCTGGGCAACCAGATCCTGGCCTTGGCCGCCGGGGCCAATACGTACAAGCTCAAGTTCGGCCACCGCGGCCAGAACCAGCCCTGCCTCGAGGAAGGGACGAAGCGCTGCTACATCACCAGCCAGAACCACGGTTTCGCCGTGGACGCCCGGGCCCTGCCGCAGGGCTGGAAACCCTGGTTCGTCAACGCCAACGACGGAACGAACGAAGGTATCCGCCATGTGAGCAAGCCCTTTCAGAGCGTCCAGTTCCATCCCGAGGCCGCTCCCGGGCCGACGGACACCGATTTTCTCTTCGACCGCTTCCTGGAGAGCCTGCCATGAAGACGGCGGCGCGGAAACGGCCGGCCCCCGATATCCGGAAGGTCGTCTTGCTTGGAAGCGGGGCCCTCAAAATCGGCGAAGCGGGCGAGTTCGACTACAGCGGCAGCCAGGCCATCAAAGCTCTCAAGGAAGAGGGCCTCGAAGTCGTCCTGGTCAACCCCAATATCGCCACCATCCAGACTTCGGAAAATCTGGCCGACAAGATCTATTTCCTGCCCGTGACCCCGGCCTTCGTCGAGCCGATCATCGCCCGGGAAAAGCCCGACGGCATCCTCCTCTCCTTCGGCGGCCAGACCGCCC
>PMCY01000218.1 GCA_003154255.1 Candidatus Aminicenantota bacterium | reverse complement strand
CATCGCCAGCCCTTACTTCGGTATCCCCATAGATATCATAGACATTGACATCATGCAAATCATTTTGACGCCGGCCGCCGTAATTTCGCCTCTTATCGCCGAGGCGATGTTTCACCCCTGGATGTCCGACCCGATTCAGGCCCGTCCCGCGGCGCCCGTAATCCGGATCCATTTTTCGATGACCGGGGCCAGGGCTTTTTTCGTCTGGGCAAAAGTCAGGGGAAGCCAGCGGCTTCGATCCGTCTTCCACTGGGCCTCGAAGGAATCGCGAATGGCCTGGCACAGCTCGCTGGCCACGTTGACTTTGGCGATTCCCAACCCGATGGCTTTTCGCAGGTCTTCTTCCGGAGTGCCTGAACCGCCGTGTAAAACGAAGGGAATCGGGACCTTCGATCGCAGCTCGGCCAGGAGATCGAAATTGAATTGAGGCCGCGCCGTGTATAGGCCGTGGGCGTTGCCGATGGAAACGGCCAGCATATCCACGCCCGTCTGCCGGAGGTATTCTTGGGCGTCCGCCGGGACCGTCAGCATCGACGTCTTCGAGGCTTCGCCGGGACCGTCGTCCACCCTTCCGACGGCACCCAATTCGCCTTCCAGGCTGATGGCGCGGGCGCGGCATCGGATGGCCAGTGCTCTCAACGCGGCGGCGTTCTCCTCGAACGGCCGGGTCGAATAATCGAGCATCACCGAGGTATATCCGGCCGCCATGCATCGCCCGGCCAGCTCCGGGGAATCCCCGTGGTCCAGGTGCAGCGCCGCCCGGACATCGTATTTTTTGGCCATGGCCCGAGCGATTTCAGCCATGACGTCGGGGGGAAAAACCTCGAACTCGCTGGGACCGCTCATGATCATGACCGGCGCGCGGAAATCCGCCGCGGCCTGCAGCACCGCTTCGGTCGTCTCCGCGTTCCAGACGCAGAACGACGGGACGGCGTAACCGTCCTGATAGGCTTTATCGACCAGTTCTTTGGACGCTAAATATTTCATGGAGATCTCCTGAAGAGCCGGAAATATACGCCGCCGGCGCGGCGAATTCAACGGCATCCCCGCGCGGCGGGATGCGCTTCGCTCAGAGCGTCCCCAAGACGAGGACGAATCCCGCCATCAGCAGGCAGATGGGGATCAACAATCTCAAGCTTTTTTGAAGAGTCGCGCCCTTGGCCAGGTTCCCGATGGCTTTCGGCACCACGACACCGCCGAGCATGGCCCCGGCGAAAATGATCCCGAAGGCGCTGCCGAAATGGGCCGGCTGACGGGCATAGACGATGCCGACGGTCGTCGGGAAACAAGGCGCCAGCATCAAGCCGGCCAGCAGGGCCAGGATGGGCACCTGGACCGACTTTTTGACGACGGTCAGGCCGAAGATGACCGCCGCCGAAAGCAGCATGACCCCGCCGATGACCAGGCTGCCGTATCGGGTGATGGCCGGGACCTGGCTGGTGATCAGCCGTCCGGCCATCATGGCGATGGCAAAGAAAGAGAGCATTCTCTGGGCCTTGGCATCGACGCCGCCTTCATCGGCGTTCGGACGGGCCCGGCTGAAAATTTCCTTGGCGTAGGGCGTCAGCCAATTGCAGAACGACGTCTCGATGCTGCTGTAAAGCAGAAGCACGATCGCGCCCATCAGGACGATCGGCTTGGCCAGAAGAGAAACGGCCTCCGAAAAGATAAAGCCGGCCGCGGCCTTCGGGTACACGGCCAGGAACGCCGGCGCCACGGGAATCAGGATCAGGACGCCGAGCAGCGAGACGGCCCTTTCATATGTCGTTTTTCGGAATAAAAAGCTGACCAGGAGGGGGGTCAGGAAAAGTCCCAGGCCAAAAAAGACGTTCCCCAGGTTGCTCGCCGCCGCCGGGTTTTTCCCGCCGAACAAGACCACCGGGATGATCGTATTCCCGGCGGTGTTTAGAGCCATGGCCCCAAAACCCAGCAGGAAACAGCAGGGAACGATCGAAGCGTAAGTCCGGCTCCGGGCCAGCAGAAAAATGCACAAGGACGTGGCCAGGAAGCCCAGAACGGCGACGGGTTTGTAACCGATTGTATCGGTCAGCACGCCTATGACCAGCGATAGGACGAGGCAGGTGAACATGAAGTATGAAATCAGAGTCCCGAAACGGCCCCGGTCGATGGCCAGCCTCGGCATCAGCTTGACCCCGATCGAACCGAACAGCGAGAAGCACATCCCCAGCCCGAAAACGCATAATAAAGCGACGATGGCGGCCATTTCAACACCCCTCTTTCGTGGGATTCAACAGGGTCACGGCTTTTTCTCGAACACTGAATCAAACGCCGCGGGGGACGGATCGATGTCGATTTTGCGGACGAACTCCAGGGCCTCGCGGGCTCCCCGCTCCCGATTCATGCCGCTGTCCTCCCACTCGACGGAGAGCGGTCCCTGATAGCCGATATGATTCAAGGTCCGGATGATTTCCTCGAACTTGATGCCGCCGCGGCCGAGGGACCGGAAATCCCAGCTTCGGTCGGGATGGCCGAAATTAAGATGGGACCCCAGAATGCTGCTGCGGCCGTTCGGCTGCAGCACGGCATCCTTCATATGAACATGGTAAATCCGATCGGAAAATTCCTTCAAGAACAGCAGCGGGTCGACGAGCTGCCAGTGCAAATGGCTCGGATCAAAATTGAATCCGAACGTCCGCCTGTCGCCCAGGGCTTGCAAAGCCCG
>PMCY01000009.1 GCA_003154255.1 Candidatus Aminicenantota bacterium | reverse complement strand
GCCGGCGTGCCGACAAGCCCATGGGTGTTGTCTCCTGCCCCGGTTTTTCGGCCGAGCTCCTGGAAAGCGAGCTGTTCGGCCACGTCAAGGTCGCCTTCACCGGCGCGGTGCATGACAATCCCGGACGCGTCTCCCTCTGCGAAGGCGGGACGCTTCTCCTCGACGAGATCGGCGATTTGCCGCTCCCGCTTCAGCCTAAACTGCTGCGATTCCTTCAGGACCGCGAATACGAGCGGGTCGGCGATCCCCGCACGCTCCGCGCCGACGTGCGCATCCTGGCCGCCACCAACGTCAACCTCGAAGCGGCCGTCCGCGAGGGCCGCTTCCGCGAAGATCTTTTCTACCGCTTGAACGTCATCCCTATCCTCGTTCCCCCGTTGCGCGAACGGCCCGCCGACATCGTTCCGCTGGCCGAGCGTTTGCTGGCCTTCTTCGCCCGCTCTAACCATCGATCACTCCCGGGCTTCACCGACGAGGCCAGGACTTTGCTCACTCGATACGCCTGGCCGGGAAACGTCCGCGAGCTCAGCAACGCGGTCGAGCGGGCGGTCATCCTTTCGCGCTCCGATCGGATCGGCCCCGAAGGCCTGGGGCTGGCCGGTCCCGCCGGAGAACCGGCGACGAAGATCGGCGATCCGGTGCCCATCGACCGCATCGAAGAATTGCATATCCGCCGCGTGCTGGCCTCGGCCAAATCGCTCCAGGAAGCCGCCGAGATCCTGGGCATCGACCAGGCCACCCTCTGGCGCCGGCGCAAGCAGTACGGGCTCTGACGGAAAATCTAGCGGATGATCGCATTCTCCGTCTCGACGGTAAAAAACCGGTAATTCCGGTATTGGATTTTCACGTCGGCTTTCGTATCCTTCGGGGGCTGCACCAGTCCCGAATATTCGACACGAATTTCCGAGCGGCTGGGAAATAAAACGCCGTTCTTTTCGAATCCGAAATCATGCCGAAAAACGAATTGCGGAGTCAGGAAGTGTTCGGCGCATTCCTCGAGAATCCATTCACATCCCTCGACCGCGCGGGTTTTCATCACGACGCGGAGGATTTGACCGTTCTTCGGATCGGCCCAGATCTTCCCTTCCCGGATATCTTCGTCCAAACCTGGTTTGGGTTTGGCCTCAATGACGACGACTTTCCTACCCTCGATTTTTTCCTCATCCGCCCGGCGAAAGAAGAAAAACGGCTGCCGCTCCCGACTGAGGAGGCGAAGCGGCGCCAGAATCGGCTTGGCGAAGTACACCCGGAGAGGTACGGACAGACGGATTTCTTCATTAACGGTCCGGCCATTCTCTTCTAGGAGCGCCCGGCGCTCTTTGATCCGGCCGTCCTTGTTGATCAATTGATAATCATTGACGTAATTTAGTTTCTCTCCGCTCGTCAATGCCGGATACTCGTATTTTGCGGCCGTGAAGGAACCCTCGGCCAGGATGGTCCATTTGAAAACCATCGTCACCCTTTCGACTTTTTTTTCAGATTCGCGGACCGCCTCCTGACACGTATAGAAAAGCGCCGCCTCGGAGAGCTTTCGGCAATAATCCGCGCAACGGGCCAAAACCGGATACAGTTCGTCACCGATTGGCGTGTTTGTGCCATTTTCTTTAGGTTTTGGCGGGAGCGGGGCGAAAGGGGGATAGAAATGGAGCGTAATATATGTGGGAGCCGGAATCGGATTTCCGTTATATATATAAGGTTCAAAAGTCCATAGCTTGACGGCCTCAAGAGCGAGATTATCCAGATCGGGGTGAAGGTGCCGGACGACCAACCCCCATTGGATCTTCCCTTTCTCGTCTATAACCGCGCAAATCGCCACTTCGCCGGCGACCCGCTCTTCCCGCAGATATTCGGGATACGCCGGAATTACGGTCCTGATCGCCTTTATGGATCGAACCTCAATATTATTATTTTGAGGCATCCCTGCGTTCCATCGCCCCAGAAGAAAAACACCCAAAACAACCGCAAGAATCCGAAGCCGGTTTCCCATGGCGCGGCCTCCCTCTCCTGGAATCGATATGAGAATAAATCGGATCCAGGCCATAATCAACTCGGAATAGATGTTTATATCCGATCGGCATCGATCCACGATTTTCCATGGATCAGATCGAATAATTCAGCGGCCGGGATGTTGGATTGTCCACCAGGAATGTTCTTATGTCGGGAGTCGGGACGAATTCCTGTTTATCGTGTTTCACTTTCCATGATGTCCCAAAAAATGCAGCCATACGGCCTTTAAGGGATGTAGAGGAATGGGGCGCAGGCGTTTTTCTGAAGGTTCCGATCGACAGATCAAAAAGTCTTGGTGACGGACAGCGCGACGCGGTGGCCCCCGACGTTCTTGCCGAACGCGTTCATATAGGCGGTCGTCTGGCCGTCCGGGGCGGTGTCCTTGGTGTCGGCATAAGACCAGGATAACCCAAAGGCGAAGCCACAGAACTCTTTTGTCAGCCCCAGTTTGCAATCGGTATAATCAAAAAGGTCGTTATTGCCGCCGGATCTTCCCCAGAATTCGACGTTGGCACTGCCCGGAAAATTATATCGGCCGACATGGGCCAACAGGTTAAAACCGCTCTCGCCTAGGGGAATGGTCGCGGAGAGATCCAGGTAGTCGGCGCCCTTGGACTCGCTGACTCCGAAGGTGGTGGCGCTCACTCCCTTGGAATACTTCAACGACACCCATTTGTACCCGATCAAGCCATAGAATTCGGTCGTGTGGGGTTTGCGGTAGGCCCCGACGTTATCGTAGCGGCCCGGGTAGTAGTACTGGATGATACCCACGTCATAGTTCCAAGCGCCGCCGGCAAAACTGTTTTTGAAGCCCGCGTAAAAATCCCACTCCAGGCAGGCCGCATTGCTTTTGTGCGGCGTGTAGGGGGGGCCGACACTGCCGGGCGAGGCCAGCGAAACCGGGGCCGACTTGATGTTGGCGTTCTGGTCCGTAAACCAGGAAATATTGGAGAGCCAGATGCCGGCGTAGAGTCCGCTCGCGTGGGAATAATCCATTCCCCCCTGCAGCGCAGGATCACCGTTGGTCTGGGCAAGGCCGCGGAATATGTATTGGTTGGCCAGGGAGACATTGACGGTGAACGTATGCGGCGATTTGGGCGCGTCAGCGGCTTGGGCGAAAGCCATTACGGGAGCGAGGAAAAGCGCCGATACCGCGGAGGCGATAATAATCTTTTTCATTAGTCTTTCTCCTCATAGTGCTTAAAGCCAGAGTCGTGCCAACGCCAAAAACAGAACAACTATAATGATATCAACTTGATAGATGGTCCTCTGCAAAATCCGGGCATGGTTTTTTACAATCCGCCGGACATACCGCCATTGCGGAATGCAATGTCGTTCGGGCCGGAGGCTTGAAATAAGCAAAACACCAAACTAGCCGGAAATCGCTTATCAGGCTGATATCAATATAGTTATCCTGTTTTTTAGCGCTGGCACGACTCTGGCTATATTTAACACGAAGGAGAACGATCATGCTAGGCCTCCGCCAAAAATTGATTCTGGGCTTCGGCGTCCTGCTCATTATCCTGATGGCCCTCGGCGTTCAGAGCATCATCTACCTTTCGCGCCTGGGCGATTCGATCGACGTCATCCTCCGCGAGAACTACCGCAGCGTCATCGCCTGCCAACAGATGAAGGAGGGCTTGGAGAGAATCGACAGCGGCCTGCTCTTCACTCTCCTCGGCGACACCAAGGAAGGCGAGGATCTGATCCTTAA
>PMCY01000113.1:16308-17110 GCA_003154255.1 Candidatus Aminicenantota bacterium | reverse complement strand
GTCTTGGTCATGGGAGGAACGGGCATCCGCCGCGAAGACTTATTCGTGCCCGCAGCCGAGCTCGCGGCTGCGCGGGAAGCGGGCCTCGACGACGGACATCAGGCCGCCCCGTGGGCTGAATTCGCCGACCACCTCGGCCTGGACCGGCCGGCAGGCCTTGACCACGTCTTCCAGAATGCGGTTGACGACGTTTTCGTAGAAGATCCCCAGGTTGCGGTAGGCCAGGATATATTCCTTGAGGGATTTGAGCTCCAGGCAGGCTTTGGCGGGGATGTAGCGGAGGGTGATCGTCCCGAAATCGGGCAGGCCGGTCTTGGGACAGACCGAGGTGAACTCGGGGATCTCGATCCGGATCTCGTAGTCCCGAAACTGGTTGGGGAACGTTTCGATGGCCGGCAGCTTGACGTCCAGGCCGGCGCGGGCTTCCTTGTCGGTCATGCGTTTCATTGGTCGTTCTCTCATTTAAATGGTACATTATCATACCAGATTATTTTAAGGAACCCCATGCGAACCCGCACTTCCGAAACCGACAAGATCCGCGTCTACGGCCCGGTGCCCTCCAGGCGGCTGGGCTTTTCGCTGGGCGTGGATCTCCTCCCCTTCAAAACCTGCTCCATGGATTGCGTCTATTGCCAGCTCGGGTCGAGCGGCAAGACGANNGCCTGGGCCGGATCATCGCCGGCATCCGCCGCCTGACCGACGTCAAGATCGTCCTTCTGACCAATTCCTCCGCCCTTGTCGGGGCCCGGGCCCGCCGCGATGCCGCCGCCGCGGACATCGTCGTGCCTTCGCTCGACGCGGC
>PMCY01000113.1:15407-16254 GCA_003154255.1 Candidatus Aminicenantota bacterium | reverse complement strand
GAAAAATCCGCCCGCCCGCTGACCTTGGCGGAGCTTGAGGCGGTCCGGCAAGCCCTGGGCGGCGGGGCCGAGATCATCGCCGATTTCTCCAGGAAGAAGCGGACGGAGGCGCCCGCCGATCCGGCCGCGGCCATCGCCGGAACGCTCCTGCGGCGTCCCATGACGGCGGCCGACCTGGCCGTTTCGCTGGGCTTGCCGCTCGAGGAAGTGCTGGCCCAACTGCGCCGGCTGGAAGTCGGCGGGCAGGTCCGTTCCACGCGCCATTCCGGCCGCTTCTACTTCGAGCCGCAGAACTAGCCGTCCCAGGCCCGCGCCATTTCCATTTTTCCGGGACTTATGATAGACATGGCTTTCTGAAAGAGGAGCGTGCGATGATCGATGTCTCCCAATTTCCCAAAGCCAAAAAAATCTGGTTCATGGGGAAATTCCACGACTGGTCGGAGCTGACGCTTCATTCCATGACCCACGCCCTGCACTACGGGACGTCGGTCTTCGAAGGCATCCGGGCCTATCCGACGGACCGCGGGCCGGCCGTTTTCCGCCTGCCCGAGCACGTCGACCGCTTCCTCTACTCGGCCGGCACGATCAAGATGNNCTGGTCATCGCCGCCTGGGAATGGGGCGCCTACCTGGGGGAAAAAGCGGACCAGGGCGTCTCCGTCTGCCTCGTGCCGCGCCGCCGCGTCCACCATACCCAGCTCGACATGCGGGCCAAGCTGGGCGGCGTCTACGTCCAATCGACGATCGCCGGACTGGACGCCCGGGCCCAGGGCTGCGACGAAGCCGTCTTCCTGAACATCGAGGGCCGCATCGCCGAGGGGCCGGGCGAAAACATCTTCATCGTCAAG
>PMCY01000113.1:13724-15401 GCA_003154255.1 Candidatus Aminicenantota bacterium | reverse complement strand
ACGGGAACGGCGGTCGAGGTCGTCCCCATCATCGGCGTCAAGGACCATTCCGACGGCGTCGCGCGCCCCCAGACGGCCGCCATCGGCCCGGGTATCGCGGGCGAGGTGTCGCTGCGCATCCGGGCGGCTTTCCTGGAAGCGGTCCACGGGAAAAACCCGCGCTATCATCAATGGCTGACCCGCCTCTGAGCGGGCCGCAGCCGTTTCGGGCCGCCGAGGCCTTCAGGCCAAGGAGAAATCCATGATCAAAGTCACGGCCTGGGGGCTTTTGGCCTTCCTGGCGTTGGTCATCCCCGCCCGCGCCTCGAGCGCCAACGTCTTCCCCTTCCCCGCCAAAATCGACCAGCTCGATAACGGCCTCAAGATCGTCTCCGTTCCTTTGGGCAACCCCGACATCATCGCCTTCTACACCATCGTCCGCTCCGGCTCGCGCAACGAGATCGAGCCGGGCAAGTCGGGTTTCGCCCACTTTTTCGAACATATGATGTTCAAGGGGACCCGGCAGGTGCCGAAGGCCGCCTACGACGAGCTCCTGACCAGGCTGGGGGCGGGGACCAACGGCTTCACCACGGACGATTACACCTGTTACTACCTCGTCTTCGCCGGTCGCGAAAATTTGGAGAAGGTGGTCAAGACCGAGGCCGACCGCTTCATCAACCTGTACTACACCGAGGACATGATCCGGACCGAGGCCTCGGTCATCGAGGGCGAATACAATACCAGCGCCGCCAACCCGGGCCGCCGCCTGATCGAGCTTCTCCGCGACACGGCCTTCACCGCCCATCCCTATAAACACACGACGCTGGGCTTCCTGAAGGACATTCAGGACATGCCCAATCAATTTGAATACAGCCAGCTCTACAAGAAGCGGTTCTACGCCCCGGACAACACCATCCTGCTCGTGGCCGGGGATTTCAATCCGGCCCGCCTGAAGGCCCTCGTCCAGAAGTACTACGGCGGCTGGGAAAAGTCGAACTACACCCTGGCCACGCCGGTCGAGCCGCCCCAGGCGGAAGCCCGCCGGGCCCATTATTCCTGGCCGTCGAGAACGCTGCCCCGGCTGGCCATCGGCTTCCATGGCCCGGCCTATTCGGACGAGGCCGTGGACAAGGCGGCCCTGAACCTCCTGGCCGAGATCGCCTTCTCGCCCTTTTCGCCGCTCTACCAGCGCCTGGTCAACAAGGAGCAGAAGTGCCTTTCGCTGGGGGCTTCCTTCGCCGACACCCGCGACCCTTCGCTTCTCATCTTCAATGCCGTGGTCAAGTCCGCGGCCGACCTGCCCTACGTGGAGAAGGAGATCCTCAAGGAGCTGGAGCGGCTCAAGGCCGAGCTCATCTCTCCGGACATCCTGGCCGACGTCAAATCCAGCCTGCGCTATTCCATGGCCGCCGCGATGGGCACCACGGACGGCGTCGCCGGGGCGCTGGCCTTTTACATCAACCTGGCCGGCGATCCCGGCACCCTCAACAAGCTCTTCGACCTCTACGACCGGGTCTCCCCTCAAAGCGTCCAGAACGCCGCCCGGAAATTTTTCCGCGAAGCCAACAGCACGACCGTGACCCTGGCCCCGGGAGACGTCCAATGAACAGGCCCATCATTTTTATATTCGGCGCGGCCCTGCTTTTCGGCGTCGGCTCTTTCTCTTCCTGCAAGCGGGTCGATCCGGCCGTCTTGAAC
>PMCY01000113.1:11038-13691 GCA_003154255.1 Candidatus Aminicenantota bacterium | reverse complement strand
GCCGCCGGCCTGTCCCTGAGCATGGACAAGGAGATGGCCGTCTTCTCGGGCACCATCCACAAAGACAACCTGGAGCGCTACTACGGCATCCTCCGCGACATGCTCCTCGATCCTGGATTCCGCGAGAATGATTTCAACCGTCTNNGAGGCCCTGGGCAAGGAGATCTTGAACCTGATGATGTATGACGGCCATCCCTATGGGCACCACGAGGCCGGGACGGCCGAGTCGACGGCCGGGCTGACCCTCGAGGAAGCCAAGGCCTTCTACCGGGAGCATTTCGTCCGCGGCAACATCGTCATCGGCCTGGCAGGGGGCTATCCGGTCGATTTCCCCAAGCGCATAGAGGCCGACTTCAACACCTTGCCGGCCGGGTTCACACCACGGCTCGTTCTGCCCTCCCCCCACCGGCCGCGGGGCCTGGAATTCGTCCTGGCCGAAAAGCAGACCCGGGCCACGGCCATTTCTCTGGGCTTTCCGGTCTCGCTGACCAAGGCGGACAAGGATTTCTTCGCCTTGTGGATCGCCGGCGCGCATTTCGGCGAGCACCGCCAGAGCCTGTCCTGGCTGTACCAGAAGATCCGCGAGGAGCGCGGCCAGAACTACGGCGATTACGCCTACATCGAGCATTTCGTCCAGGGCCGGGACAAATTTCCCGCGCCCAACCACTCCCGTCCGCAGCAGTATTTCTCCATCTGGATCCGGCCGGTTAACAACGCCAACCGCCATTTCGTCATCCGCCAGGCCCTGCGCGAGCTGAAGACGCTTGTCCGGGAAGGAATCTCCGAAGAACGCTTCGAGCTTGTCCGAACCTATCTCCTCANNGCCCAAAAAGCCCTGCCCAAGCTCAGCCGGGCCGACGTCAATGCGGCCATCCGCAAGTATCTCGACCCCGACAACGTTCTCGTCGCCGTCGTTACCCAGGATGCCGCGGCGCTGAAGGCGGCCCTGACGGCCGACACCCCGTCGCCCATCCGCTACGCCAACCCGAACATGCCCAAAGTGGTTTTAGACGAGGATGCGGTCATCCAGGCCTACCCCCTGAACGTCCAGCTGGAGGCCGTGCGGATAGCGCCGGCCGCCGCATTCTTCCAGAAACGGGGCCTCCCGGCCCGCTGAGACGGGGCGGAGAGGGAGGAGAATCGCTATGAAAAAAATCGTGCGCATCATCGCGGGAATTGTGATCGCAGTCACCGCCGCGGCACTCATCGGGGGTGATCCACCCGCAGTGAGTGCCGGGCAGGACCTCCTGTCCAAGCTGGGTACCCCCCAGGATTACGTCAGCAAGCGGGTATCATCCTACGACCGCAGCGGCGGCAACAAGGATTCGCTGACCATCCCGGCGGGCGGGACGGCCCTCCTGGCCGATCTCAAAGGCCCCGGGGCCATCCACCATATCTGGGTGACCATCGCCGCCGAGCCGTTCTACGGCCGCAAGCTCGTCCTGCGCGTTTATTGGGACGGCGAAGCCGCGCCGTCGATCGAGGCGCCGATCGGCGATTTCTTCGGCGTCGGCCATGGTCTCAACCGCAACTTCGCCTCCCTGCCCATCACCTGCTCGTCCGAGGGCCGGGGACGCAACTGTTACTGGTACATGCCCTTCGGGCGTTCGGCGAAGGTGACGGTCACCAATGAAGGCCGGGAGGAAGTTCCGGCCTTTTATTATTACGTGGATTACCGCGAGCTCCCCTCCCTGCCGGCGGGCACGCCCTATTTCCACGCCCAGTACCGGCAGGAATTCCCCTGCGCTCCGGGCCGCAATTACGCGATCCTGGAGGCCGAAGGCCGCGGCCACTATGTCGGCTGCAACATGAGCGTCCTGCAGAGGGCTATGGGCTGGTGGGGCGAAGGCGACGACCAGATCTATGTCGACGGTGAAAGCTTTCCGTCGCTCCACGGCACAGGCTCGGAGGACTATTTCTCCGACGGTTGGGGGATGCGGGAAAGCCAGTCGCTGTTTTACGGCTGTCCCCTCCAGGAGGACGATTTCCAGGCCGGCTCCAAGGCGACCGTCTACCGGTTCCACATCCCCGACCCGATCACCTTCCGCAAATCCATCCGCGTGACCATCGAACACGGGCACGCCAACGACCGTTCGGACTTCTACTCCTCCACCGCCTACTGGTACCAAACCGAGCCGCACAAGGCCTTTCCGGCCCTGCCCGCCATGGAGGCCCGCCTGCCTTACGCCCTCGTCCCGCCGGACAATTTCGTCCTGCCGGCCTGGAAGGAAGCTGCCGGGAAAGCCGGCTCGGTCTTCGAGGACGCGGAAAAAATGATCCGTTTCGAGGCACCCAAGCTGGCCCTGACCGCTTCTTCCTATTACGGGCCGAGCGGAGCGCGCCTTCCCGTCCTGTCCACGGACGGCGCCGGCCGGGGAATCTCCGCTTCGCTTGTCTTTTCGGTCGAAACGGCCGACCGCTACGACCTGGACCTCTATTTGATGAAAGGCCCGGCCATGGGCGATTTCGAACCGATCGGCCTGCTGAGCGGAGGGGCTCTGATCAAAACCGGCCCGTCGCTGTTCAAGGGTTACGCCCGGGAGCGCGAATTCGCCGTTTATTCCCTTAAAAATGTGGAACTCCAGCCGGGAGAAAGCACGCTGCTCCTGAATGGGGCGGGGAAGGATCTCTCCTCGCGCGGCTGCGACATCGG
>PMCY01000113.1:0-10963 GCA_003154255.1 Candidatus Aminicenantota bacterium | reverse complement strand
CATGCAGGCCGTGATCCTGCTCGGCAGCGACGACGGCGTTCGCGTCTGGATCAACGACGCCCTCGTCCACTCCAACCCGGCCTATCGGGGCGCCTATCCGGACCAGGACGTCGTCGCGGTCCATTTAAAAAAAGGCTGGAACAAGGTTCTGGTCAAGATCCTCCAGGGCGACGGCGGATGGGGATTCTATTTCCGCTTCGCCGATCCCGGCGGTAAGCTCGTCTGGAGCACGGAGCCGCCCAAGTGACACTATGACAAAAGCGGAAATCCGGCGGGTTTGGACGGCGGCGGAGCGGGCCAAGCTGGCCCGGCTCGACACGCCGCCCAAAGTCCAGAAGTACCTTAATACAATCGCTTATGATCCGGCGCCGGGGACCGCCTCGCCCCGAAGGGTGATGCGGGAGAAGAAGGCCAACTGTTTCGAAGGCGCGCTGTTTGCCGCGGCGGCCTTCCGTTTCCACGGACGGCCGCCGCTCGTCGTCGACATCCGCTCCTGGAACGACGACGACCACGTCTTGGCCGTTTTCCGCCAAAACGGGGCCTGGGGCTGCGTGGCCAAATCGAATTACACCGTCCTGCGCTTTCGCGAACCCATCTACCGGTCCATCCGCGAATTGATGATGTCCTACTTCGACGTCTACTTCAATCCCATCGGGCAGAAGACCATGCGCGCGTATTCCATTCCCTTCGACGTGTCGCGCTTCGACGGCCTGGGGTGGATGACGACCGAGGACGACATCAGCGATATCGGCGACGCCCTGGACCGGGCCCGCCATTACAATGTGCTGACCCCGGCCCAGATACGGGCCCTGCAGACCACCGACCTGGACCTGGTCAGGGCCGGTCTGCTGGGTTCCGATCCGTCCGGCCTCTACACGCCCAAGAAATAGTTCGTTTCAGAGTTTACGGGTATCCCGCCGATCCAGGACCCAACTGATCTTGTCACCCTGATCGAGGAACGCCGATGTGCCGGCGCGCTGAAACCCGTTTTTTTCCAGGACCCTCATGGAGGATCCATTGTCGGGATCGGTATGGGCCGTGATCCGGCGCACCCGTTCGTCGTTGAAGGCCCGGTGGACCATAATCTCGATCATTTCCGAAGCATAGCCCCGCCCGCGCCACCCGGCCACGACCGCATAGCCGATTTCGACGCTTCCGGCCGGATCGGGCGGCCCCAGGAAGCCGATGTCCCCGATGACCAGGCGCTCCGACCTCAGGATCGCCGCATAGCCCAGCCAGCCGGCCGCCGCTGGTTCGCTCTTCAGCATGTCGCGGAACAGCGGCTGGACCTCGGGCGAGACGGGCCAACCGTCGGGGATGGTCGCGTTCAAGGCCGCGGCCAGGGCGGTCTTGTCGTTCATGATCATCTCCACGAGGTCGAGGTCGCAGGAGACCAGGTCCAGGCGCGGGCCCGAAAATAAAAGGCGCCGCGGAGGAGTTTTTATTTTTGAATGCGGCTTTTTGGCCGGGTGGGGCATCTCCTCCCGGGCCGGCGGAGCGGTTTTCGGAGGAGCCGGAGCGATTGCCGAGGATTCCTTCGGGGAAACTTTTGGAACGTCCACCGGAGCCGCGTTAAGGGGGACTTCCAGTCTCGCATTCAAGACCGCCTCCGGGACCGCGCCGAGAAGCGCGTAAGCCGTCTTCCGGATGAGGTCCCAGGCCGCGCGCACGTGCCGCTCGGCCGTCAACCGCTGACCGATGACCATGCGCAGCGTGAATTTTTCGTTCAGGACGGTGTGGCTGAGAAATATCTTTCCGGAAGCATTCAATTGCTCCAGCAGCGACTTGTTGAGGGCCGTCAGCCCGTCCTCGCCCCGGCCGTCATTCAGACGAAGGCAGACGACGCCGAAGCGGACGGGGGCCAGAACCTCGAAACCGGGGGCGGATTCGACCCAGGAGGCGAACATCCGGGCCAGCCGCAGATGCTCCCGCACAAACGCCTGCAGGCCTTCGATGCCGTAGGAGCGGATGACGAACCAAAGCTTCAGGGCGCGGAAACGGCGCCCCAACTGGATGCCCCAATCGCGGTAATTCCGGACGAGCGAATCAACGCCGGTCTTGAGGTACTCCGGGTGGATTTCGAAGGCCTGGACAAGGTACTCCGGCTCCTTCACATAGTAAACCGAACAGTCGAAATTCGTCAGCATCCATTTGTGGGGATTGAAGACAAAGGAGTCCATGAACCCGGCGCCGTCCAGCATCCAGCGGTTTTCCGGGCAGAGGGCGGCCGTCCCGGCGTACGCCGCATCGACGTGGAGCCACATCCCATGGCGGGCGGCGATTTCCCCGATCGCCCGCAGCGGATCGACGGCCGTAGAGGACGTCGTCCCGAGCGTGGCCACGACGCAGGCCGGCCGCAGCCCCGCCGCCTCGTCGCGGCGGATGGCCTCTTCGAGCTTCTCCGGGATCATGGCGAAGTCCGAGTCCGTATCCACGAAGCGCAGGTTGCGGCGGCCATATCCGGCGATCTTGACGCCCTTCTCGATGCTGGAATGGGTTTGCCGCGACAGATAGACGGTCAGGGACCGCTGCAGGCCCTTTTCGTTGGACTCGAAGCCGGTCGCCTTCTCCCGGGCCGAGACCAAGGCACAGAGCGTGGCCGTGGAGGCGGTATCCTGAATGACCCCCTGCAATCCCTCGGGCAGGCCGAGCATTCCGCGCAGCCATTCCAGGACGCGGCTTTCGAGCTCGGCGGCGGCCGGGGATGTTTGCCAGCTCATGCAAATGGCCCCCAGCCCGGCCGTCAGGAACTCGGCCAGGACCGATGCCGGACTGTTGTTGGCTGGAAAGTAGGCATGCCAGCCCGGATGCTGCCAATGGGTGATGCCGGGCAGGATGATGGTCTTGAAATCGCTGAAGATGCGGTCCATGGACTCGCCCTTTTGGGGGGGCTCGACCGGAAGTCTGGCCCGGATCTCGCCGGGCTTGACCGGGGACATCACCGGCAGAGATTCGACATTGTCCATGTAATCGGCGATCCAATCAACGAATTCATGTCCGGCGCGGCGGAATTCTTCACGATCCATGTTGTCCTCCCGATCCCGGGATTCGCCGATGCGGGCCCCTGATCGGTCCGATTTCGGGGTCCGGCGTGCCAGTCCGATNNGGCCGCATGGGGGATGAGATCCGAACAAGGAGCACTCTGAAATGGCTTTTAAGCCTTGATCCCCGGGTTCCGAGGCCGCCCACCGGTCGGAAAGCCATTATCCGCATCATCCCGGGTAAGAAGAGGGGTTTTTTTACCCTCAGAGGCCTGTTTTCCGAAGTTTCCCGGGTTGATGGGTCAGGAGAGAGGTTGTTTCATCCTTTTTTCCCCGATCTTCAGTTAAAAAACGGATATTTGACCGGGAAACCGAACCTATCGGAGCGTCCTGCAGCGACAGGAAAGAATTTTCGAAAAAAATTGAAATATTTGTTGCGTTGCGATAAAAATTCGTGCTATAATAAGAGAGTAGTCAAAGGGTGGGGGGACAAAAAATCAATCGAATTCAAGTATTTATTGTTCTATCAATAAGTTAGCCTCATTCTGACGCCCCTTTTCCCATGCCGGCTGGCCTTACAATTTCTTCCGAATTCCACGCAACCCTTTGATGAAGGAAAGCGTATATATGAATGAGATGAGAAAAACGGCGACGAACAAGACGATCGAAACTGAAACGCCAACGCACCTCCTTTTTCCTCTCCTCCTCTTAGGGAGTTCACGATATAGATCGTAATTCCCCCAATTCATCCCTTCGACCTGCCGCTTCCCCCTTTCCTCAGGGGGAAGCGGCCTTTTATTTTATTGACAAGAACGGCGCCCGGACCTAAGATGATGCGGCGGGCGGCCGCAGTTGCGGGCGCACGCCGGATTCGGGCGGAGGGAAGTCCGTCATAAGCGGACGCAGCCCCCGCTACTGTGATCGGGGACGAATCCCGGACGATGCCACTGTCTTCACACGAATACCGTGTGCGGGTGGGAAGGCCCGGGAAGAGGATGATCCGAGAGTCAGGAGACCTTCCTCGAATCCAACGACCCGGCTTCGTGGGGAAGCCCGGGCGGATTTTTTTTGCCTGAACGCGGGGGCTCTTTTGGGAGGCCCCGTGAATCAATTATTTCTCGCCGCCCTAGCCGCCGCATTAGCGGTCCCGCTCCTCGCCGCCGAAGACAAGAAAGACCAGACCGTCCCGCCTCTCCAGCACGAAGTGGTTGTCACGGCAACCCGGGTCCGGACGCCGCCCAAGGAAGTGGCCAGTGCCGTGACCGTCATCGGGCGGACCGAGATCGAGCGTTCCACCCGCACCACCGTCCTCGATCTCATCCAGGACGGACTGGGAGTCTCCTCCGTCCGCAACGGCGGCCCCGGCTCGGCCTCTTCGCTATTTCTCCGGGGGGCCAACTCCGAGCACGTCCTCGTGCTTCTCGACGGCGTCGAGCTCAACGACCCGATGAACCCCTCGCGCTCCTATGATCTGGCCCATATGACCCTGGACGGCGTCGAACAGATCGAAGTTCTGCGCGGCCCCCAGAGCACCCTGTACGGATCGGATGCCCTGGCCGGCGTCGTCAACATAGTGACCCGCCGCGGCTCCGGAAAACCACGCTTGTCCCTCGAAACGGGCGGAGGGGCCTACGGGACCGCCCGCGGCGCCGCCTCTCTCGGCGGAAGCGCCGGCCCGGTCGGCTATTCGTTGGGGCTGTCCCAATTCACCACGCGCGGCTTTTCCGCGGCGTCCAGCCGTTTCCCCGGGAATTCGGAAAAAGACGGCTATCGCAATTTCACGGCCTCGGGAAATCTGATTTTCACCCTGTCCCGCAACGTCGAGGCCGGACTCCAGATGCGCACAACTTCGGCCCGGACAGACCTCGACTCGTTCGGCGGCCCCGGCGGCGACGACCCGAACAGCGTCCAGAAATACGATTCGCTCCTCCTCCGGGGCCATGCCCGCGCGCTTCTCGCGGACGGCCGCTGGGAGATGACGGGCGGCGTCTCCACCGTCCGGGCGAATCGGACGAACGACAATCCGGTCGACGCGCGGCATCCCTTTGATTCCGAGCGGGGCCTTTTCCGCAGCAGGATGGTGAAGCTCGACTGGCAGAACAATCTTTTCCTTCAGGCCGGCCACACCCTGACGTTCGGCGCCGAGCTGGAGCGCGAGCAGGGCGATTCGTCGTATCATTCGGAGAGCCCGTGGGGCCCTTACGACAGCCTCTTCCCCGGGCGCTCGGCCGACCAGGCCGGCGTTTATGTCCAGGACCAGGTTCGACTCGGAGGCCGGTTCTTCGCCGCGGCGGGCATGCGGTTCGACCGCCACAGCCGGACGGGCTCGGCCCTCACCTACCGCTTCGCCCCGGCCCTCGTCTTCGACGAGACGGGAACAAAAATCAAGGCCACCATCGGCACCGGTTTCAAGTCACCCTCACTTTACCAGTTGTATGCCCCGGGCACGCTCTGGGGGCCGGTGGGCAACGAGCGCCTGCACCCCGAACAGAGCCTCGGCTGGGACGCGGGCATCGAACAGGCCTTATGGAGGGGGCGGATTCAAACGGGCCTGACCTATTTCCGCAGCGATTTCCGCAACCTGATCGATTTCACGACGATGCTCGGCTACGTCAATATCGGCCGGGCCCGGACGGAAGGGGTGGAAGCGTCCGCTACGCTTCAACCGGCCGCGGACCTGGAGCTTCGCTTCTCCTATACGCACTTGCGGGCGCTCGATCTCGACACCGGCGGGCCCCTCCTGCGCCGGCCCAAAGACAAGGCCGGGACGGATCTGCGCTGGAAGCCGGCCCCGGACTGGGACCTCGGAATAGCCGGGACCTATGTCGGCGCCCGGTCCGACCGGGATTACAACGACTGGCCCTATCCGGTGGTCGGGCTGGCCGCCTATTTCCTCCTGGACGCCGATCTCATTTTTGACGCGGGCTCCAAGGTTCATATTTTTCTACGCGGCGACAATTTATTGGATGCCCGTTACGAAACCGTCTATGGATACGGCACGGCGCGCCGGTCGATTTACGCCGGTGTCAGAGTCAAGATCGGCGCTCTAAGCCGCGACTGATCAATGGAATATCGCCGCCGGACGGCCTCTTTGATTCTTTCAATTCAAGGCCCGCCGCGGACTCGATGGAAGCGATCCTATCCATGCAGCCCCGGTCCCCGAGCGGTTTCCGCACTGATTATTTTCTCTTCGGACGCCGGTAAGGCACTTCTTTATAATTTTGAAAAACATAGCTTTTCATACGCACATAGCTGCTTCCGACGATGAGCTTTTCACTTCGGCCATAGCAGTCCAGCGCCTTCTCGCGCTGTCCGAGGAGGTCGTAGCAGCGGCCGAGATTAAGATAAGAATCAAAACGGAGATAAGGATCCTGGATCTTCCCTTCTTCGATCCTGCGGGTCAAAAGCAGGTATTGATCGACGGCCCGGCCATAATCCTCCCGCACGAAGTCCAGCCAGGCCCCTTCGAACGTCTGTCCATCGGATTCGGGCTTGGCCGCCTTCCAGCGGGCCAGGACTTTCGAAGCCGTCGCGGTGTTCGCCGCGGGAATGGTTTCTGGAAATATGTCCATGTCGGGACCATGGACCAAGGGCAGTAGCTTGTTTCGAAAATTGTCATCGATGTCCGCCGGAAAACCCGGTTCGTAATAAGGCCCATCGTCGCCGTCATCCAGGAACTTCAGGACGGCCGCTTCGAGCGGCCTTTTACCAAGGGGGAGGAGACTCTCGAAATCGACGAGCTCGACGTCCCGGTCCTTCGAGAATTCCGCGTCGAAAAAATGTTTATGCTCGCTGCCCGTGAGGACGATCGCTTTGCCGCTGTGATGGTCCGCGGCGGCTTTCCGGATCAATTCCATCATACGGGTATTGCGCGTCTGATAGTAGAGATTGAACGGGCTGTCGCCATAAACGAGCATGGAGATGCGATAGACCTCGGCATAAAATTGGTTATAGTCCCGGCCGTTCCAGTAGGAATAGCCCAGATTCCTGGACCAGGCATTTTCCTTGTCGGACGGGCCGTATTTTTTTTCGAAGCCCAGGATGATCGGGCTCCGGGAATAAAGGTCTTTTTCCTTTTTTGCCTTTTCAATGATTTCCGGCTGCTTGGCCAGCTTGTCCCTGAGCTCGCGGACG
Organism: Candidatus Aminicenantota bacterium; assembly: GCA_003154255.1. GTDB lineage: Bacteria > Acidobacteriota > Aminicenantia > Aminicenantales > UBA4085 > UBA4085. The sequence continues at coordinate 3,848 of PMCY01000113.1, read as the reverse complement.
TTCTGCGTGTCGTCCCACCAGTCGATCGGCGCAACGGCCTTCCCATGGGACAGTCCCCAGACCGTCGCCAGCATCATTTCTTTGAGGTAGGGCACCCTCCGAAAATCCTGGGGCCGGATTTCGACACAGATGAGATCGGGATCAAAAGCCGATAGGAAACGGACGACGTCGGCATAGGGATAGTTCGCGTTCGTCCCGTGCCGCTGGTGGATCGTCCCCAAAACGAGTACGGTCATGCGCGGTTTTTTCAGCTGGGTCATCGCGGCCGACGGCAACACAACCAAGAGGAGAAGAAGAACGGAGAGCCGCGTCCGTTTAAGCATGATGGATTCCTTTCATACCAATAGACGGTTTCCCCGGATAATGGTTGCCGCCGATTTCCATAAAAGACACGGCCAATGGTTTAGCAACCGGAAACAGCCCATCGACCCGCATGCGCCCGATTTCAACATAGGGGGCGGCCCTCCATAAGGGTGATAATATCCAGCGATGGGTGGAGCGGGATGGGCGATAGCGGGTTTAGAGCCTCTAAGAAGCTAGTTTGTGTTTGGTTCGACCGGCCCAGGCCGATTGTTGTGAAAGGGCGGCCCGTTTAATATTTTACAAAAAAGTAAGGGTTCCTTGATAACTTCTTGACATCTTCCAGCCGCGTTCGCCCTATATTTCTTTCGGACGATAACCCGGAAGGAATTGACAGTCAGGAATGAAGCTGACATCATCGGAAAGGCCACGAAGGGAGGGACGCATGAGAAAACGAATTCTTTCTCTCGCCGTTTTAGGATCTGTTCTCTTCTCGCTTGTCGGTTGCGCGCTGCAAAGATCGCGCGATGCGGATGCCCTGGAAACGGTTCCGCGGCTGCCGCTGACGGCTAAAATATTCCCCGAAATCGAGATTTCCGCCGGCCCCTTCGACAACAGCATCGTCCGTGGGAAAATCCTGGAACTCTTCGGAACGTCGATCAAGTTTCTTCCCTCTCCCTATGGGGACAAAACGCCGATCGAGGTCGAGATCAAGGATATCCGTTCGGTCAAATTATTGGACAAAAAAAATTGGCTCCCGCTCGACGCCTTCACGGGCGCCATGTTGGGATTCACGGTCGGATTCATCGTCGAAACGAGAGCCAATGGAACGAATGCCGGCCATTACTATAAGGAGGACTATGAAGATTCCCGACATGTGGCTTGGTCGAAGGGAATTGTCGACGGGCTCATTGGCCTGGGCCTTGGTTTTGTCTCCACCGTCATTCAAAATGCGGCGAAAACGTCCAATTATTCCAAAATGTCGGAATCGGAAAAAATAGCGGCCCTCCGGAAAATCATGGGTCTTCGAAAAGGAGAATGACGATGCATCCCAGGATATGGAAAATCTCCGTCTGCGCGCTTCTGGCCGTGCTGTCCGCGGCGTGCTATTACCAAAAGCATCTCATGCCTTCGGAACTCGAGGGCATCCGTGAGCGGCCGGTCGTCATCACCATGAAAGACGGGTCGGCCATTCATTTATATAAAGCCCGGGTTGAAAATGACAACCTCATCGGCGATCTCGACACGTTCAAGACCGCCAAATCAGTCAAGGTCCCGCTTGTCGAAGTCAATACAATCTCCATAGAGGAATTCGACACCGTCAAGGCGATTTCCCATTTCGTCGCCGCGGCCATTCCCCTTATCGGCATCCTGAGCGCAACCGCCTGGCTCGACAAGAAGATCGCCCGGGCCCCGGTCCGCCCCCCTGTCTCTCCTATTTCTTGCTGCCCGTTCATCTATTCGTATGACGGGAAGCAATTCGTCTTCGATGCCGAGCCTTATGGAGGCGCCATTTCGCAGGGCCTCGAGCGCACGGAATGGTGCCGCCTGGATTATCTCAAGGACCTCGGCGGCCGGTACAAGCTCCTCGTCCGGAACGAACTCGACGAAACTCAATATACCGATGAACTGGCCCTCGTCGTCGTGGACCATCCTCCCGGAACGGTCATCGTCCCGGAGATCCAGGGCCGCATGCACACGTTCTCCGCGCCGTCTCCTCCCCGGCGGGCCACCGATCAAAACGGCAGGGATCTCCTGCCCCTTGTGAGTCGGAACGACGGACGCGTCTGGCAATCGGACCTCGAAGGGCGGGACCCGGACCGCAAGGAAGACGCGGCGGATGAATTGACTTTCGAATTTTCGAAGCCGGCCTCCGCCAGGACCGTGAAACTCGTCGTCAATGCCCGGACGACGTTCCAAGGGGCCGGGATAGCGAAAGCCTATCTGGGTCTCTTCGGCGAGGGACTTGACGCCTGGTACCGGGAGATCGACCGCATCGGGCCGGCGAACCGGGAGGTTTGGAAATGGTATTTCGATGAAGGTCTGTTTATNNTACGGCGGAGGCCCGTTCATTGTCAAGGACAGGTCCTATGTCCTTGATATCCAGGATGTTCCGGACACCACGCTCAGAATCAGGCTCAAACCGGCCGTCGGTTTTTGGCTGTTCGATCGTCTTGGGGCCGAATACGGCGAAGACGCGCCGCTCGACATCGCCGAAATCAGGCCTGTCGCGTCCGGAGGCAAAGAGGCCGATAGTATCACCTCGCTGTTGGCCAAGGCCGACCGCCGGTATAATGTCCTGTCGGAAATCGGGGCCGCCGTAGAACTCGATTTCCCGGCGCCCCCGCCCAAGCCCGGATTCGACCGGACGGTTTTCCTCAAAGCGCGCGGATACTACAAGGTCCATCTTCAAACCGCGGGCAAGCCCCAAATCGACCTCCTCGGCAGGATATTCCACGAGCCGGGATTCGCCGCGCAATATGCCCTGAAAACATTTTTAGGCGGCGCGACCGCGCGGCCTGGGCGGCACTGAAAGCCCATGCGCATCGACGAACTCGACGCCGGACGGGGACTCCGCGCCCTCAAATTCTCTCCGGAAGAGACGCCTCACGCGGCCGTCGAGACGAATCGGACATGCAACATCCGATGCCGTTGCTGTTACAACCTCGAGAAAAATTACGTCAAGCCCCTGGATGAGGTGAAAAGGGACATTGACCTCATCCTGAGCCAGCGCAACTTGCAGGTGATGACGGTCTTGGGCGGAGAGCCGACTCTCCATCCTCATCTTGTCGAGATCGTCGGCTATATTAAAAGCAAAAATATTTTCTGCCAGCTTCTGACGAACGGCATCGTATTCTTGACCGCGGACGGCTCCCGGCTCCTCGACGCCTTGATCGAAGCCGGTTTGGACAAGGTCCTCGTGCATGTCGACTCCGGCCAGCGCCATGTCCATGCGGACATCGATAAGGCGCGCCGAAACATCGGCGCCCTGCTCGAAGGGAAAAAAGTCCTCTTCTCCCTCTCCGTGACCATCTACAATGGAGAGAGCGGAATCCTTCCGGAGCTCGACAGGGCTTACTCGGGATTCGCGTATTTCGACGGCATCCTGGCCGTGTTGGCGAGGGACGCTCGGCCGCCGGCGATTCAGAACGTCCGCTTGGAGGAGATCCATCGGAGTCTGGTCCAGGACCTCCGCGTCCGGCCGGCGGCATATATTCCCTCCCATCGGGATGACCGCCACGCCAGCTGGCTCTTTTATTATTTTTTCCTGAGTGGAAAGACGGGAGAGACGTTCGACCTTTCGCCCCGACTGGACCGCTTTTTCCGCAAGCTTTATCGCCTTGTCACGAGGCGGCACCTCTTCATCGTTAAAATCCGCCCCGCGTCCGCGCCGATGTTGTTTCTTGCGGCCGGGCTCGCCGAAGCCGCTATTCATCCTTTGAAAACGCCTGCCTTTATCCGCGTCCTTCGTCTTTCATTGGCGTCCGGGCGTCTTCGTTTTCACTATATCGCTGTCCAAACGCCGCCGGACATCCTCGACCCGACGA
>PMCY01000242.1 GCA_003154255.1 Candidatus Aminicenantota bacterium | reverse complement strand
GTTTTCACCGACGCCGACGAGAACAAGAGCTACACCGTCTACTATTTCCCCCAAAACGGATATTTCCTGGGTCTGCGCGAGTTCTTCGCTGCGGCCAACATCCCCCAGGGCACGAGCATGACCCTGGAAAAGGCCGGCCCGGTCCAGTTCAACTTCTGGATCAAGAAATCGAAGAAAAAGATCCAGGTGGCCAAGGTCGCCTACGATCCGGCGGCCGACACCTTCACCGACGCCGGTGAAGGGGCCACCCTGGCCATGCCCAACAAGATCATCTACATCGAGCGCGACCAGNNTGCTCATCATGGTCTTCAAGACCTTCGGGGTCCATTCCGTGGCCTCGGCCCTCCATTATCTGCGGGCATATCACCTGGTCGATGTCCTCAAGCGGACCACCCAGGAAGACGTCGAGCTGACTCTGCTCAACACGCCGGCCTTCGAGAAGTTCGACAAAAAGAAAGGCGTCTTCTTCTACCGCGAAGCTCCGGTGGTCGTCGAGCCCGTCGTCCAAGAGGCCCCCGCCGTCGAGGAGCGCCCGGCCGTCGTGCTGACGCCCGAAGAGATGGCCCTGGCCGAAGCNNTGGCCGCCCTGGCCCCGGAGAAGAAGCCCCGCGAGGAAGAAAAGCGGCCGGTCGCTCCTCCGCCCGCCCCGCCCAAAAAGGAAAAGGAAAAAGAAAAGAAAAAGATCAAGGTCGACACAGACCGGCGGCCCAAGACGCGCAAGAGCGAGCGCCGGGTTCTGGAAGAGGAGCGCCTGGAAGTGGAATCGGCGCGGGATGCCCTGTACGCAGTGAAAGAGGCCGAAGACGACATCCTGGCCGAGCTCGGCGTATCGCTTCCGGGCCTGGAGCCGGAAGAGGAGACCGCAGCCCCGGTCGAAGCCAAGCCCTCGCCGGCCGCTCTCAAGATCAAACCTAAGGCCGAGATCAAGATTGATGCCGGGGAAGCGGCCGAGCCGGCCGAAGAAGAGGCCGTCGGAGAAGAGGCCGAAGCTTCGCCGGCGGGCGGAGCGCCCGCCGTGGGCACGTTCGGGGGCATTTTCGCCAACAAACTGAAGGCCGCACTCAAGAAGAAGCGCGAGGAAGGGCCGACCGAGGACGAAGCCGAAGGCGGCGAACCGCCCGCGGACGAGAACGACGAAAAATAGGCCCGGGATAAAGGTGGAGCGGGATCGGGGGAAGCGGGGAAAAACGCGCTCGTTTCCCCCAGCGTGGGAAACTTCGCTCCGATGCTCCTCTTTCGCTCCCCTCGCTCATCGACGAATTACGATGAGCGAGGGAGGAGCGTCGGAGCGCGCTTTCCTCGCCGGGGAAAGCGTGCGTGTTTTTCCCAGCCTGCCCATTGCCCGCTCAATCATTTTGATAGCCGCGTTCGTACTGTTTCACGGTATCGTAAAAGGACAAGAAACCGCGGAGCGGGCGGAGTGGACGAAGCCCCACGCCTCGATGCAGGCCGAGATCGGGATCGACTCGCTGCAGCGGCGATTCTACCAGCCGCGATTCTCCTTCGACTGGCCGCTGGCGCTGCTGGGGGAGAGCCGGGCCTCGCTGGACGTCCGCTACCTCCAACGGATCAACGGGAGCCAGCAAGGGGCCATCGATTACTGGGTCCGCGGCGGACTGGAAACGCGGGTCGGGGATAGCGTCTCCTTGGAGATCTCGCTCAACCATTTCTGCCGCCACCTGACGTCCGTCCTAAATCCCTACGTCCTCAACCTCAACGANNCCCACCATCGGAGGAAGCCGCGGCTACAACGACGTCCTGATCCTGGATTTCAATCTGCCCCGGCTCATGCTTCCGGAGCTGTCCTTGGAAACCGAATGGAAATTGGTCAATTTCCGGGACATTTATTACGAGGCCGCGTTGTCCATCGCCTTGACCCGGGGAACGGACCTTTTCATCCGGGCGACGCATCACTACGCCTATCCGGCGACCGCTTACATCGGCCTGCGCTTCCGCTCGGCGGGCGCCATCGAACGGATCATGGACAAGTTCGAACTCGAAACCGGCGTCTATCCCTATTTCGACGCCCACAAGCTGCTCGTCCGCGGTGGGTATCGGCTGGAGTTCCTCCAGGCTAGGGACCGGCGTTTCTTCGTCGACGTTGATTTCCGCACGCCCATTTTGAGCGGCAGCGGGTTTCTCGGCCAATTCTGGCCCGACCACATGCTTTACGACATTGCCGCCCAATACGAACGGACGCTGCCGGGTGGGCTTTATGGCGGTTTGTTCGCCCGCTATTTCCTGGATATGCCCGTGGATAAGGCCCTCCGCTTCCGCTCCGGTCTGTCCGCCGGGCTGGCCCTGCGCAACCAGACGGATTTCAACCGCCTGGACAAGCCGCTGCGCTTTGATCTGGCCGCGGGCTACGATTTCGTTTTCGCTTATGACGTCCGGATCCGCCTGGGTGCCCAGGTCAAACCCAAGGGGTTCGTCCCGCTGGGGGCGGATTTCCGGCTGGACGCCAACGCGGAACGGCAGACGGCGGAATTCAAGGTTTTTGCGTCGTTGGGGAAGGATTTCGAGGCCCGGCCGTTCGTGGGCATCCGCAAGATCACTTATTTGGTCGGGGCTCCGCCGGCGGAGTTATTCAAGAACCGGCTGACGGCCGGAGTCACCTTCCTGAAATGGTTCTAAAAACAATCCCCCCCTCGCTGACAGCATCGCTTTGCTGAACAACAGCTCTTCCCTCAGGGAAGGAAAACCTTTCGGATAGGACTTATTTTCTCCATCCCCGACTTTGTTTCAAGTCGGGAGGTTTGGACAATTAATTTGACTAATTCGAGAGATTAACCCCGGGATAAGCCGGCGCGGGCCGGCCTCAGGGATTGGTCAGGCCGTTGGCGACGGCAAATTTGATCAGGGCGGGCAGATCGTTCACATCCAGCTTCTTCATCAGGCGGCTGCGGTACGTTTCGACCGTCTTGGGGGAAAGGAAAACGATCTTGGCGATGGCCGCACTCGACTTTCCTTCGACTACGAGCTGGACGATCTCCCTCTCCCGGGGGCTGAGCCGCTCGATGGGACTGGCAGACTTTCCTCCGGTCCGGCTGCGGCGGTGATCTTCGACGTCCTTCTCGGAGATCTTCCCGCTCAAGAACCGCTGCCCCTTCTTGGCCGCCCGCAAGGCCTCCAAGACTTCGTTCCCGGCGCATTCCTTGAGGAGATAGCCGCGGGCGCCCGCTGCCAGGGCCCGGTAAATATGTTCGGTCGTGGTGTACATGGACAGAACGACGACTTCGACGGAGGGATATTTCTTGCGGATCTGGCGCGTGGCTTCGATGCCGTTGAGTCCAGGCATGGCGATATCCATCAGGACGACGTCCGGCTTGAGCCGCCCGATGGCCCGGACCGTCTCCCGGCCCTCCCCGGATTCTCCGACGACCCGGAAGCCGGGCTGGGTCTCGATCAGAGTCCGCAAGCCGTCCCGCATGACCTGGTGGTCGTCGGCCAGAAAAACGGAGATCGTCATCGGGGAACCTCCACGATCACCTGCGTCCCCGCGCCGGGAGCGGATACGATCCGGCAGCGGCCGCCCACGCCGAGCGCCCGTTCCTTCATGATGGATAGTCCCCAATGGGGCCGCCCGGAGGGCGCCTCGGCCCGAGGAACATCAAACCCGGGACCATCATCCCGGACCAGGAGATGGACGAACTGCTCGTCCGCTTCAAGCGAAAGGGCGATCTCCGAGTCCCCTGCGTGTTTGCGGGCGTTGGCCAGGGCTTCNNCCCGTATTCGTCGAGGAGAGGCGGCCGGAGATCGGCGATGACGCCTCGGATACGAGCGGTCGTCTCTTCCAACAAGCTGACATAGGCGGACAATCGTCCGCGTAACGCATCATCGTGGCCCAAGGGCAGAATGCTCAGGAACTGGTTCAAGCTGAGGGCCAGGCCGGCGATCGTCTGGCCGACCTGGTCGTGCAGCTCGCGGGCGATCCGCCGCCGTTCGTTCTCCTGGGTCTCGGCCAGCCTCGCGGCCAGGCGGCGGAGGGCCTCGTGGGAGCGTTTCTGTTTCTGCTCGGCCTCGCGGCGCTCGGTCATCTCCCGGAAGATCCCTTGCTGCATCCTCCGACCGCGCCATTCGATGAGGCTGGAAGAGATCTCCACGGGCAAGATCCGCCCGTCCTTGTGCTGAACGGCGCCATCGGCCAGCACGGCGGAACGCCGGATCACATGTTCGGCGAACAGCTTCCTGTACTGCTCGGATTGGCGGGGCGGATGAAGCGAAGTGAAATGCCTGCCGACGAGCTCTCCCAGGCTGCGCCCGGTCAACACGGCCGCGCGCCGGTTGGCCTCGATGATGGCGCCCGTTTCTACGTCGACAAGGAAGATGGCATCGCCGGCGTCATCGATCAGCTTGCGGTATTTCGCTTCGCTCTCGCGGACGGATTCCTCGGCCCGCAGGCGCATCAAGGCCAGTCCGATCTGGCCGGCGACCGCCTCGAGGGACCGTTGGACAGGTCCGGGGACGGCATCGACCGCATGCGAGCCCAGGTTCATGCAGGCAATGACCTTGCCCTTGGCCATGATGGGGATACCGACGACGGCTTTCAGCCGCTCGCGGCGCTCCGGAGTGGTCTCGGAGAATCGGGATTCCGGGAACATCTTCTGGCCGTGGGAGCAGGCGGTCTTCCCCCGCCGGATGGCGACGAGAAAGGGGGAATCGGGAGGGACGATCTTAAGGCTGCGGACGAAAGCCGGCGACAGCCCGCGATGGACCTTAAGGACAAGGCCGCGGCCGCGCGGGGCCGGAACGTAGATCGCGCCGCAGTCCAGCCCGGAGATTCCCAAGGCGGCGTCCAGACAGAGGCGAAGTCCCGCGATCAGGCCGGACGTCCCGGACAAAAGGGCCACGAGCCGGCCCTGGATTTGGTTGACGCGGTCGGAGTCGGCCCGCTTTTCCGCGGTTGGAGCGTTTGCGCGGAGGATTTTCACCGGCATCGATCGATCCTCCGCTCGAGCGGGCCGCCTCAGAGGATCTCCCGCACCGAGCCGCGGCGGCGGGTGACGCCCCGTTCGTCCAGCAGCTCCAACAAGGGGATGGCGAATTTCCGGCTTAGTCCGGTCAGACCTTTAAATTCGGCGATGGTCAGCTCTTTCTTGCCCAAAGCCCGCAATTTGGCGGTCAGCTCCTCCAGCCAGCGGGCATGCAGGTAGAAGCCGTCCTGGCCGGAGATGATGCGCCGCCGCTCGATGAGCTCGTCCAGCATGGCCTCCAGCTTGGGCAGGGCGATATCGTACTGTTGGTGGATGTCGCGGAGCGTCAGGGCCCGGAAATCGCCGCCGAAGCACATCTCCTCGAGCTTTTCCAGGGCCTTTTCCTCGCGGATCGGAAGCTCCCGCTTGAAGCCGGCCAGCGCGAAAGCCTCTTCGTGTTCCTTGAGCGTCGCATCGTGGACCAGCGATTTGAGAGCCAACTTGAGAACGGTGCGGGGCACGTCAAAATGGTCGGCCAGGCGCTTGAAGTCCACCCCGGGCTCCTTGAGATGGGTCAGATGAAAAGCCTCGATATAAGCGGTCAGCTTTCCGCCCAGAAAATCGACGGCCTCCTGGGCCAGAAGATACAGCGGCCGGAAGGACAAGATGCGGACACGGCCGATCTCTTCGAGCTGTTGGGCCAAGGCCGTGAGCGCGGGCGCTTCGAGCGGCAGATGGATTGTGGCCGTCTCCTCCGTGAGCCCGCGTACGCCCTGGGCCCGGACGAGGGCATCAAGCTTTTCCAGGTCGCCCGGATAGGCGCCGGGTGCGAGAGGCATCGGCGGGAGTGCGGCCGGGGAAGGAACGCGGGTCTTGGTCGAACGCGTCGGGGACGAGCGCCGGGGTTTGGAGGCGGCCGGCGTCCTTTTTCCGGTGGCTCCCGCCGGGCGATCGCTTTTCTTTCGGGGAGAGGGGGTCATAAGGCCGGGATATCCTTTCCGCTTCATTGTACCAAAAAAGAGCCCCGGGGGGTCATTCGACTGGAACAAGGGTCATGCGGCGAAGGATCGGATCGACCGCCGCCAGCTGAACCTTCATCTCCTGTCCGAGCTCAAATTTTTTCCCCGTCCGCCGGCCCGCCAGAACGGCCGGCGATTTTCGCCGGTAATAATCGCCGCCCAGGTCGGCATAAGCGACAACGCCTTCGACGAAGAAATCGTCCAGCGCCACGACGAGTCCGGCCCGGTTGACGTCGGTGATGACGCCATCGAACTCGTCGCCCAACCGGCTTTTAAGAAAGCGGAAGATACGCCATTCGAGAAGATCCTTCTCCGCCGCGTCCGCCCGCCTTTCCCGCTCGGACGAATGCCCTGCGGCCTTGTCCAGAAGCGGAACGTCCGCCGGGACGCCGCGAAGGTGGGCCTTGAGGATACGATGGACGAGGAGGTCCGGGTAGCGGCGGATGGGCGACGTAAAATGGGTGTAATACTTCTTGGCCAGGCCGTAATGACCAATGTTCTCCACGGCGTACACGGCCAGCCGCAGGGCCCTGAGAACCTGGACATTGACGAATTTTTCACTCTTTTTGCCTTCCGCCGCCCGTATGGCGGCCTGCAGGTCGCGCGACGTGATCGCCGCAGGCGGCGGGAGCATGATTCCGAAATGGGCCAGCATCTCGCGCAGCTTATCCAGGTCGGCCTCGGACGGCGGTTCGTGAACGCGGTAGATCGCCGGGACCCCGCGGGCGGACAGGCGCGAGGCCACGGCCACGTTGGCCGCGACCATGAATTCCTCGATCAGCTTGTTGGCTTCGTTTTGAGAAAAGCCGGCCACGCCGGTCAGGCGGCCTTCGGCATAGACAAGCTCGGGCTCGATCAGGTCGAAGTCCAGGCTGCCGTCGGCCAACCGGCGGCGGCGCAGGAGGGCGGCCAGCTCGCCCATCGCCAGAAGGTCGGGCACCAGGGGGGCCAGGCGGCGGCGCTCTTCCTCATCGCCTTGAAGGACCTTATGAACCGCGGTATAGGTCAGGCGATCGGCGGTGCAAATGAGCGAGGGCCGGAACACGGAGTTCGTGACGTCGCCGTCCGCGCCGATTTCCATCTCGACCGAGAAGGCCCGGCGATCCTCGCGGGGGCGCAGGCTGCAGACGTCGTTGGACAAGCGCTCGGGAAGCATGGGCAGGGTGAGGCCGGAGAAATAGACGCTGGTGGCCCGGGCGTAGGCTTCAGAATCGAGCGCCGTGCCGGGGCGGACGTAATACGAGACGTCGGCGATATGGACGCCCAGGAGCCACCGACCGCCGTCCAGGCGCCGGATGCTGACGGCGTCGTCAAAATCCTGGGCATTTTCGCCATCGATCGTGAACGTCGTCCAGCCGCGGTGGTCGGCGCGCGCGGCGTCCTCGTCATCGCTCCGCGCAACCCGGTTGTCGCGGACGACCAGGTCGTCGCGGACGGCTGCCGCTTCGGCCTCGGCGAGGACCTCGGGACTGAAATTTTCAGACAACCCGTAGCGGCGGATGACGACCCGGGTGTCGACGCCGGGATCGTCGGGAAATCCGAAGACATCCGTGAGGATCAAGGTGGCGCGATCGGCGGCGATGATCATGCCCGGCGCCGGGAACTTTCCCGCCCGCGAGGCCAGGGGCATCTCCGTCGGCAAAGCCAGCTCAAAGGGGATGATCCGAGGCTGGCCGTAATGTTCGGCGTAGACGCCGAGCAGTTGCTTGCGCTCTTTTTTCAAAATACGCACGACGCGGCCCTCGGGCCGGCCCTTCAGGCCTTTGGGCTTGAAAAGGACCTCGACCAAATCGCCGTTGACGGCGCCCTCAGCGAAGCGGGCCGGAACGAAGACATCCTCCGCGTCTCCCTCCTCTGGCACAACGAAACCAAAACCGCGGCCGGATGTCTGAAAGCGGCCTCGGAGAATGTCGGAATCCGGGGGCAGGAGATATCGCGCCTTAACGCGACGGACGAGGCCGCGCCCCTCCATCTCCCGAAGGTGGCCCTCGATCCGGCCGCGCTCCTTGCGCGGGGCGCGGAGATCGCTGAAGATTTCCTGCAAGGTGAGTCCCAGCCGCTTCTGCCGGAGCGCTTCAAGAATGCGGTTTTCGAAATTCATAATGAATCCTGGGCGGCCTCGCGGCAAACCGGGTAAAACACGCGGGTTTTACCCGGTTCGCCCCTCGCCCGCCCGATCGTCTTATTTTCAAGATCTATCCCTTCTAATAATAAAACAAGGCAAAATACGGCAGGCGAAGTTTTTCGCGCTGGGCCTTGATCCGGCGCGTTCGATCCTGCTCGGCCGCGTCGCCGGCCAGCGCCGCATTAGCTTCTTCGTCGAGACGTTCCAGGGATTCCTCGTCGACGTATAAAGAAGCCAGGATCTCCCGAGCCCTGACGACCACGGCCGTGATTCCCGGAGGGATCCCGGGATCGGATCGGGACAAGTAGCTTTCGATCTCGGCCAGGGCCCTGGCTTGTTTTTCCCCGCGGTTGGGGATGCCGCGCTTCGCCCCGATACGGCGGTCGCGGCGCAGTTCATAGGACTTGCGGACCTGGTTCTGGCAATAGGCCAGGGTCAGGACCTTTCCGCGGGGCCGCCGTCCATCGGATGCCGGGGCGAAAGCCCGATCGATGCCTTCCAGAACAACAGCCAACGGAACGCCCGCCTTTTCCCAGGACGTGATCAGATCAAGGTCCTTAGGTGAAAGAAAAAATGGCGCACCGCGTCGGGCTAGGAAAACCCGGCTGATTTCCTTGAAATATCGGTCACGTTCCGACATAGGGGTCAAGTCTCAACTTCCTTGTCGTGCAGCTGCTTCGCATAATTGGAATATCATCAATTTCATCTATAAGAACTCCCCTAGGACATTGGTTCAAAATATCCATCTCAATATCGACAATAAATACAAGAAAGTTGAATGTTGAGACTTGACCCCTTTTTAGAATTTGTTGCGCTCGTGAATGATATGTAGGCCCTCGAGCACGAGATGGGGCTCATAGGAGCGGATATCGGGAATCTCGGCGCTCATCATTTCGCCGAATCCGCCTGTGGCCACGACGGCGGCTTCCACGCCAAGCTCCCGGCGGATCTCGCGGATGATGTTGAGCGTCAGGCCGACGTAGCCGTAATAGAGGCCAGACTGCATGCTGGCCACCGTCGTCTTGCCGATGGCTTTGGCCGGCTTGCGCACTTCGATGCGCGGAAGCTTCGCCGTTTTGAGGTAAAGGGCCTCGGCCGAGATCTGGACGCCGGGAGCGATGGCCCCGCCCAGATATTCGCCCTTGGCCGAAACGGCGTCAAACGTGGTGGCCGTGCCGAAATCAAGGACAATGCAGGCTCCGCCGATTTTATCATAGGCCGCCACGGCGGCGACGATGCGGTCGGCGCCGACTTCGAGCGGCGCTTCATAGAGGATCGGCATGCCGGTGCGCAGCCCCGGACCGACGACCATCGGCTTGACCTTGAACAGGGCGGCGGCCAGCGCCTGGAATATGGGCGTCAGGGGCGGAACGACGCTGGAGAGGATGGCTTCGCGGACAGCGGCCAGAGGTTTGCCCGAGACCTCGAGCAGGCTGCGAACGAGCAGGCCGTACTCGTCGGCCGTCTTTTCCCGGTCGGAGCTGATCCGCCAGGTCTGAACGAGTGTTTTGCCGTCGAACAGGCCGATGGCCACGGTCGTATTGCCGATGTCGAAAGCGATGAGCATCGTAAGCGTCCTTATTCCGGATTCCCCGCCGAATTATACCTCAAAAGGCGGCCCGGGCCGCATTGCATTGCGCCCCGAAGGTTGCCATAATGAAAAAATATCCGGAGGGTTCGAATATGCCGATGACCCGCGCCCTCGCCGTCACGCTCCTGGCCCTGATTCTGGCCGCCGCGATGCCGCTTGCGGCCCAGATCCTGCCCACGCCCGAATGGAAGCTCAAGGTCGCCGTCGACGCCGCCTCCATCCGTTTGAAGCCGGAGTTCGAAGGCCCCATCGCCGCGACGGTTCCCAAGGAGACGATCCTTTTCGCCTATGAGGCCACAGGGGCCTGGTACCGGGTCCTGGTAGCCTTGGCCAAGGACGGCGCCTTGGTGCTCGGTTACATCGCCACATCGGACGTGGAAGTCCTTGAAGAGAAGACGGCGGCGGCGGCGGATTTCTGGCCCATCGAGGAGCCGCCCTACCGCGGCCTCGGCCTGGCCGTCCGGCTCACGGGCGGCCTGGGCGTCTTCCGCAGCTCCGAGATCGACGCCTCGCTGGAGGGCATGGCCGCGGCGGCCGAAGAGGCCATCCTGGCCAAAGGATTGTCTCCCGTGACCCGGGACGTCTCCCCTCTTCACTCGGGCACAGCCATGGGCGGCGACGTGCTGCTGGCGGTCTCCCCGCGCCTGTCCATAGGAGCGGGCTTCGGCTATACCAGGGCCAACAGCGCCAGCGTTTACACCTACAACCAGGTACTCAATCTCGATTATACTCTCGACAATACGGCCCTCCTCCAGGTCTATGCCTACCGCCTGGACGCGGCCACCACCATTCCGCTGAATCCGAAGGCCAGTCTCGTTCTTTGCGCGGGCCCGGCCCTTTACCAAGCCAAATACATCCATACCATGGCCTGGGTCGACGCTTCATCATCCTGGAATCTCCGACAGGACGTTCGTCAAAGCACGTTCGGCGGCCACGCCAGCCTGGCCCTGGAGATCAGTCTCAACGACCGGGTCGGCCTGTTCGCCCAGGCCCTCGGCCGACTGGTTCGATTCACCTCCCTGGCCGGGACAGAAACGCTCCTGCGGGAAGACCATTCGTACGGCCTGCCGACGCTGACCTACGCGGGCGATCTTTATTTCGTCGAAGACGATTCCTTTTCCCAGACGGCCGTACGCAGCACCCCCCCGTCCGGTCCGGGCGCGGTCCGCAAAGCCGTGCTGGATTTCTCGGGCGTCGATTTTCTTTTCGGCTTCCGGGTCAAGTTTTGAGGAGAAGCGGACCATGAACAAGCGCACGATCATTCCGGCCGCCCTCATCCTGGCCCTGGCCTTCCTGGCCCCTTCCGCGGCGTCCCGGACCGCCGCCCCGCCGTCCTCGAAATACAAGGTCTGGCTGGAGGATGAGGCCGCCGCCATCATCACTCCGGCTGAGCGCGACGTATTCCTCAAGCTGTCCGGCGATCGCGAGCGCGAATTGTTCATCGAAGTCTTCTGGAAACAACGCGACCCGACGCCCAATACCGCCCGTAACGAGCGCCGCGAGGAGCACACTCGCCGACTCGGGTACGCCGACCTGGTGTTCAGCCGCTCCCTTCCGGGCCGCGGAAGACGTTCCGAGCAAGGACGCATCTATATCACGCTCGGCCCGCCTTTGGACGTCCAAAAAATCAATTCTCCGGGACTCGCTCCCATGGAGATCTGGTATTACCAGGGCCGGCCCGGCTTCGGCGCAACCACTTATTTCCGGCTTCTTTTCTACCAGCCGGCCGGCGGCGGCGAATTCAAACTCTACGATCCGGGTGCCGCAAGCCCCAAGAACCTGGTCTTAGATCCGCTCCGCCGGACGGACAAGCAAGGCGCGCAGAGCGCCTTCCAGGCAGGGGACGGGGCCGGGATCGCGGCTCCGGGCTGGGACGCCCTGGACAAACAGGCCTTCCGGAATCTCCTGGCCATCGCCCCCGAGGCCGCGGAAAGCGCCGTCTCCTGTTACCCGGGAACCCGCGACGCGTCCATGATCCAGCGGTCCTCCATCCTGGTGGCGGAGGTCCGGGCCTATCCCCTCAAACAGGTCGACGGCGCCTACGCCCAGGCATTCCTGGAGCGCAAGGCCATGGTTGACGTCAGCTATTCCGTCCAGGCCATGGCCAACGCCTCCTCGGTGCAGGTCTATCGCGACCCCGGGGGGATCTTCCGTGTCCACTATGCCGTGGCGCCTGAGCGCATCTCCATGGACTCCTTCGGCGGGCAATTCCTGGCTGACTGGAAAACGACCCTGCGGCTGACCGCGGCCGACGGAACGACGCTCTACCGGGAAGAGAAATATGTGCCCATCGCACTCTACCGGCCGGAGATCAAGGCTCTGAAGAACGCCTCCTTCCAATTCTATGATTCCGCGCCCATCACGCCGGGTCCGTGCACGCTGAACGTCCTTTTGGAGAACACGGTCTCCAAGGAATTCACTTCGATCACGGCGGCCATCGCGATCCCCGCCGGAAAGGGCCTGTGGATGAGCCCGCTGCTCGTGGCCCGCCGGGCCGCCCTGGTCGCGCCTGTTCCGGGCGGGGCCACGCGGTCTTTCCAGATCGGCGAGATCCAGATCGATCCGGCGATCGACGGCCTGATCCCGGCGCGGGAAAAAGCAGCCCTCTTTTTCCAGGTCCATGATGCTTCGCCTGCGCTGCGGGCGGCCGGGATCGTCGAATTCTCCCTTCTCCGGGAAGGCCGCCCCGTCCGCTCCTTCCGCCGGTCGTTCAGCGGTTACAAGGACGGCCGGAGCGTACTGGAGGAGCTGCCGACCGAAACGATGGAACCCGGATCATACGCGGTCCGCGTCCGGCTGCTGGATCCGATGGGAAAGGAGGTCGCCGCGGGCCAGACGGCTCTCGTTCTGACCGACAAGCCCCTGCTTCGCCCTTGGATCGCGGCTCAACCCAATCCCCCCATCGAAGACGCCTATTACAACGGCGCCCTCGGCCGGCAATACCTCAACAAGAAGGATATCGAGATGGCCGCCCAGGAGCTGTCGTTGGCCCGCTACAAGAAACCCGAAGTCCTGGACTATGCCCTCGGATATGCCCAAGCCCTCCTGGCCCGCGGGGAATTCGACCCGGCCCGCGCCGCCGTGCGCAAATTCGCCGAAAATAGCGGTGACAGCTTCGATCTCTACTGGATTCTGGGCCAGGCGGCCCAGGGAGCGGGCCGGACCAAGGAGGCCATCGAGCTTTACCAGCGCGCCTTGGTGCTCAACGGGGATGTGGCGCCGGTCCTTAACGCGATGGGTGATTGTTTCCTAAAAACCGGCGATCGCGAGATGGCCGGCCAAGCCTGGCGAAAATCGCTGTCGGTCAGGCCTGACCAGCCCGACGTCCGGAAAAAGATCGAGGCCATCAAATAACATCCGCTTCACAATAGAATCCGTTCAGCCAAGGCGGAGTATTTCGGCGGAGAGGAACCGGCGCGGGCCGGAATCCGTCGAAACCAAGAGGGAGCCGTCGGGCCCGATCCCTTCGTAGCATGCAGGGAAAGGCCCCTCGCCACGATCCAGGATGATAGGGGCGCCGATCTCCGGGACGGCGCGGGCGGCGAATGACGCTGCAATCGCGGCCCCGCCCTCGGCGGCCAGGCGGGCCATCCAAGCGTCCAGAGCAGGCAGGAGGGCGCCGAGCACCGCCTCGGCTTCGACCGGCCGGCCGGCCGCCGCGCGCAGGGAAACGGCCCGTCCGCGGAGGTCACCCGGGAAATCGCCCTCTTCCTGGCCGATATTGATGCCGATTCCGACGACGGCGAAATCGAGGACGGCGCCGGTGAAGCCGCTCTCGCAAAGGACGCCTCCCATTTTGCGCCCCTCCCAAAAGAGGTCGTTCGGCCATTGGAGAAAGGCGCGGACCCCGGCGGATCTTTCCACGGAGGCGAGCGCGGCCAGCCCGGCCGCCAGGGGCAGGAGGGCCAGGACATCCACGGGCGGCTTGAGGATGACGGAGACGTAAAGCCCGAGTCCGGGCGGAGAATCCCATCCGCGTCCTTTGGTACCCCGGCCGCTTGTCTGGGAGGCCGCGGTCACGACTGTTCCGGCCGCAGCGCCCTCCCGGGCCAAGGCCTTGGCCTCGTCGTTGGTGGAGGGGACCGTGTTTCTGCGGACGATCGAGAATTTCAACGGGGATTCCGGCGGGTGCGGATCACTTTTTAGCGTCTACGCCGCGCAGCTCGGCGACGAGGAGCTTTTTGAATTCGGCGGCGGCGATCTCCCGCATCGCAGACTGCCATTCCGTCCGCGAAAATTCCTCGTGCACGAGCCCGCGCAGGATCTCTTCGAGCGGGGTCCCGGCCAGGCCGACGTTGTTCCCAAGGCGCGCGGTCGACGCGGCCGGAACGGCGGCTGTGGGCTGGCGCAGGGAGGGCTCCTCGGGAAGGCTGGGGATTTCGCGGCGGCGCTCGATCGCCCGGCGGACGAGCTCGGCCAGGGATTGGGCATCAAACGGCTTGCTCACGACGCCGTCATGGTCGATCACAGCCAGGCGCCCAAGGTCGAGGGTCTCGACCGCTCCCCTCAAGAAAATCAGTGCGGCGGCTTTGGACTCGGGCCGGGAACGGAAAAAAGCACCCAGCTCGTAGCCGTCCCGGAGGGGAAGACTCAGAGCGGCCAGGAGGGCGTCGGGAGTGTCTTCCTCGATCGCCCGGGCGGCCCGGGCGCCGTCGGCGGCCGTTCGGACCTCAAACTCGGGCTCGGGCAACGCCGCCTGGGCCGCCCGTAGGGTCGCGGCCGAATCGTCGGCGAAAAGAATTTTATAGGCCATCAATATTCCAAATTGACTCTTTCAGTCTGTGTACCATTCCGCAAAGGACCTGTCAATGTCATCGAGAATCCGCGAGAATGATACGGGCTAGTACTCGATGACCACCATGTCCTCGCCGAGCAGGGCTTCGAGCTGCCGGGTCAGGGAATCGGTGGGGGCCACTGTTTTGTATTCGGCCGAATCGACAAAGGCCTTGAAGGCGAAAGGTTTGTCCAGCTCGAAGACCAGCGGGCATTCGCCCGGATGGCGGCGGAGGATGGCCAGGAGGTCTTCGAGGACGGATTCTTCGAGGCCGGGCAGGAAGACGCGGACGACGACCCGGCGGGCCATCTTCTCGAAGGCATCTTCCAGCGGCAGGAGGGCGGTCAGCTGGATCTTGCGGTTTTCTCCGTCGCCGGTGTATTTGCCTTTGAGCCAGACCTTCATATCGTCACGGATATGCTCGTAGTAGGTCTTATACGCCTCCGGAAACGCCACCACCTCGACCCGGCCGGTCAGGTCCTCCAGCCCGAAGGTGCACATCCGCTCGTCCTTCTTGGTCTTGAGGTTGCGGAACCCCTGGATGATCCCGGCCACGGACACCTCATTCCCCGCATCGCCGGACTCCTCGAGGTCGATGACGAAATGGCTGACCATGCGGCGGAGGCGCTTCTCGTTCTCGGCCAGCGGGTGGCCGGTGATATAGAAGCCCAGGGCGTCCTTCTCGTAGGCCAGCTTCTGGGCCTCGTCCCATTCGCGCATCTCGAGGATCTCGGCCGGGATCTCCAGGGCGGCCGTATCGTCGGCCCCGAAAAGGAGTGTCTGGCGGGCGGTCTTGGCCCGCTGGGCGTCGTGGTTGATCTCGATCATCTTGTCGATGAGGTGGAAGCACTGCGAGCGGGGCAGCCCCAGCGAATCGAAGGCCCCGGCCTTGATCAGGCTTTCCAGGACCTTGCGGTTGATGACCCGGCCGTCGGCGTCGCGGACGACGTCGAAGGGCGAGCCGAACGCGCCCTTCTCCCGGCGCAATTGGATGAGGGCCCGGGCCGCCGTCTCGCCGACGTTCTTGACCGCCGAAAGGCCGAAGCGGATGTCGCTGCCGGCCACCCGGAAGTTGAACTCGCTGGCGTTGATGTCGGGCGGGTGGACGGCAATGCCCATGGCCTTGCACTCGCCGATGTATTTGACCACCTGGGACGTGGCCCCGCGCTCGGCTTCCGAGGTGATCAGGGCGGCCATGTAGTGGCGGGGATAATGGGCCTTGAGATAGGCGGTCTGGTAAGCCAGCAGGGCATACGCCGCGGCGTGCGATTTGTTGAAGCCGTATTCGGCGAACTTCTCGATCTGGTCGAAAATCCGGGCGGCTTTGGAGACCGAGACCACCCGCTTCTCCTTGACCCCGGCCAGGAAGCTGGCCTTCTGGGCCTGCATGATCTCGGGTTTCTTTTTGCCCATGGCCTTGCGCAGGTGATCGGCCTGGGCCAGGGTGAAGCCGGCCAGCTCGGTGGCGATCTTCATGACCTGTTCCTGGTAGACGATCAGTCCAAGCGTTTCGCGGAGCAGGGGTTCAAGGGCCGGGATGTCGACCTTGATCTCCTCGGGATGGTGCTTGCGGGTGACGAAGTCGGCGGTCATCCCGCTCTTCAGCGGGCCCGGCCGGTACAGGGCGTTGAGGGCGATGAGATCGCGGAACTCGTCGGGGCGGAAGTTGCGCAGGAGCTCCTTCATGCCGTGGCTTTCGAACTGGAAGACGCCGTCGGTCTGGCCGGACTGGAAGAGGGCGAAGGTCTTGGCGTCGTCGCGGGGCAGGCGGTCGACGTCGACCCGCTCGCCCGTCTCGGCCTCGATGAGGTCCAGGGCATCGGCGATGACGGTCAGGTTGCGCAGGCCCAGGAGGTCCATCTTCAACAGGCCGATGCTCTCGATCTCGTCCTTGGCGAACTGGGTCGTGACCTCGTCCTTGGCCGATTTATAGAGGGGCACGAACTCGGTCAGGGGCCGCGGGGTGATGACGATGCCGGCGGCGTGGATGGAAGGGTGGCGGACCTGGCCTTCGATCTTCTGGGCCACCTCCAGGAGGTGGGCGATCTTGCTGTTCTTGTCTCGGGTGGCTTTGAGGGCCGGGACCTTCTCCAGCGAATCGGCGATGTTGATGTCCCGGCCCGGCTCGATGGGGATCATCTTGGCGATCAGGTCCACTTCGGGCAGGGGCACCTCAAGGGCCCGCCCGACGTCGCGGATGGCGGCCCGGGCGGCCATGGTTCCGAAGGTGATGACCTGGCAGACATTTTCGGCGCCGTACCTCTCGATGACGTACTTGATCATCTCCTCGCGGCGCCGGGCGCAAAAATCGATGTCGATGTCCGGCATGCTGATGCGCTCGGGGTTGAGGAACCGCTCGAAAAGAAGGTCGTATTCCAGCGGGTCGATGTCGGTGATGCCCAGGCTATAGGCCAACAGGCTTCCGGCGGCCGAGCCGCGGCCGGGGCCGACGGGAAGGTTGCGGTTCCGGGCGGCGCGGATAAGGTCCCAGACAATGAGGAAGTAGCCCTCGAAGCCCATCTCCTCGACCAGCCGGATCTCGCGCTCGATGCGGGCCTTGTAGTCGGCCTCGGGATAGCGGGCCGTGCCCTTTTCGAAGCCCGGGGCGAGCGCGGTCATGCGTTCCTGGAAGCCCTGGTGGACGACTTCCTCAAAGTACTCGCGCAGGGGCTTGCCCCCGGGCGGGGTGAAATTCGGCAGGAAATAGTGGCCGTCGGAGGGAAAGTGGAAATCACATTGGGCGGCGATATGGAAGGTGTTCTCCAAGGCTTCGGGAACGTCGGCGAAGATGCGGGCCATCTCCTCGGCGGACTTGAAGTAAAACTCCTGCGAGCCGAACTTGATGCGCTCGGTGTCGCTGACCTTCCGGTTGGTCTGGATGCAGAGCAGAACGTCGTGGCTTTCAGAGTCGTTCTTCTCCGTATAGTGAGTGTCGTTGGTCGCAGCCAGAGGCAGGCCGAGCTTGCGGGCCAGGGCGATGAGCTGGGGATTGACCTCTTTCTGGGGGGCCAGGCCGTGGTCCATGAGTTCGATATAGAAGCGGCCTTGGTCAAAGATCGCGGCGTAGGCGGCGGCCGCTTTCTCGGCCTCCTCGGTCTGGCCGCGGCCGAGCAGGAAGGCGACTTCGCCGCGTAGGCATCCGGAAAGAGCGATCAGGCCTTCGTTATGTTGGGCCAGCAGGTCCTTGTCGACGCGGGGCCGGTAATAGAAGCCTTCGAGGTAAGCCTTGGACAGGAGGATGCACAAGTTCCGGTAGCCGGCCTCGTTCTTGACCAGGAGGAGCAGGTGGTAATGGGCCACGTCCTGGTCCCGGTATTCCTTGTCGTGGCGGCTGCGCGGGGCGACGTAAACTTCGCAGCCGAGGATGGGCTTGACCCCGGCTTTTTTCGCCGATTTGAAGAACTCGACGGCCCCGAAGATGTTGCCGTGATCGGTCAGGGCCACCGCGCTCATGCCGTGCTTGGCCGCAGCCTTGCCCAGGTCGTCGATGCGCACCGCCCCGTCCAGGATGCTGTATTCCGAATGATTGTGAAGGTGGACGAAATTCGGGGCCATGGGTTTATGGGGGTCGATGCTGGTCGACGCATGATTCTACCACCGGACCCCCGGCTCAACAAGGGGGGCGGTCTCGGCCCGCGATCTCTTGAATACGGCTGGATGAACGCCTATGATTTTTTCGTCGCAAAAGGAGGCGCCATGAAAAACCGGCGGCTTTTATCCCTTTATTGGGGCATCTCTGCGGTTATCCTCGGCCTCGTCTGTTGCCTAGGCGGGAGAGACGCCTGGAAAGGTTCGATCGTTACGGAAAACGGCGTCACCATCGTCCGGAATCCGTCCGCGCCGATTTATAACCAAGGGGCGGTAGAATTCCAGGATGATTTTGTCATTCAGGGGTCGGAAGACAATCCAAAATTCGTTTTCGTTCGTCCGGTGAGCATCGTCCTCGATCGATCGAAGGCCATCTATATCCTCGATTTGCGGGATAACAACATCAAGGTCTTCGACGCGAATGGCGGATATGCGCGAACGATAGGAAGGCCGGGGGTCGGCCCGGGCGAGTTGGAATCGCCCACATATATGGACATCGGCAAAGATGAAATCGCCGTCTATTGCAGCCAACTCGTTCAGATGACCTATTACGATTTTAGCGGTAAATTTCTTAGAACCGCCCATTCCAAAACAAATCTGAGCGGTCCCTTCAAGTTTGATTCCCATGGCGACCTTTTCGATTTTGTTTTCGCCCAGGCCAATGGACGCCAAGCTTATCAACTCACCAAAATCGATGCCCAGCTCCGAGCCATCAAAACCTTGGCCTCCGAAGACTGGGTTCCCCCGCAATACTTCCAAGCGGGGCATTTTTTTGTTCTGGCCCTAAATGATCAGATCGCAATGGGCCGTTCGGACCGATATCAAATCGATGTTTTCGACAACGCCGGCAGTTTGGTGCGGAAGATACGACGTGATCAGCCCGCCGAAAAGATCCCCAAGGAAGAACGCGACGCCGTCCCCTCGGCCCGCGGGATGCAGGGGATGTTCGACAAAATGCCGGAGTATTACGCCCCTTATTACATGCTTTACTCGGACGAGCAAGGCCGGCTCATCGTTCACACACGGTATCAACTGACGGGGAAAAAAGAATGGACCTATGACGTCTTCAGCCCCGACGGCAAGTTCCTTACGACATTCCGACTGAAGCCGGCGAAATTTTTATTGTGGGCCAATCAACGGCTGTATACGATCGAAGAAAGCGAAGAAGGCTTTCCCATTATCCGGGTCCGCCGCGTTATTTGGAAGGCGGGGCTCTAAGCGGTACCCCAAAAATATCCAAAAAAAGGAACGCTTTCGGAGTTCCTTGCGGCCTTGGCCGGGAATCCCGCTCGACGATATTTTGATCTCGGGCGGCCGGTGAAGTATCATAGATCGTTCAAAATAAAACGACTTCAACCGACGAAAGGAACGCACATGGACTGGGAAACGCTGGCCAAGGAATTGGCGACCCCGACGGATTCGAAAATAGTCCTGCTCGTCATCGACGGCTTGGGCGGGCTGCCCCGCAACGGCAAAACCGAGCTCGAAACGGCCCAGACGACCAACCTCGACCGCTTGGCCCTGCGCGGCTGCTGCGGCGTCACCGACCCGGTCTTCATGGGCATCACCCCGGGCAGCGGGCCGGCCCATCTCGGGCTCTTCGGCTACGACCCGGTCAAGTACCAACTTGGCCGGGGCATCCTCGAAGCCCTCGGATCAGACGTCGAAGTGCGGCAGGGCGACCTCGTCGCGCGAGGCAATTTCGCCACCCTCAGGGACGGGTTGATCGTCGACCGCCGCGCCGGCCGCATCCCGACAAGCGAGTGCGAGCGGCTGGTCGGTCTCCTCAATAAAGCCCTGGCCGGACGGCCCGGCGCCGAAGTCACCCTGTTCGCCGGCAAGGAGCACCGCTTCGTGGCCCGCTTCCGCACAGAAGGTTTGGGCGACTGTTTGACCGACGCCGACCCCCAGAAAGACCATAAGCCGCGCGTTCCGGCCAAGGCCGAGGCGCCCGGCTCGGAGAAGGCCGCGGGAATCATCAACGCCTTCCTGGACGACGTCGTGGCCATTCTCAAGGATGAGCCGACGGCCAACGCCGCCCTCCTGCGGGGATTCTCCCTCCAGCCTTCCATCCCCCAAATGCCCGAGCTCTGCAGCCTCAAGCCGGCGGCTATCGCCAATTACCCCATGTACAAGGGGCTGGCCAAGCTCATCGGCATGGCCACCTACAAGGTGGGGGCCGAGACGAAAGACCTCTTCGACACCCTCGAGGCCCACTGGGCCGAACATGATTTCTTCTACGTCCACTTCAAAAAGACGGACGCCGCCGGCGAGGACGGCAACTTCGAAGCCAAGGTCAAGGCCATCGAGGAGATCGACTCGTTCGTGCCGCGGATCGAGGCCCTCAAGCCCGACGTCCTGGTCGTTACGGCCGACCATTCGACGCCGGCCCTCATGCACGGCCACTCTTTCCATCCCAACCCGTTTTTGCTCGTGGCCGAAACCGCCCTGCCCGACAACACCGGCGTTTTCACCGAGCGCGAATGCGTCCAGGGCAGCCTGGGCCGGTTCCGCTCGATCTTCGCCATGCCCCTCATGCTCGGGCACGCCGGCAAGCTCAAAAAATTCGGGGCCTAGGCGCGGCCGGAGCCTCTCGGAAACTCCATGTTGTTTTCAACCGAGATATTCGATAATATTGTCGTAGATTGAAGAAAACAAAGACGAATCCCTCTCTATCGGCCAAGCGGGCGGTCACCCTGCTCGTCCTTTTCGCGGCGTTGGCGCCCGGCTCGTTCTCTTCGGCTGCGCCGGCCCGGTCCGCGCCGCGCGGTCAGACCGACACCCGGGCCGAGGTTTACAATCTGCGCTCGTACACCCACCCCAACTTCACCCGCATCGTCGTCGACATCGGGGTCGTGCGCGAATACACCGCCGCCGAGTCCCGCGAAGCCGGCCAGATCAACGTCGATATCTTCCAGGCCCGCCTGAACCCCATCGTCAGCGAGGGTTCGGTTCCGTCCGGCGGGGACTACATCGGGGCCGTCCGGCTGATGCAGAAATCCCCGCTCACCGTGCGGCTCACGGCGGCTGTTAATTTCAGCCGGATCAAGCGCTACCAGGTTTTCCACGTTCTGGATCCCTTCCGCATCGTCATCGATATCTTCCCTCTGGACCCGGGCGAGGCGCCGGAACCGGCCCCCCTCGCGGCCGGAAAGACCGCCCCTCCGTCGAAACAGCCGACGACGCCCGTCCACCCCGCCCAACCGGCCCGGTCCGGCTATAGCATGGCCCGCCAGCTCGGCCTGGGCGTGCGGACGATCGTCATCGACCCGGGCCACGGGGGTGTCGATCCCGGCTGCCTGGACGATTCCGGCCACCTGGAAAAGGAAGTCAATCTGGACATCTCCCTGCGCCTCAAGGCCCTTCTTGTCGCGCACAGGGACATCGACGTCATTCTGACCCGCGAGACGGACATCCTCGTCCCGCTCGAGACGCGGACGGTTCTGGCCAACCAGAAGAAGGCCGACCTGTTCATCTCCGTCCACGTCAACGCTTTCCGGGACAAGGGCCGCCGCGGCGTCGAGACCTTCTTCCTGAACTTCAGCCCCGACCCGCGTGTCAACGAGCTGGCCGCCCGGGAGAACGCCACGACGACCAAGACGATCGGCGAAATGGACAAGATCATCAGGAAAATCGTCGAATCCAGCAAGATCATCGAATCGCGTGAGCTGGCGCAAAAGATCCAAACGAATCTGGTACAATGCCTGTCCCGGCAATATTCCGATATCAGGGACCTGGGCGCCAAAGGCGGCCCCTTCTGGACCCTCATCGGCAGCGGCATGCCGTCGGTGCTGGTCGAAGTGTCGCACTTCTCCAACCCCAAGGAGGCCGTCCGCCTGATGGATCCGGCCTACCGCCAGAAAATCGCCCAGGGCATCTATGACGGCCTGTTGGGCTATATTCAATCTCTGGGCAAAGGATAAACGTATGAACCGACGCGAATTCGTCAAGGATATGGCCCTGGCCGGGCTGCTGATGAACGTAGCCCCCAAGCTCTTCCCGGGCGTGACGGCCGCGGGGGCCACTCCGGCCGCCGGCCCCGACCTGGCCTATATCACAGGCGATTCGCCCGCGGCGATCGTCAAAAAGGCCCTCGAGACGCTGGGCGGCATAGGCAAGTTCGTGTCCCGCGGCGACGTGGTCATGATCAAACCCAACATCGGCTGGGACCGCACCCCCGAGCTGGCCGCCTGCACCAATCCCGAGGTAGTCAAGACGCTGGTCGAGCTGGCTCTCGGCGCCGGGGCCAAGAAGGTCGTGGTCATGGACAACACGACCAACCAGGCCCAGCGCTGTTACGTGCGCTCGGGCATCCAGGCCGCGGCCAAGGCCGCCGGCGCGGACGTCCCCTACGTCAATCCGCGGCGGGTCAAGAAAATGGCCGTCAAGGGCGAGTGGCTCAAGGACTGGGACATCATCCAGGACTTCGTCGAGGCCGACAAACTCATCAACGTGCCCATCGCCAAGCACCACAGCTTGTGCCGGGTGACGATGGGGATGAAAAACTGGCTGGGAGCCATCGGCGACCCCCGCAACCAGCTCCACCAGAAACTCGACGAGGCTATGGTCGACCTACAGGCCTTCTTCAAGCCGACCCTGACCGTCCTGGACGCCTACCGCATCCTGACCCGCAACGGACCCCAGGGCGGGCGCCCCTCCGATACCAAACTCCTGAAGACGGTGGTGGCCGGCGTGGACGGCGTGGCCGTTGATGCCGTGGGGGCGACCTTCTTCGACATTCCCCCGGCCGATCTCCTCTATTTGAAACTGGCCGCCCAACGGGGTCTCGGCCGCATCGACCTGGAGAAAATGGTCATTGAAAAAAGAACGGTCTAAGAAACACCGCTTCCTCCAACTCCTCCGCGTCTCCAGCCAGGCCGCCTTCTTCGGACTCTTCCTGTGGCTCTTCTTCGGGACGCATTATACCGGCCAGGACTATATCGGCAACGTCCAGGGGATGTTCCATTTCGACCCGCTTCTGGCCCTGGTCACATTCATCGCCTCGCGGGCCGTCTTCGCCGCCTTTGCCTGGGCCGCGGCGACGATCGTGGTCACGGCCCTCTTCGGGCGCGTCATTTGCGGCTGGGTCTGCCCGCTGGGCGCGGTCCACCAATTCGGGAGCTGGCTCTACAAGAAGACCAGGCTCCTCCGCCCGCGGACGGTGGTCAAAGGCGGGCTGGGCTGGAAATACCTGGTCCTCATCTTCGTCCTGGTCGCGGCCCTCTTCTCCCTCGACCTCATCGGCTACCTCGACCCGCTGTCCTTCCTCCACCGGACCATGGCCACGAGCGTCATCCCGGCTTTCAGCCAGGGATCGCAGATGATCATCAGCCTCATCTACGGCCTCAAGCTCGACGCGATCGCCGACAAGCTGACCCAGACGATCGAGACGTTGACCCTGAACTCCACCTTCCAACAGGGCTTCTTCATCGGGCTGATCTTTCTCGGCTTCCTCCTGCTCAACATCCGCCGGGAACGCTTCTGGTGCCGCTATATCTGCCCCACGGGGGCTTTCTTCGGCCTGATCAGCCGCTTCAACCTGTTCAAGCTCAAGGTTGACGACGATAAGTGCATCAAGTGCAACCTCTGCACGATCCACTGCGAGACGCAGGCCGATCCCTTCCCCAATGATCAATGGAAGAGCTCGGAATGCATCTACTGCGAAACGTGCGCGGCCATCTGCCCGACCAAGGCCATCACCTTTCCCCTGCGGGGCCGGCCGGAAAAGCTGCCCGCCGTGGACCTCACCCGGCGGAAAATCATCCTGACCTCGGCCATGGCTTTTCTGAGCGTGCCTTTTTTCCGCATCTCCAAGGCGGTCAAAAGAGCCTCCGAAAAGCTCATCCGCCCGCCCGGGTCCCTGCCCGAAAAACAGTTCCTGGCCAAATGCATCAAGTGCGGCGAATGCATGAAGGCCTGTCCGACCAACGCCCTGCAGCCGGCCGTCACGGAAGCCGGCCCGGAGGGGATGTGGACGCCCGTCCTGGTGCCCAAGATCGGATATTGCGAATACTACTGCTCCCTCTGCTCCCAGGTTTGCCCGACGGGGGCGATCAAGGAACTGACCATTCCCGAGAAAACGCAGGTGCGGATCGGGACGGCCTGGATCAACAAGAACCGCTGCATCCCCTACTTCCTGGGACGGCCCTGCATCGTTTGCGAGGAGCACTGCCCGACGTCGCCCAAAGCCATCAAGTTTGTCATGGTCGAAACAAAGCTCTCGGACGGAACGACGGCGACGCAGAAAGCCCCGGTCATGGATCTGAGCCTGTGTATCGGCTGCGGGATCTGCGAAAACAAATGCCCGGTCCAGGACGACCCGGC
>PMCY01000049.1 GCA_003154255.1 Candidatus Aminicenantota bacterium | reverse complement strand
GGCGCGCCACCTCTGACCTAAAGTAGGCCCCGCAATCACGATGCTCGACCTCTTCCGCCGCGCCCGCTGGATCGTCTTGATCCTGTTGGCCGTCTATTTGGCATCCTTCGGAGCCGGATTCGCCGCGGGCAGGCTAAAGATAGCCGATTTAGGCAAGATCCGGGCCTCGGGGATATTTGCGTTCAACCGCGATCTTGATTTTCGCGTCCCGCTCCTGGGGCCGATCCTGCAGCGCTATAGGACCGGAGGGCGGCAGGCGCTGATCCGCAGCCTGACCCGCGGACGGGCCGTCTCGACGATGTTCACCATCTTCCTCAACAATTGGCTCGTCGCCAACGGAACCCAGATTGTCCGGGCAGCAGTGATCGTCCCCCTTGTCCTCTATCCCTATGGGCGCTTCGTCCAGGCAGTGATCTTTTCTCAAACCCGTTCCGGCTATCAAGGCTGGATGATCTGGTTGACCGAGTTCGGCGGCTACTGCATGACCCTCTGCGGGACTCTGACGATTCTTCTGTGGACGCTGTTTTTCCGACGCTTCCGCTTCCCTTCGCGGGGCCGGGCAGCCGTCTCCGGCCTGAAGATCTTCGCCGTTTTCTACGGAATCTCGGCCGTCTTTTTTTTCATCGGCGCGTATAGCGAGATGATGAGCCTCCTGGGGCTGGTCCTGCGCTGACATGGCCCGCGTCTTGATCACCGGGGGAAGCGGTTTTCTGGGAGGACATCTGGCCGCGGCGGCGTCGGCTGCCGGCGATGATGTCACGGCCGCCTTCCATGCCCGCCGTCCCGAGAGCGGGCCGCCCGTGCGCTGGATGCCGTTGGATCTCGAGGACGAAGAAGGGACGATAGAATCGGTCCGTCGTGCCCGGCCCGAGATCGTCCTTCACGCCGCCGCCATGGCCAAGCCGGATGATTGTGCCCGCGAACCGGAGAGGGCGGAGCGAGTGAATACGGGCGGATCAAGGGCCATGGCCCGGGCCTGTGCCGCAGTCGGCGCCCGGCTGGTGTTGGTCTCGACCGACCTCGTCTTCGATGGCGCGGCGCCGCCCTACGCCGAAGACGCGCCCGTGCGGCCGCTCAGTCTCTACGGGCGAACCAAGCTTCTGGCCGAGCGAGCCGTGTTGGAAGGCGCTCCCGACACCGCGGCGGCCCGCGTGACCCTGTTGTATGGCCGCCCGGCCATCGGAGGCACGTCGTTTTCCGAGACGCTGCGGACGAGCTGGGAGGCGGGGAAGACGACGGCGCTTTTTACTGACCAATACCGGACGATGATCGGCGGCGCCAACCTGGCCGCCGCGCTTTTGGAACTGGCGCATTCGGATTTCAGGGGCCTCATCCATGTGGGCGGGTCCGAGCGCATCAGCCGGCTCGAGTTCGGCTTCCGCCTCGCGGCCCGGCTCGGCGTTGATCCGGCGCTTATCCGGCCCGCGGCGATGGCCGATTTTTCGCCGCCGGCCCTCCGGCCGGCCGACGTGTCGCTGGACATCCGCTTGGCCCGCCGCCTTTTCCGGACGCCCCTCCTGGATTGCCGGGAAGGCCTCGCCGCCGCTTATCCTTTATGATCCCGGTTGTCGACAAAGCGGTCGGCCGGATCACTTCCATTCCTTGCGGCGAGACAGCTCTCACAGAAAAGGAACGCCCCTCTTTGCCTGAGAGATCCTGTGTATTTTCTGCGGGTTCCAGGCTTCTCGGACAATTCGTGGCGTGGCCTTGACAAACCGTTGCGCGGGACCTATTGATGTCATGTACTGGAGGTGAAGGGTTCCACCGCTCCTCGAATGAGCCGGAGCCAGGTTGGCCCGGCGCGTGTTCGGTTTCGCGTTGACCGTCCTGTCCGAATGTCGAGTGGCGGGGCGGGGAATCCTTTGCGACCGGCCCCCTCAAGGGCCGATCTTCCATAAGCGCGGGGGAGCGGGATCGCGGTAAAGGCGATTTTGGTGCGGTCCCGCTCCCCGGACGGGCTTTGGGATTCCCGGTTGATTTTTCGACCTCCCCCGTATAATAATCCCATTTCATGAATTCCAGGTTCTGTGGCGATTTTTGTAATTTTCCCCGCCTTTTCACCCCGGTCCTGCACGGGCCGCGGCTTTCGCATCTTCCTTTGCTTCCCCAGGAGGTCCCATGAAACGCGCTTTTCGGACTTTCATTCCCGTCCTCGTCCTGGCCCTCATCCTCGGATCGCTGGCCGCGCCCGCCGCGGAAACAAGCGCTCCGCGGAAAGCCAATTACGATCTGGCCTCGCGCTGGACCACTCAAAAGGTGGGCAAGCTCATTTTCGATACGGCCGTGCAGTCCCATTGGCTGGTGTCGAGCGAACGATTCTGGTATCCCTTCGAGACCGCCAAAGGGCGTTCGTTCTTCATCGTCGATCCTGTCCTTAAGTCGAAAAAGCCCCTTTTCGACAACGCCAGGATGGCCGCCCTGCTGACCCGGATGACCCTCGTTCCCTATGACGCGCAGCACCTGCCCATCAAGACGATCAAGTTCATCAAAAATGACACGGCCCTCCGTTTCGAGATCGAGTTTCCCAAAGACAACGACGTTTGGGCCGGCGAAACGCTGAAAAAGGTCGGCGACATCCGCAAGGAACTCGAGGATAAGGAGAAGGAAAAAGAGAAGGAGCAGGATAAAGAGAAGAAGGACGACAAAAAGGACGATAAAAAGGACGGCGAGAAGTCCAAAGAGCCTGAAATCAAGGTCAAAACGCTCTATTTTGAATATGACCTGCAGTCCGGCAAGCTGACTCTGCTCGAGGACTACAAGGCGCCCGAGAAGCGCCCGGGCTGGGCTTCGTTATCGCCCGACGAAAAGACCGTCATCTTCGGCCGCGGCTATAATTTATTCATGATGGATGCGGACAACTACAAGCTGGCCCAGAAAAAGGCCGACGACAAGGCGGTCAAGGAAATCCAGCTGACCACGGACGGGGAGGAGCATTTCAGCTATACCCGCGAATTGAACGACGAGGAGAAAAAAGACTACCAGAAGGACGAAAAGGACCGCAAGGACTACCGCATTCCGGCCGGGCCGATCGTCTGGTCCAAGGATTCCCGGAAGATCGCCCTGGTCCGCGAGGACGAGCGCAAGGTTGCCGATCTGTGGGTCATCAACTCCCTGTCCAATCCCCGGCCGACCCTGGAGTCTTACCGTTACGCCCTGCCGGGCGAGGATAATCAACCCCAGCCCGAGCTCCTGGTGTTCGAATTGGCTTCCAAGGCCAAGACCAAGATCAAGGCCGACAAATTCAAGGACCAGACCGTCGCCATCATGTCCGCCCCGCGCCGCAAACTGGACCGCGAAAAGGACAATCCGCCCCCGGCGATGTGGCTGTCGGATTCGGCCGACAAGCTCTACTTCGGCCGCCAGAGCCGCGACCTGCACCGCTACGATGTCTGCCTGGCCGACATCAGGACGGGCGAGACCCAGGTCCTCATCCAGGAAGTCCTTAATACTTATGTCGACGTCCAGCCCCTACGGCTGGTCAACGGCGGTACGGAGATGATCTGGTGGTCCGAGCGCGACGGCTGGGGCCACTATTACCTGTACGACGGCGCCGGGAAGCTCAAGACCCAGATCACCTCGGGCGAATTCGCCGGCCAGCGCATCGAAGCCGCCGACGACAAGGCCCGCGTCCTTTATTTCGAGGCCTGCGGGCGGGAGGCCGGCGAAGACCCCTACTACACCCATCTTTACCGGGTCAATTTCGACGGCACGGGACTGCGGCTCCTCAACCCGGGCGACTCCCTGCACGCCGCGGAGATGGACGACGGGATGAAATACGTCATCGACAATTACAGCCGCATCGACAAGGCCCCCAAAAGCGAGCTCCGCGACGCCCAGGGCAACCCGCTACTCGTCCTGGAAGAGACGGACGTCTCCGCCTTGCTGGAGGCCGGATTCAGGTACCCCGAGCCGTTCAAGGTCAAGGCCGATGACGGCATCACCGACCTGTATGGGGTGATGTATAAACCCTATGATTTCGACGCGGGCCGGATGTATCCAATTATCGCCTATGTTTACCCGGGCCCCCAGACCGAGAGCGTGTCCAAAACGTTCGTCCCGCGCAGCGCCAGCGCCATGCTGGCCCAGTTCGGCTTCGTTGTCATCGAGATCGGCAACCGCGGCGGAAACCCGCAGCGCTCCAAGTGGTACCACAATTACGGCTACGGCAACCTCCGCGATTATGGCCTGGCCGACAAGAAGCGGGGCATCGAGGAACTGGCCGCCAAATATCCGTTCATCGACATCGACCGGGTCGGAATCTTCGGCCATTCTGGCGGCGGGTTCATGACCGCCGCGGCCCTGCTCGTTTATCCCGATTTCTTCAAGGTCGGCGTCTCCTCTTCGGGCAATCACGAGAATAATATTTACAACCGCTGGTGGAGCGAGAAACATCACGGCGTCAAGGAGGTCATCGACAAGGACAATGTCGTGAAGTTCGAGTATGCCATCGAGAAGAACTCCGATATCGCCAAAAATCTCAAGGGTCATCTCCTGTTGGCTACGGGCGACATCGACAACAACGTCCACCCGGGGAACACGTTCCGGCTGGCCAACGCCCTCATCCGGGCCAATAAACGCTTCGATTTCTTCATCTTCCCCGGCCAGCGCCACGGCTATGGGGACATGACCGATTATTGGGCTTGGATCCGGGCCGATTATTTCTGCAAATGGCTGTTGGGCGATTTTTCCCAGCCCGTCGACATCCTCGAATTGAACCGGGAAAAGGAGCAATCGGGGACCAAGGCCGCCGCCGCGACCGGCGGAACGGGCCAGAGGCGGGGCAACTGAGCACGTCTTATCGTATCCGGGATTACCGGAACGGGGATTTTCCGGCGATCGAGGCCCTCTGGAGCGGCGTCGGGATGGCTCCGCCCGGCCGGGGCGATTCCGCCTTCGTGATCGAGCGGACTCTGCGGCAGGAATTCGCCCGGCTTATCCTGCTGGAAGAAACGGACGGCGGCCGAATCGTCGGAACGTCCTGGATCACCTGCGACGGCCGCAGGCTCCTCCTCCATCATTTCGCCGTCGGACTCGACTTTCAGGGCCGGGGCCTGTCCAAGATCCTGCTGCAAGCGACGCTCGAACACGCCCGGGCGGCCGGATTGCCGATGAAGCTGGAAGTCGCCCGCGCCAACACCCGGGCCGTCGATCTCTACAAGCGGGCCGGATTCCAATCACTGGGGGACTACGAGGTCTATATCAGGCCTATTTCTTCCTGACCTGGTAACGGACGATCGTCCGATATTCGGCCGTGTTCGGTCCCGACTCCGGGCCGCGCAGATATTCCTCTTCGTGCGGCCCGGCAATGACATAGCCCTGGCCGGCGATGTATGCCAGAAGCTTTTGGATCGTCGGAGTCTCGTCGGCATAGGAACCGACGTGGAGGATCTGGGCGACTTCTCCGTACGCCCAGACCTCTATTCTGGCCCCGGCCGACCCGGGGGGAAGCGCTGTGACCTGGTCGGGGAGCGGTAAAGCGAAAAGGCCGACCCATTGATCCTTTGGTATATTCAGATCGCCCGCCCATCGCGCTCGAGGCGGCGCCATCCGGGCCCCGGGGATGCTGAAGAATATTTTGTACAGCATCCCGAACGCCTGTCCGGCCGATGTCCCGGGGTCGCCCTTAGACTCGACGACGAGCATCTTCTGGTCCGGAAGTTGGGCGATCTTTGGCTCCTTGAGGACATCATAGCGGCTGAGATCCTGCGGCGTGCTCATGGAGGATCCGACGGATGCCGCAAGACTGAAAAGGATCAACACCAAAAAAGCCATACTTTTTTTCATCATCGATCTCCTTTCCGACGGGGGCAAATCCACGTCCCCGGAGGATATTTTATGACAGGCATTCAGCCCGGTCAAAAAATATCAGTTCGGCCTTATTCTTGACATGGCGACGGGTATTTCTTAAGATGGCGCACATGATTACTCTCGGAAGACCTCTCGGATTCTCCGGCCCGGTGTCTTCCGCTGCTCTCTCTTTCTGGTGGGCGGCCCCTCCCGCCCTATAAATCCATCCCCGCGCCATTTTTCCCGCGAGTCGTCGGACTTTTGTGCGGCCGGAACCCCCGATTTGACTGGAAAGGAGATACAATCATGCCCGCTTTTCCCCGTTTCGCGCCCCAAGAGGCGCACCATCTGCCCGAAGCGTTTTATAATATCAAGGCCGATTTGCCCGAACCCCCGCCCCCGGCGCTCCATCCCGGGACGCGTCAACCTTTGACGGCCGCCGATTGGAGCCCCGTCTTCTCCAGAGGTTTCATCGAACACGAGATGAGCCGGGAGCGTTTTATCCCCATTCCCGAGGAAGTCCGGAAGGCTATGGCTCTCTACCGACCGACCCCTCTTGTCTATGCCTCCGGACTTAGAGACGCCCTCGGAACGCCCGCGCATATATTCTACAAGTATGAAGGCGCGGGGCCGATGGGCAGCCATAAGAGCAACACCGCCCTCGTCCAGGCTTATCTCGCCACCCGGGACGGGCTGACGACACTGGTCACCGAAACCGGGGCGGGCCAATGGGGCAGCGCGTTGGCCCACGCCGGAGCCCTGTTCGGCATCAAGGTCAAGGTTTTCATGGTCCGTGTCAGCTACCGGCAAAAGCCGGGCCGCCGGACCCTGATGGAAATGTTCGGCGCCGAGGTCGACGAAAGCCCCAGCCCCAAGACCCGTTTCGGGCGGACGCTCTATGAAAAGGACCCGGATCATCCCGGCAGCCTGGGCATCGCCATTTCCGAGGCCCTCGAGGTGGCCTTGAAGGGGACCAACAGCCGTTATTCGCTGGGATCGGTTTTGGACGCAGTGCTCATGCACCAGTCGGTCATCGGCCTGGAAGCGGAAAGTCAGATGGCCGATTACGGGATTTCGCCTGACACGGTCATTGGCTGTGTCGGAGGTGGATCGAACTTCGGAGGACTGGCTTTTCCTTTCATCCGCCGCCGTCTGGCCGGGGGGCCCGCAACCCGCTTCCTGGCCGTCGAACCCGAGGCCTGTCCCTCGCTGACCAAGGGCGAATTGCGCTATGACCATGGTGACGCGGCCGGGATGACCCCCCTCATCTTTATGCATACATTGGGAATGGACTTCGTTCCTGCACCGATCCATGCCGGCGGCCTGCGCTATCACGGCATGGCTCCGCTGGTCAGCCGCCTTGCGGCCCAGGGAATCGTCGAACCCCAGGCAGTGAGCACGAAAACGGTCTTCGATGCGGCTCGGCTTTTCTACAAGGCCGAGGGCATCCTTCCGGCGCCGGAATCGGCCCATGCCGTCGCGGCCGCCATCGCCGAAGCGCTCGAAGCCAAGCGGCTTGGCCGGGAAAAGATCATTCTTTTCGGCCTTTCGGGCCACGGGTTTCTCGACTTGAACGCCTACGCGGCCAACGGAAAGAACTGAATGCGGAGATGATCCTCGGCCGCAGAATCCGCGGGGAGGGCCGAGGGCGGCCTTCTCCGTCCCTCTTCCGGAAAAGGGGTAACGGAGCGGAGACGAATCCTATCGTCCCGTCCCGGCCATTTGATATAATACTCATGCGCCGAGGATACCAACGATGACCGCCACCACCGCACGCCGCCGCCCGGCTCCATTGAAGAAGCATGTGCATTCGCCTGCCGCGATCGCCGCGGAGATTCTGGCCCGGTTGGAAACGGAGGGGGATCCGGTCAAGGCCGCCGGAGCCCGCCGTTATTTCAAGGAAGCGGTCGAATTCTATGGCTTGACGGCGCCACAGATGAGGGCTCTCGCGGACGAGTTCCATGGGCGGATCAGAGACCATTGGGCGCTGGATGACGCCCTGGCGCTGTGCGAGATCCTCCTGCCGCGGAAGACATTCGAAGCCAAGACTTCGGCCATCCTGCTTCTCCTGAAGTTCAAGAAGAAATTCACGCCGGAGCTAGTCCCGCGCTTGAAACGCTGGCTGGCCGCGGATTATTGCGACAACTGGGCCTGCGTCGATGCCCTCTGCCCCGAGGCGCTTTCCTGGCTGATCGATAAACATCCTGATCTGATCGGCGAAATCACCGCCTGGACGGCCCACCCCGACCGCTGGGTGCGGCGGGCGTCGATCGTGGCCTTCGTCCCGCTGGCCCGGCACGGCCGGTTCCTGGATGCCGCCTACGACGTCGCCGGGCGCATGTTCCCGGTTCGCGACGATCTGCTGGAGAAAGCCAACGGCTGGATGCTGCGCGAAGCGGGGAAGAAGGATGCCGCCCGGCTGGAAGAGTTTCTTCTCCGGCATGGCCCCGCCATCCCAAGGACCACGGTCCGTTACGCCATCGAACGGTTTCCCGAGGCCAAACGAAAAACGCTGTTGAAAAATACGAAAGGGGATAATCGATGACTCCTGATAAGGTGAAGGTTTCCTGCCTCGAATGCGGAGCGACGAACAACTATCCCCTGGGAGCGGGGAGCAAGGCGGTCGTTTGCGGCCGCTGCAAAACGCCCCTGCCGGTCCCGGGAACGGTTCTCGAGCTCCCCCCCGAACAGGTTGTGGCCCTCATCCAGAACGCGACCCTTCCGGTTCTGCTCGATTTCTCTTCGCCCACGTGCATGCCCTGCCACATGATGCGTCCCATCCTGGAAAGCCTGGCCAAGCGGCGGGCCGGCAGCCTGATGGTCGTCAAGGTGGAAACCGACCAGAATCCGGAGCTGGCGCAAGCCTTCAAGATCAAGGCCGTGCCGACGTTCGTGGTGCTGAAGAAGGGATTCGAGATCGGCCGAGTCTCCGGGGCCATGAACGAGACGGATTTTTCCCTGTGGGTGGCGTCCAAGGGCTGATCGGGGATGGGATGAGAAGGAGTGCCGAAGAGGGGACTCGAACCCCTACGAGCGGGTAAGGCTCACCAGCCCCTCAAGCTGGCGTGTCTGCCAATTCCACCACTTCGGCACGATCGGCTGAACGATTTATTTCTTGACGTCGGGAGGTTTGACCGGCGTCGTCGAGGGCTTGGTCTGGGGTGTCGCGGCTTTGGTCACCGGCTTGGCCTGAACGGCCGCGGGCTTCTCGTCTTTCTTCACCTCGCCGGCCGCAGGCTTCTGGGTTTGCGGCGCCGGCGGCTGCGTGGTCTCAGTCTGGGCCGCGGTCGGGGGCGCTTTCACGCCGCTGACGGCCGACTTGCCTTCCTTTCCGGACAGGACCCACAAGGCCAGCGATGTGACCATGAAGAGAATGGCGCAAACCTCGGTGACCTTGGAGAGAAGGGAGGCGTTGCCGCGGGGGCCGAACGCCGTGGCGCTCCCGCCGCCGCCGAACGCGCCGGCCAGGTCGGCCGCCTTGCCCGATTGCAGCAGAACGGCGATGATCAGGATGACGCAAATGATCACATGGATAATCGTAATTAACGCGCTCACTGGACTTCCTTATACGCCTTCACGGCTTCCCCGGCGATGCGGAGGAACGACTCCGCCTCGAGGGAAGCCCCACCGACGAGAAACCCGTCGATATCCTGTTCTTTGAACAGGGAATAGGC
>PMCY01000140.1 GCA_003154255.1 Candidatus Aminicenantota bacterium | reverse complement strand
TCCGCGCTCGAGGCCAAGGACAAATACACCCGCGACCATTCCAACCGGGTCACGGAATTTTCCCTGGCCATCGCCCGGGCCATGGGCCTGGACGAGCGCGAGCTGCAGGATTTGGAGATGGCCGCTATCCTCCACGACGTGGGCAAGATCGCCATCCCCGAGAAGATCCTCAATAAAAAGACCAAGCTGACCGAAGAGGAATTCAGCGTCATCCGCCAGCACCCCGTCATCGGCGAAACCATCCTCAAGCCCGTCGTCGAGCTGCAGATGATCGCCCGCATCGTCCGCCATCACCACGAACGTTACGACGGCCGGGGCTACCCCGACGGCCTTAAAGGCCAGGCCATCCCCATAGGGTCCCGCATCATGACCGTGGCCGACGCCTACGACGCCATCACCTCCAGCCGCCCTTACCGCGATTATGAAAGCCATAATTACGCGGTCAAGGAGATCATCAAATGCTCGGGGATGCAGTTCGACCCGGAAGTCGTCGGGCATTTCCTGGAGGTGGCCAAAGGCTTCGTCTCCGACCGCAACGGCAGCGCGGTCAAGGAGCCGCCGGGCCACCGCTTCGACGATACCCTCGACCGGAGCTGATCCCGGCTCAGGTTTCGTCGCCGAAGCTTGTTCCGACCGAACGGGCCGCGCCCAGCAAGGGAAGATCGAGGGGGATGAGCCGGGGCCCGGCCGCCGCGATCTCCAGAGGGGCATCCGTGATTTTTCCATCCTGGATGGCGGCCATCCGGCCGAACCTGCCGTTCATGACCAGATCGACGGCCTGAACTCCGAGTTGCGTGGCCAGGACCCGGTCGAACGGGGTCGGCGAACCGCCCCGCTGCAGGTGGCCGAGGACGACGGCCCGGCTTTCATGTCCGGTCAATCGCTCCAACTGATCGGCGAGGACGAATCCGATCCCGCCCAAGCGAACGGAATCGGACGCGTTCTTGACGATCTTCCTGATGACGACGTCACCGCCCCGCGGCACGGCCCCTTCAGACACGACGACGATACTGAATCGCTTTCCGCACCGGTCGCGCTCGCGGACCTTACGGACGATGGCCTCGATGGCATAGGGAATTTCCGGGATCAGGATGATGTCGCCCCCGCCGGCGACGCCGGCATGCAGGGCAATCCAGCCGGCCCGGTGCCCCATGACCTCCAGGACCATGATGCGGTGATGGGCCTGGGCCGTCGTATGCAGCCGGTCGACGGCCTCCGTGGCGATGGACACCGCCGAGTCGAAGCCGAAGGTGATGTCCGTCCCCCGCAGGTCGTTGTCGATGGTCTTGGGCACGCCGACGACATTGACCCCGTCCTGGAGCAGCCGGTAGGCGATCCCCAGGGTGCCGTCGCCGCCGATGCAAACCAGGGCGTCCAACCCGAAATCCCGGACAGAGGCGATGGCCCGCCGCGAGACGTCCCGGAAGACGACGGATGTCCCTTTGCGGACGGCATATTGGTAGGGATTGGAAATCTTCGAGGCCCCCAGGATCGTGCCGCCCAGCGTCAGGATGCCCGAGACGTCGGAGAGCGCGAGCCGCCGGCACTTTCGGCGGATCAGTCCGTCGTAGCCGTCTTCAATGCCGATCACCCCCAAGCCCTGCTCGAGCATGGCCTTTTTGGCCACCGCCCGGATCACGGCATTGATCCCGGGACAATCCCCGCCGCCTGTCAAGATGCCGATCGTCTTCGGTCGCTTCATGGAGCGACTATAGACGAGCCGTTCGGCGCTTGTCAAACGATGGCCCGGGAGACGGGTCCCGGACCAGGCCGTTTCTCATCTTCCATTTCCGAGGTTCGCTTGATATATTCAAAGACGGAAATCTCCTGGAGAATCACCGAGGATCGCCATGAACAAACATTTCGCTTTCCGAATTGGGGCCGTTATCGCGCCGATCTTCCTTCTTGTTTCGTCGCTTCCCGCCGTCGGCTTGCGCTTCGACAAGACCGAATACGCCGCCCGCCGGGCCAAGCTTTTGGAAAAGATCCCCGACGGCGTCGCCGTCATTTGGGGCGCCCAAACGCCCGGGAACTATTACCCGACGGCCCAGGCCAACGACTTCAACTATCTGACCGGCGTGGAACTGCCCAACGCCGCCCTGCTCCTCGACGGGGCGTCCAAGACTGCCACGCTCTTCCTGACGGCGACCGAAGACCAGGCCCGCCAGGAAGGGGTCAGCGCCGAAATGGCGAAAAACGCCCGCCCCTTCACGGGCCTCGACCGGGTGGCCCCGTTCGAGGGCTTTTCCTCCATGCTGGCCTCGCTCGCCGGCCGGTCGAAAATCCTTTATACGCCGTTCAAGCCCGAGGAGCTCTACCGTGAAGTGAGCACGGAAAAATTCTCGATCTTCCAGCGCGGAGTGACTCTAAATCCCTGGGATGGACGCTTGACCCGCGAGCTCCAGTTCGTCAAGATCCTCAAGGAGCGTTATCCCTCGCTCGAAGTCCGCGATCTTTCACCGCTCGTCTGGGAGCTGCGGACGATTAAATCGCCCGCCGAAATCGCCCTTCTGCGCAAAGCCGGTCAGGTCGGGGTCAAAGCCCACATCCAACTGCTGAAGGCCTGCCGGGCCGGCATGTTTGAATACGAACTTTCGGCCGTGGTCGATTACATCTTTGAAAAGGAAGGGGCCCAGGAAAGCGCCTATGGGGTCATCATCACGTCCGGCGAAAACCATCCTTATCTCCATTACAACAAGCATGACCGGCTGCTCCAGGAAGGCGATT
This sequence comes from Candidatus Aminicenantota bacterium, assembly GCA_003154255.1. Taxonomy (GTDB): domain Bacteria; phylum Acidobacteriota; class Aminicenantia; order Aminicenantales; family UBA4085; genus UBA4085. The sequence continues at coordinate 13,036 of PMCY01000140.1, read as the reverse complement.
TCCTCGTCGTCGACGCCGGCCCCGACCTGGACTTCTACGACATCGACATCACCACGTCCTTCCCGGCCAACGGCCGCTTCACGCCGCGCCAGAAGGAGATCTATGAAGCCGCCCTGGCCGTCCACGAAAACTGCATGAAAGTCTACCGTCCCGGCCTGACCGAGGAGCAATGCCGCCAGGAGGTGGACGATCTCCTGATCCGGCAGGGTTTCGATTTGAAGAAAGACTATTTCCAGCGCATGCGCGGCGGATTCGGGCACTATGTCGGAATGGCCGTCCACGACGTCGGCGGCAGCCCGCGGGTCCTCAAACCCGGCATGGTCATCGCCAACGAGCCGCTGGTGGTCCTGGCCGGAGAAAATCTCGGCGTCCGTGTCGAGGACACCATCCTGATCACGGAGACGGGATGCGAGAATTTGACCGCCGGAATCCCCCGCACGGTCAAGGACATTGAGGCCGTCATGAGCAAGGACGGGATCCCGCAGACCCTGAAGAAAAACGGGCTCTACTGAGCGCTGTTCAACGGACCTTTTTGGCTTCGAGCTCGAAATCCTTCTGCCACAGGACGAGGCTCGTGACCCGGCCCGACTTATCCTTAAAGAACTGGATGCGGATATAAGGATCGGTCGAATAGAAAAGGGTCTGGCCCTCAGCGTAGAATTTGGTTGAAGCCTGTCCGGTGGGCCGGATGACGAGATAATAGTCGATCCAGGTCACGTCCAGGGCATAAGACGGGTTGACCTCAAAATGTCCGACGAATTCCCGATAGGTGTCGGGTGTCAGCCGCAGGACGTCTTTCTCCACAGGCTTGTAATGGGGCCATTCGTAGGCAGCCGAGGCGGCCGACAGGATTTCCTCCTCCAGGATGTCGCCGTTGTCGCTGTTGCTGAGCAGCACGATCCCCTGCCCCTTGGCCGGATAGACAACGAAAGCGGCGGCATAGCCCGAGGTCTTTCTTTGAACATGGAAATTGATCTCGTCGCCTTGCCCGTCGGCCAGGAATCCGAAGCTGAAATTCTCGATCTGGGGGGCCAGCAGGACCCGCGCCGCGGCCGGGGATAAAAGCCCCCCCGGCTCACCCATGGCCTCGCGCATGAGGCGGCAGAGAAAAACCGCGAAATCCGAGGCTGTCGTCCACAGCCCCTTGGCGGCGGTCTCGGGATATCTCCGCCAGCGGCCAGGCAGGGCCGCCCCCTCGCGGGTGTGGCCTACCGCCGCACCGGCGGCCCGCGCCTCGTTCAAGTCCGCGGCGAAAAACGTGTTCTTCAATTCGAGCGGATCGATGACCGTCTGCTTCATCAGGGCCTCGAAAGGCATTCCGGCCGCATCCTCCAGGACCTGTTGGACCAGGGCGTAGCCGCCTTCGCTCATCCAGGCCTTGCGGTTCGCTTCGAACCGCGACGGCGACCAGATCGGGGCATTTTTAGCCGGCTTGAGTCCCGACAGGACTTGAGGAATCGTCGGCATGGATTCGTCCGGCCCATAGCCCTCCAGGATCTGTTCCGACAGACCGGCGCTGTGGGTCAGAAGCATGCGCAAGGTCAGGCGGCCGCGCGGCAGGGCGACGTCGGCCGGCCAAGTCCACGATTTCAGCCGCCCGCGAACGTCTTCGTCCAGATCGATCGTTCCTTTTTCCGCCAAGCGGAAAGCGGCCGCCGCGGTCATCATCTGGCTGAGCCCTCCGGCCTGCAGGATCGTCTCCGCTTTCAGCGGCCGGTGCATCTGGCCGTCGGCCTCACCGTAAACCGCGGTCCATTCGACGGCGTTTTGATCGAAGGCGCACAGACTGACCCCGGGGACCCGGTAGAAGGCCAAGCGACCTAAAAGACCCATCTTTTCGGGCTGAAGGCCTTTCAGATAAACGGCCCGCATCAGGCTTCGCTCGACCATGCTGCGGCGTTTCCTGGCCAAGGCGCCCCGGGCGTCACAGCCTGCGGTTCCGGCCAGGATGAGGATGAGCCCGGCGGCAAGCCAGCGGCGGGCGTCTCTGCGGCGAATAAGAAAACCGGGCATGTCCAACTCCCTTAATTCAAGGGTTCGGCTTCATTTCAGGCGGATCTCATCGATCCACAGTGTGAACGGGCCGGGGTCGTTGACCGCGCCAAAGAAAATCATCATGATGTCGGTGCCGTCGAGGCCGAGTTCCTGGAAGGTCACCCCGTATTCCTTCCAATCGGGACCGGCCGTGAAGATCTTGCTCACGGGCCGAAACCCCCGGCTTCGGGCGAAAAACTCGATCGCGCAGGGACGCGCGGTTCCCTTGGCCCAGAAAACGATCCCTTTCTTGGCCCCGAGGTTGGCCGGGGCCATGACCGTCACGCCCGGCGAGAAGGCTGCACCGGCCCAGGCGAAGGCGGCGCCGGCCTTGATTTCACCGCTGATCTTAAGGGCGCCTTGGGTGTCTTTTGCGCCGCCAGCCGCCATCAGCGACCTCCCCGCGTTTTCAGGATGAACGAGGCGATATCCTCAACAACTTGGGAAGCGACGCTGCCGTGCTTCGACTGGTATTCCAGGGGGGACGGGGGCCCCTCCGCCTCGAAAAACAGATGGTTGCACTTGGGATAGAGCCGAAATTCGACGCCCGGCCGACCCTCCAGGGCTTTCTTCCAATTTTCGAAGTCCTCGGTCGTGACCTGGTAATCCCGGGCCCCTTGCAGGATCAAAAACGGCCGGTCCATGAATTTCGCCGTTTCCGGCGGGTAGTATCCGCGCAGGTCGAGCCAGTACGCCGGAGGAGCGTTGAAGATCATCGGCTTAGCCGCTCCGCGATCACCGTCCTTCAACGCCTTGACCTGGGCGGCCTGGGCCTTGAGCGCTTCGATCTGGCGGGTCTCGTCGGCGGAAATCTGTCCGCCCAGAGCGTAGATATACGTCATTTGCTGGACGATCGTGTCTTCCATCTTCCGGGTCAGGCCCGCCATGCTGATGAATCCGGCCGGGGCGAGATCCCTCGCCGCCAAGGCGATCCGCGGGATGAGCATGCCCCCCAGGCTATGGCCCAGGATGAAAATGCGGCGGCCGTCGATCCGCGGCGTTTTTTTCAAAAGCCGGACGGCTTCAATCGCGTCGTCGATCGTCTCCTCCTTAACCGTCAGAAGAGGCAGACGCGGATCTTTGACGATCTTCTCCCCGTAGACGCGCGAGCGCTTGTCATAGCGGAGAACGGCGATGCTCCGCGAGGCCAAACCCCAGGCCAGGTCCTTAAACGGCTTGTTCGGGCCGATGGACTCGTCGCGGTCGTTCGGCCCCGAACCGTGGACGAGAACGAGCGCCGGAAACGGGCCGTTTCCCTTGGGCAGGGTCAACGTCCCGGGCAAGGCCCATTCTCCCGACCCGACCGTGACGTCGCTTTCGGCGAAGCGCTCCGGCTCGGCATAGGAGGGAGGTTCGTATCGGGCCGGCGGAAGAGAGGGGATGAACTGAAACCCGGCGATCTTCTTGTCCTTGTCGAAGACGATACGGGCGTCGAGCGTCTGTCTCTCGAATTCGCAGGTCAGGAGGACTATGTCATAGGACCCCAGAGTGTCACGCCGGGCCCCCGTCTGCCGCTTAAACGGACTCATCTGGGCGGGGGCCGCTTTCCAGAACGCGGCCAGCTTGTCCGGCCCGGAGAGCTTGAGCATCGTGGCGTCGAAATCCCTGGCGGCGGCCTGGAAATCATTTTTTTCCAAAGCTGTCAGGAAGGCTCGGGCTTTGATGATAAGCTCGTCTTCCGGCGCCTGAACGGCGCCCGCGGCGGCCGCGGAAGACAAAACCAGCGCCGCGAGAATGAGCCTGGAGAATAAAATTTTCATGATAACCTCTGAATCGACACTATAGCGGAAATCCCGCGGCGAGTGAATATCGCCTTTTCCCCGCGGGCCGCGGAGCCCAGGATAAACCCTGACGCTGCGTCCGGGTCAAGTCGGGCCGGCGGTTGATTCTCCGGCGCGAAAAGGCTATAAGAAAACCCGGTTGGGAAACAAATCTTGCAGCGGACCGTCCTGCGCCTCTCGCTTCTCCTCGGGTTGCTCCTTTTCGTTTTTGCCGTTTGGCGGAGCGGCCCCCGGGAGATGCTGGCCGCTTTGGGCCGCTTGAGCATTCTCCAATGGGCCGTCTTGGCCGGACTGCGGCTCGTTTATTGGCTTCTGCGGACCTTCAATTGGAAACAGGTCTTCGACCTCTATGAGGCCCGCCAGCCGTTCCATCGCCTCTTTGAAGCCCGCATCGCCGACAATGCCGTGGGGTTCATCACTCCCTCGGCCATGCTCGGCGGGCTGCCCGTCCGGGCTTTGCTCCTGCCCGGCATCGACCGCCGCCGCGTCTTCGCCTCGGCCGTTCTGGATAAAACAATCGAGATATTCACCCTGGCCGCCGCTACCGCCTTGGCCATGCTGGCGGCCATGGCCGTCCTGCCCATGGACGGATCGGCCCGCCTGATCTTCGGCCTGTTCGTCGTTCTGGCCGGCACCCTCTGTCTGGCCCTGCTTCTTGGGCAGAGAAGGGGTTTTTTTCTGGGTCTTTTCGACCTCCTGGCCCGGCTCGGAATGCGGCCCCGATGGCTGGAGAGGAGCCGGCCCGCCCTGCGGGAGATCGACGAGACAATTGCCGGCTTCCATCGCCATCACCGGGCCGCGATCCCTGCCATCGGCTCGCTTTACCTGCTATCTTATTTTGTCTGGGCTTTTGAAATCGACATGACCTTGCGGTTCCTCGGCGCCCCGGGCTTGACCATCGTCAAGAGCCTCCTCGTCGTGTCTCTGGGAAACGCCGCTCTTCTTCTGCCCGCCGTGCCCGCTGCGCTGGGAGTCTATGAATTGACCAACGTGGGCGTCTTTTCCGTCCTGGGCTGGCCGGCCGGACTGGCCATCGCCTTGTCCGTCATCCGGCGGCTTCTCGCCCTGGCTTGGACGGCGGCCGGATTGGCGGTCCTGGGTTTGCGGAGAAAAAATATGGCGCCCCCGAAGCGGACCGAGACGGTCTAAGCGGACGGAGGCCTTTTCTCACGCGCGGGGCGAATATGGAAAAAAATAACGATGACGACGAGGATGCTTGCGGCCATGGAAACGGCCAGGACATAGATCCCGATATCGATGCGGTTCAGAACGCCGAAGACGCACAGCAGAGCCATGAGCCAGGCCCGGTTTTCGCCCGCTTCGCCCTGGGCCGCGTCATGGCGATAGTTTTTGATCAAATAGAAGAGCGTTGTCAGAAGAAAGAACCCGGCCGTACCCAGGAGTCCCAGGATGATCATTCCGGTCCGGCCCGAGGCGGCATAATAACCCAGGACCGCTCCGGCCAGGAGGAAAAACTCATCGACCCGGTCGAGCAGGAGATCGAGCGAGGCGCCGTATTCGCTGCTCTGGCCGCGGCCTCGGGCCAGCATTCCATCCGCGCAGTCGACGATCGAAGACAGTTGGGCCAGCGCTCCGCCCAAGGCGAAGGACCAGGCCCGTCCGAGGTAAAAAAGATAAGCCCCGGCCATGGCCAGGCCGAAGGCCGCCACCGTGACTTGGTTGGGCGTGACTCGCGTTTTGAACAGGGCCCGGACGAGCAGGCCGGCCAAGGGCCGGTTGACGACGCGGTTGATGGCCAAAGCTCTGGGCGCGTAGCGGTCGTCCCGCTTGGGGCCGACCGCTTTTTGGTAATCGTATTCAGAGTTCGAGCCGGGAGGCGACGCTGCGCTGGGCATGGGCAAAATCCTCGGGCGTGTCGATCTCGACCCAGGGCCGACCGTCCGTGCCGACGAGCCCGAACGTCCGGCCGCGGTCTTCACCGCAGACCATTTCGAATCCTTTTTCAAAAAAATGCATGCGTTCGCCCCGGCCTTCGAGCTCCTCATAGGCCCAAAGCAGGTCGGGCAGGGTGTCCCGCCCGATCTTGTAGACGCCGATCGCCTCGCCAACGCAGTCGGCCGGATCGATGTCCTTGCCTATCCGGACGACGCGTCCACTCCGGGCCACGACTTTGACCTCCTCGGCGTTCAGGGCGATTTCCCTGTCGATAACCACGCCATTGGATTCCGGCGAGGCGATGAGGTCGGCCAGGAGGCCGGGGTGGAAGAGGACGTCGCCGTTGATCAGGATGACATCAGAGGAAACGTCCCGCAGAGCCAGGTGGAGGGAAACGGCGGTGTTGGTGGCGGCGAAGTCCGGATTGGCCACGAATCGGACTCCTTTCCAACCGCCTTCCCGGACGAAGGCCTTGATCATGTCCGCCTTGTAGCCCGTGACCAGCAGGGCCTTCCGGATCCCGCAACGGGACAGGTTGTCCAGGCAGCGGCCGAGAATCTCCCGCCCTCCGACCCGCAGGAGGCATTTGGGCCGAAGGTCGGTCCACGGCCGGAGGCGGCCACCCCGCCCGGCGCACAAAACAACGGCAAGGAGATTTTTTTCGGGCATGGATGCGAGGCTATTATGTCCATTCCGAAGGAAAAATCAAAAGTATTCTTGTCCGTTCGCCGTTTACATCTTCCAAGTGCCGGCCACGAGCAGATTGGTCCCGCTGATGCGGTCGGCTTTCTCCGAAACGAGGAAACGGACGGCCGCCGCGACGTCGGCGAATGTCCCCAGCGATGCCGCGTTCCGGTCGACGCCTCTGGGAAGGACACCTCCCCGCAGGAGCCCGGGCGAAACCATGTTGACGGTGATGCCCGTCCCCATCTCCCCCGCCGCGGCCGTCCGGGTCAGGAGAAGGAGCGCGGTCTTGGCCGCGGCATAAGGCAGAATCCCCGGAAAGGCCGATAACTGCTCGGCCCGTCCATAGCCGATATTGATGACGCGGCCCCAGCCGCGTTTACGCAAACCCGGCAGAGCAGCCTGGAGACAGCCATAGGCGGGGTAGAGATTGCCTTTGAAGGCCGCGTCCCAATCCTCGGTAGTCAGCCTGTCCCAAGGTTTTTGGAAAAATGGCCCAATGTTATTGACCAGGATATCGAGGCGGCCTAAGCGGCGCTCCACCGCGGCGATAAGGCGGACCGGGGAGCCCTTGCGGGCCAAGTCGGCGGAGAAAACGGCGCCTTCCGCACCCTGCGCACGGACGGCGGCGGCCGTATGCCCGGCGCCCGCCGCGTTTCTCCGATAATGGACACCCACCGCGCGGCAATCGGACGCCAGGACGACGGCAATCTCCCGCCCCAATCCGGCCGAGGCGCCGGTGACCAGGGCAACGGCTTCTTTTCGCGTATCCATGTCTCTTCCTTGCCGTTAGTATGGCCGATCCGCGGTTTGATTTCAAATAGGGGGCTATGCTATAAAAATGGGCTTGCCGCGCATTCCTAACGCCATCGTCCGAGGTCGCCTGATGACAACGATGAACCGCATCCTCATGACCGGAGCGTCCGGACAGATCGGATCCGAGCTCCTCAAGGTCCTTCGTCGCAAGCACGGCGGGCCCAACGTCTTGGCCACCGACATCCAGGTCCTGGCTGCGGCGGAGCTCCGCGATTCCGGCCCCTTCGAATTCCTCAACGTCACCGACGCCAAGCGCCTCGACGATCTCCTTGGCTCTTACCGCATCGATACCATCTACCATCTGGCAGCCATCTTGTCGGCCACGGGCGAGAAGAATCCCCATCTGGCTTGGGATGTCAACATGAACGGCACGTACAACGTCCTGGAGGCGGCCCGCAACCGCAAGCTCGTCCGGGTTTATATCCCCTCCTCCATCGCCGCCTTCGGCCCCGAGACGCCGCGGAAAAACACTCCTCAGGAGACTGTCTTGCGGCCCAAGACAATGTATGGCCTGACCAAGGTGGCCGGCGAGCTTCTGGCCGAATACTACGTCCGCCGTTTCGGCGTGGATGTCCGCGGCAGCCGCTTCCCCGGCATCATCAGCCACGAAACCCTGCCCGGCGGCGGGACCACGGACTACGCCGTGGCCATCTTCTATGAGGCGGTTAAATACAAACGTTATACCTGTTTCCTGGGCGAGGACACCAGCCTGCCGATGATGTATATGCCCGATTGCCTCAAGTCCGTCCTGGACCTGATGGATGCCGATTTCGCCGGGCTCCGCCACCACGCCGACTTCAATCTGGCGGCCATGAGCTTCACGCCGGCCGTGCTGGCGGCCGAAATCCGCAAACATATCCCGGAATTCAGCATCGATTACAAACCCGATTTCCGCCAAGCCATCGCCGATTCCTGGCCCATGTCCATCGACGACACGGCCGCTCGCAGGGAATGGGGCTGGAAGCCCGATTATGACCTGGCGGCCATGACCAAGGATATGCTGGACGTCCTATCCAGACGGAAGGCCGCCGGAACGCTCAATTACTGAGAACGGCGGACACCCTCGGAATTTCACGACCAGGCCCGCTCCGGGGAAAGACCGTCTCAACGATCTGCGGGTCGAGAATCATCCCGATCCGATCGCCGAGATCAAGCGCCTCATCCGCGGGAAGATCCTTCGCCGGCCCGTTCAATCCGTCTTTTGGAGGCTGATGCCCCGGTAGTATTTCTTTAGTATCTCTTCATAGGAGGCGCCCTTCTGGGCCATGCGGAAAGCCCCGACTTGGCAGAGTCCGACCCCATGGCCCCAGCCTTTGCCCGAGAAGACAAAGACGGCCACGCGTCCATCCGGGGCCAGCTGCCGGTCGACGACGAAAAGATTGTCGCGCAGATTCAGGACCTGGCGGATCTTGAGGCCGCGGACCTGGATCTGGCTCTCCTGCCCGACGATGGTCATTTCCAGCACCCGACGCGAAGCGCCTCGTTTGCCGGGGACGATGTCGATGAGCCGGCCGATGGGATAGTACTGATTGAGGCGGGTTTCCAGATCGTCACGGGAGATGCGCGTCTGCCAGCGATGGAACTGCGAAGTGTAATCGAGAACATTGCCGACGGGGGCGGAAACGATCTGGAGGAAGCGGACCTTGCCTTCGCGCTCGACCCATTTCACGATGTCGCCCGCTTCCAGATCGAGCGAGGAGGTTGGAGCCGCCGATCCCTCCAGCTCCCGAAAAAGCAGGAGAGAGGACGTCAGCTCATACTCCTTGTCCCCGCCGTCCGCGTGGACCGTCAGGCGGCCCTCTTTGAGGCCGTGGATCGTCCCTTGTCCGGAAAAGTCCTTGTAAGCGGACAGGACTTTGTAAAGGTAATAGGCCGCTTCCGCCTTGGTCGGCCGGCGGTTCCGGTCGGTCAGATTCTCGGAGGCCGGATAAATGCCGGAGACGATGAAGTAGGCCAGAGGACCGCGTTCCTCCGGCTTCAGGCCGGTCGCGCCGTCCAAGACGTGGTCGGCCTCCGTCTTGAGCATGAGATTGTCCACCCGGTCCTTCCAATCGAAGTCCTCGGCTAAAAGTCTGGCCAGGCTCGGAAAATCGAGGAGCGCCGCTTCGGACCCGGCCTTGTCGGCTTTCTTGCCCAACAAAGCCGCCGCCCGGCCCGCCCAGCTTTGGACTTCGGCTGTTTCGGCGGATTCGTTCCAGGACGCGGCGGCGCTTTCTATGGGCAGGACATCGAGCGCAGCCAGGTAAGCCAGGTTTTGGGAAACGGCCCGTCCGTTCACCAGGACGGGGGGGAAGATGAGCGGACTCTTGACCGTCCAGGCCGCATCCCGTTCGTCGACGCACTCGGTGCTCTTGAGGTACGGCATGGGCGCGCCCTCGAACATGGCATCGACGTCCTCGGTCGCGCCGCCGCAGGTGCTCATATAAAGGGCATTGATCAGTTTGCCGCCATAGACTGCGACTTCCCCACGGGTTTCCTCGACGGCCCGGCTGCTGAGAGGACTCTCGGCGCTCAGCCCAAGATAGACCTGGGAAGCCGGGGTGGCCAGAAGGTCAAAACCGAGGTCCGAAAATTGGCCGAGGTTCTTCAGGGCATAGGTTCGGGCGGCAATCGCCTGGGCTTTCTGGGCCTCGATCTCGTTGAAATAGGACGGCGGAAGCTCCCCCGGCAGAACGCCCTTGAGGTATTCTTCCAGGTTCAGAATGTTGACCAGGATGAGGCCCTTGCGGCTCCCCCGGAGGACGAAGATCCCGCGGTAATTGCGTCCGCCGTAGGACAGATAGCATTCAGTCGTGGAGGGAATGAAATAGAGGGAGGAATCGGCGCTCAGGTTGATGAGCTGATCGTTGACCGTGACCCAGCGAGGATGGTTCTCGGCGGCGAAAACCTCTTCGCGAATGATCCAGGCCTCGCGCACGCCCAAGGCGTTGATCTTCTTGATAAAGGCCAAGGCGTCGCCGCGGGTCAGGAAATCGCCGGCCCGGACTTGGAAGGCCCCATCCGCGCCCGATTCCCCGTCCTGGGTCACCAGGACCCGTTGGGAGATTTTTTGACGCAGGGACTTGACCGCCACGTCGGCGTCTTCCCGCTTGCGGAACTGCCCGGTCTGGACAAGGAATTTCTCGCTCAGCCTGTCCTGGCGGCCCTGGACATGGGCCTCGGCGGCATCTTCGGCCAGGAGCTTGTAAGCCCCGCTGACCTGATAGATCTTCATGCCCGAAGAGGACCGGATCAGGATATCCTCCACGTTCAAGCCCAAGGCGATGCGGATGACGGGTTTGGCGATCGGGAAACCCTGAAAAAAGAGGTTTTCCTCGCCGAATTCCTTCGGCTGGCCGGCGATGAAATACAGAAACAGAAAAGCCAGCAGGAGATATTTATGGTGGCGGGTCATCAATATCGGCATTAAGCGACCTCAGGCGCAACGCGGGGCTTCGTCCCGCGGGGCGGCATTGCAAGCGTCGGCATTCCGTTTTTCAACAAAATATATGGCTCTCCAATCCGATTTATACAAGATATGGGGGCTGTTGCTGATTGAGGGACATTAATCATATCGGAACGGTGTAGGCTTGTCAACCCCCCCGGCCGTTTTGACTTTTCCTCCGATTCAGATATAATCACCCCCTTCAAATTCAAGAACGAGGTCGATCGATGTCGAATATCGGATCTTATGATGATCGGCTCAAGGACTTTTCCTGGTCGATCGCCGAACGGGAGCTGGAATACACTCCCGGCGGAGTCCTCAACATCGGCTGGTACTGCTCGGACCGCATCTGCCTCCAGGGACACGGCGCGAAGACCGCCCTGCACTGGGAAGGCATGGGCGGTGTGGAAAAGAATTTCTCCTACGACGACATCCGCCGTGCCGGCAACACCATCGGCGCCTTTCTGCGCAGACTGGGTATCCGCGAGGGCGAACGCGTCTGCTTGTTCATGGACAAGGTCCCTGAGCTCTATGTCGGCGTCCTCGGCATTCTGAAGATCGGGGCCATTGCCCAGCCTCTTTTTTCCGCTTTCGGCGACGAGTCGCTTTTCGTCCGGCTGGAAAACGCCCAGACGACGGCCGTTATCACCCAGAAGAAGCACGCCCCCAAGGTCCGCAANNCCGCGCCGGTCGAGCATCTGGACGTCGTCCCCACGCTGGCCGAATCGCCTTCCCTCCTCCATTACACCTCCGGCACCACCGGTCAGCCCAAAGGCGTCAAGCACGTCCATTATTCGCTCATCGCCCAATACCTGACGGCCAAGTGGGTCCTGGACATCCGGCCTGACGACATCTACTGGTGTACGGCCGACCCCGGCTGGGTCACCGGCACTTCTTACGGCATCATCGGCCCTTGGAGTCTGGGCGTGACCCAATGCGTCATGGACAGCGGCTTCTCGGCCGAAGCCTGGTACAAGTTCATTGAAAAGCACCGGGTCACCAATTGGTACTCCGCGCCGACGGCCATCCGCTCGCTGATGAAGGCCGGCGACGAAATCATCAAAAAATACGACTTGAGCTGCCTGCGCATGCTCTCCAGCGTCGGTGAGCCCCTCAACTCGGAAGCGGTCATTTGGTCCGAGAAAGTCTTCGGCAAGGCCTTCCTGGACACCTATTTCCAGACCGAGACCGGGGCCATCATGATCACCAATTTTCCCGACATGAAGATCAAGCCCGGATCGATGGGCAAGCCGTTCCCCGGCATTACCGCGGTCATCCTCGATCCCAAAACTCACGCGCCCTACTCTGAAAGCGGGAAGATCGGATTGATCGGCCTCCAGCCGGGCTGGCCCTCGATGATGCGGACATACTGGAACAACGAGGAGACGTACCGGAAGAAATTCATAAACGGCTGGTACATGACCGGCGACCGGGCCAGCATCGACAAGGAAGGCTACTTCTGGTTCGTCGGCCGGGACGACGATATCATCAATACCGGCGGCCATCTGGTCAGCCCATTCGAGGTCGAATCGGCCCTCATTGAGCACCCGGCGGTGGCCGAGTCGGCCGTGGTCAGCAAGCCCGACCCGATCAACATGGAGGTCGTCAAGGCCTTCGTCACGCTGAAGGCCGGATTCACGCCCAGCGCCGACCTGGACCTTGAAATCATGAACTTCATCCGCAAGAAGCTCTCGCCGCTGGCCATGCCCCAAGAGATCGAGTTCGTCGAATCGCTGCCCAANNGGCAAGATCATGCGCCGCATCCTGAAGGCCAAGGAATGGGGCGAGGAGATCGGCGACACCTCGACCCTGGAAAACGACTGATCCGGTCATCAATCGAATTATTCATAGAGCATAAGGAGACATCCCCCATGGCCGACGAAATCAAAGACATCGTCCTCAAGTACGTGATCGCCGAGTATAGCGAAGACGGCAGCGATCCGATCAGCTTCGAGACGCCCCTCATCTCGGGCGGCATCGTCGATTCTTTCTCCATGGTCTCGCTCAAGAGGTTTCTGGAAAACAAATACAAGATCTCGATCCCCGACGACCAGGCNNGCCAGCCCAGCGCGAGGCTTATGCCCGTGAACGCAATCATCATACCCGTCATCCTTTAAGGAGGATTCCCATGTCCTATTCCGAGAAGACCAGGTCCCAGTATCAGCAGACTCTCCAGGGCCTGCGCGACGCCGGCATTTTCAAGCAAGAACGTTTCATTCATTCTTCTCAGGCTGCCGACATCGAGGTCGAATTCCCCGAAGGCGCCGGCCTGCGCAAGGTCATCAACATGTGCGCCAACAATTACCTCGGGTTGTCCAGCCATCCCGACGTGATCAAGGCCGCCCATGCCGGGCTGGACCACCGCGGCTCCGGCATGTCCTCGGTGCGCTTCATCTGCGGC
>PMCY01000136.1 GCA_003154255.1 Candidatus Aminicenantota bacterium | reverse complement strand
CGGAACGGCCTTTCAGGCCAAGTCCATGGACATCAGCGGGGACTGGGAAATGACCATGACCGGCGGCCCCGGCGGCGGCGGTCCTCCCGAGGGCGGGGACATGCCGTCAATGGTCATTCATATTCTCCAGAAGGGGGACGTTCTCGAAGTCAATATGAACAACCCCATGGGCGAGGAGATGAAAGGAACGGGCAAGATTGTCGGCGGCGAGTTCGAGTTCAGGTTCACCATGAACGGCCCGGACGGCGACATGACCATCGTCCACAAGGGCAAGGTCGACGGCAACACGATGAAGGGGACGATCGCCATGGGCGATCGGGGCGAGATGCAGTGGTCAGCCAAACGCGTGATGAAGAAGTAATCGCAGCTTGATCGCAGTTCGTAGGAGCGACGCCGTCAAATCAATTCGTTCCACGGGCGAAGGCTTAATAATCCGCGATTAAACAGATTCTCGCCTGCTCAAGCCAGCGACCCTGCATTTTTTCTTGACCTTTTTCGAAGAGGATGTCGAAGGGCTTATTCCAATAGATTCTCGTAGTTACACCCTTCAGTTCGCAGTTCGATATCAGATTTCCCATTCCAGCAACCTATTTGCGGAAAAAACAGTATATATCCATGCGCTGGAATGAATAGGTTGTCGGCCAATTTATGGAGGTATCTGTGCATGAAAGAGATCATTTATTTTTTTATATTCTCATTGATGCAACCACTCGGCGGGCAGGCGCAAATCCCGTCCTTATCGAAGGATCAATGGAAAAACGACTTGTCCTCTATGATGGCGACCATCGATTCCATCCATCCGAGTCCCTACGCAAAACTTCCGAAAGCGGAGTTTGATAAAGCCGCCGCTGATTTAGCGAGCGATATTTCCGATCTCACCGCGGCCCAGATTGCGGCGCGGATGATGCAGATCGTGGCCCGGCTTGGCGACGGACATTCCCATCTCGCGCCGTGCGGTTTCAACCGCTGGTTCCCGATCCGCTGCTATTTATTCACCGACGGACTGTTCATCACGGCGATCGAACCGGCTCTCAAAGAATTTGTAGGCTCCAAGGTAATGAAAATCGGCTCTCTGGATGTTAAAGACGCATTGGCCAAGGCCCAATCCTTAAAGGGGTCCGACAACCGGTTCGGTGAGATGGAAAACTGCGTCCTCTATCTTTTCAACGCCGACCTGCTCGAAGCGCTCGGTGTAATTTCCGGCGCCAATCAAATCACTCTGGAAGTCGAACGTCCGATTGGAACAGTCCGAACGGCCATAACGCTTCGATCACAGACAGTTGAAAAGCAGTCCAATTGGATGGAGTGGGGAGAAATGTACGGGCCGGTACCCGATCTTATGACCGCGTTCGGGCGCGTCTCGAGTGATTTCCGCAAAGGAGATGCCACCCTGCCCCTCCATCTGCGGATGCGTCTGCCCTATTGGTTCGAATATCTCACGGAAAGCAAGAGCGTCTATTTTCAATTTAATTTCGTGGAGCGGGAATGGGACCATGTGACTTTTGAGGATTTTACGAAAAGTCTCTTTGCCTTCATCGACGCGAACGATGTCAGAAAATTTGTTATTGACATCCGCTATAACAGCGGCGGCGATGGCAGTCTGTTGGATCCGTTTCTGCACGAGATCATCAAGCGCGACAAAATCAACCGGAAAGGAACGCTGTTCGTGCTTGTCGGACGAAAGACATTCAGCGCCGCCGTCATGCTGATCGGGAGCCTTAAACGGCACACGAACGCGTATTTTGTCGGAGAGCCGGCCGGCGCACCGCTGAACCATCGCGGCGAAGCGCAAAGCTATTCTCTTCCAAACAGCAATTTTTTGCTCCAGCTGTCGTCGCTTTATTATCAAGTGGGAGGCCCGCAGGACCGGAGCGAATATTTCCAGGTCGATTTTCCTTCCCAGTTTTCCTCACGCCAATACTTCAGCGGCGCCGACCCGGCCCTTGAGCTCGTCCTCCGGAACGATCTGAAAAACCTCTGTGACGCCCTGCTGGAGGACAGCCAAGAGGCCGTCGCCGCGCTCCGCCGCGTTGAAGAAATGAAAATAGATTATGTCTGGTACACTCCGTTTTCCGAAACCGAGATGAATGCGACCGGGTATCGCCTCCTTCGGGCCGGTCGTCTCGCTGAGTCGATTACGGCTTTCTTGTTGAACACAAAGTCCTACCCCGGTTCATGGAACACCTGGGATAGTCTTGCGGAAGCGTACTTGAAAGCCGGAAATATTCCGCTAGCAATTGAAAACTATAAAAAGTCGCTTGAACTGAACCCGGGCAATCTGGCGGCCCGGCAGGCCATAGAAAAAATGACGGGTGCCAAGCGGGTTTCCGGGATCAAAATACCCGCCGGCTGTTCTTCTTATTAAATCGAGATCGCCAATCGTAGTTGTTGCAGACNNCCCCCACCTGTTCCCCTCGATTATTAATCGGTCGGCTTGTACTTCGGTTTAAGCCAGAGTCTGTCAAACTGAGCCGTGACCTCCCCCCTTTAATCGGTCAAGGTAAAATGAAGAAAACCTAGAAAGAAAGGAGCCGCCATGGGCAGGGTCCGATTCAGCCCTGCGCATCCGGCGGGCCACGCCGCCCCCGCCTCCGCGGGGCATGTTTTTTTTCACCCGACAAGACTCCCCCTCGGCTATCACCTTCTTGTCTTTGGAAGCGAATCCGGTCGGGCCCTTACTTCTTCTTGGCAGGGGTGAGCGGCGCCAGGTCCGCGACAGGCGTGAGCGTGAACTGGACCGCGACCTTGACGGGACGGTGAGAACCGATGGGCGGCACCGGGGAGGAGATGACGTAGGAACCGTGGATGTCGAGGCCGGAGCTCGGCAGCGGGCCCTCGCACGTATGTGTCTGGTTGATATCATCCAACGAGAGGGTGACTCCCGTATCGAGATTCAATGCCCCGCTCACCCTGAGGGGAAACATGCCGCTGCAGTGCAGCCAATAGCCGGGCGTTTCTTGCCCGACGATAAGAAAGGCACCGGGGGCCAGAACGGTGCCTTTGAGGTTGCCCTTAAAGTTGTTGCGCCAGCGGCCGTGGCTGTCCGCATCAAATCCGTTGAAAGCGCAGTTCCAAGATTGGGCCTTCTCGACATCCCAGCGCCCGTAGGCATCCGCCTTGTCCCGCCGGATCAAGATGAAGCGGGCCGTCACCGTCATTTCGAGCCGCTCGTTACAGGTCGCATCATTGTACGAATCCCGGGCCGTCCAGGTGACGTCGAGCTGCCACGCTGAAACGCCGATGAAGGGCTTGAGCGAGATGACGGGGATTTTGCTCGCTTGCGCCGGGCTTGCCGGAGGAGGAGCGAGGATCAGGGCCAGGACCAGGAGCGTGAACGTCATGCCCNNACGCAAGGAGGACCATTGACCTGCTTCGAGGCGCCGTATCACATTTCTTTTATTGTGAGGTCATCGAAAAGGGTCATGCTGTCGGCCTTGGTTCAGAGGCCGATCTTTCCGGCTTCTGTAAATGACGAATCCTCCACTTTATAGAGCTTGGCCCAGTTTGAGTAAGCCTCAAAATGGCTCCCCTTCGCTATGTTCTCTATTATTGACATCGATCTGAGGCCGGCCCTATCATCCTTTCAAGATGAAAGGCATAGCTTTTTTTGAGCTGAAGTCATTGTTGTTCTGTCTGGCCTGTCTTCAGTTTGCATGTGGGGCGCCGCCGGCGGCCGTGCGCAACTTGCGCTGCGAGCGCCTCGAAAATCCGATCGGCATCGACGCGGATAAACCTGGTTTCAGTTGGGTCATCGAGTCCGATCAGCGCAGCGAAATGCAGACCGCGTACCGGATTCTCGTGGCGTCGTCGCCCCGGACTCTGGCCCTCGACCGCGGCGATCTTTGGGACACCGGCAAAGTCGTATCGGACAATTCCGCTCAGGTTCAATATTCAGGCCGGCCCCTGGCCTCGCGTATGCGATGCTACTGGAAGGTCCGGATCTGGGATAAGCACGGCAAATCCAGCGCCTGGAGCGAGCCGGCCTCTTGGACCATGGGGCTCTTAAGCGAAGCAGCCTGGAAAGGCGGTTGGATCGGCGCGCGTCCTGGAACACCGTCGGGCAGGCGGGTCCCGTTGCGCAATGGAAATCGGAGTCAGACAGGTCCAATCGACCCGGCCGATGCTCCCGCTGTCCTGCTCAGGCGGGAGGTGACTTTCAAAAAGCAACCCCGCCGTGCGACGGCCACCATCTGCGGACTTGGTTACTACGAGCTCTATGTGAACGGCCAGCGCGTTGGTGACCACATTCTGGACCCGGCTTACACGGATTACTTAATGCGAGTTTTGTACTCCACCTATGATGTGACCGACTTGGTCAAGTCCGGAAAAAACGCTTTGGGCGTTATGCTTGGCAACGGCTTTTACTGCCTGCAAACACCCGACTTGTTCCAGTTGGAGAAGGCCCCCTGGCGCACCCCGCCGCGAATGCGGATGAATTTGCTCGTGGAGTTCGACGATGGCAGCACCTCGACCATTACATCCGATGGCCGGTGGAAACAATCGATCGGTCCGATCCGCTTCAATTGCATACGTGGCGGCGAGACGATCGACGCCCGCAAGGACCCCGGACAATGGTTGAAAGCGGGTTATGACGACAGCGGCTGGAAGCCGGCGATTGAAGTGACCGCGCCGCTGGGCCGGCTTTGGGCCCAGTCGATACCTGCCATTCGGATTACCGATCAGTTCAAGCCGCTGCGGATTTCCGAACCCAAGCCGGGAGTCTATGTTGTTGATTTCGGACGGAACCTGGCTGGATGGGTACGATGGACAACATCAGGTAAGGTGGGCCAAACCGTTACGTTAGACTTTAATGAGAAACTCCATGAGGACGGCACAGTGGATACGGAAGCCCAGACAACCCATACCTACGGGCGATATCAGCACCAGGAATGTATCTTATCCGGGGCGAAGAATGACGTATTTGAACCGCACTTTACCTATCATGCGTTTCGCTACGTCGAGTTCCGAGGGCTGGAGAAGGCACCTGCTCCGGAAGATATCGTGGCTCTCCGCATGCACACGCAGCTTCCGTGCGTGGGTTCGTTCGAGTGTTCGGATGTCAAGCTCAACCAGCTTCACGAAGCCGCCCGGCGGACCCTGGAGGATTGCACCTGGAGCGGGCCCGCCGCCGAGCCGGTGCGAGAAAAAGTGATCTGGCTCGGAGACGACGTCTTCGATATCGACTCTTACTTCTACCTCTTTGATTGCAGCTTGCTTTATCGGAAACAGATCTACGACTTGATGGATGATCAGGAGCCCAATGGGCATATCGGTTCGGTCATTCCCACGGGAGGGTGGGGATGGGGAAGCATGAGCGGCCGGCACTTTAGTGACGGTCCATACTCTGATCCTTGGTGGAGCATGGCCCTGGCCCTGGGAGTGAGCCGCCTTGGCATCGACTATGGCGACCGCAGGACGGGTGAGATCTCCTACGACGCCGCCCGCCGTTATACGGATTATCTAACCAGCACTTCCGAGGACGGTATCTTAAGGTGGGGCTTGGGGGACTGGCTTCCGAGGGCGAACAGCACCAAGACAGGGGTGGAATTCACCTCCACCGTGGCCTATTACTATTATGCCAAGCTGGTGGCCGAGCAAGCGGCCGCAATCGGGGAGAAGCAGGATGCGGCGAAGTATGCAGCTCTGGCCGAATCAATCAAGACGTCTTTCAACAGGCGGTTCTTCGACGCTGCCGCAGGGCGCTATGATCAGGGCTCGCAGACCGCTCAGAGCCTGCCTCTCATGTACGACATGGTGCCGGCAGCCGAACGGAGGAGCGTGCTGAACAGCCTGGTCGAGGCCGTGAAGGCTTCAGACAACAAGCTGTCGGCCGGCTTCATCGGCACCATGCCGACTCTCTATGTTCTGACCG
>PMCY01000116.1:19818-22463 GCA_003154255.1 Candidatus Aminicenantota bacterium | reverse complement strand
CCAAGCGCCATCCATGGACGAGTGACCTGTTGTTCTGGTTAAAAGCCCAGGGCTTCGCCCGCCAGCACTGAAATCGCGGCGCTTCATAATTCCGGCGTTTTTTCGACCACGGCCAGGCCGCCCTGAGACGTCTCCCGGTATTTCGGATTGAGATCGTGGCCGGTCTGCTTCATGGCCTCGATGACCTCGTCAAAGCTGATGCGATGGCGGCCGTCCGACAGCAGGGCGAAAATCTGGTGGTCGAGCGCCCGCGCCGCGGCCATGGCGTTCCTCTCGATGCAGGGGATCTGGACGAGGCCGGCCACCGGATCGCAGGTCAACCCTAAATGGTGCTCGATGCCCATCTCCGCGGCGTATTCGATCTGGGCGGTCGTCCCGCCGAACAATTGGGCGGCGGCCCCGCCGGCCATGGCGCAGGCCACGCCGACCTCGGCCTGGCAGCCCAATTCAGCGCCGGAGATCGAGGCGTTGGCTTTGACCACCGTGCCGATGAGGCCGGCTGCGGCCAGGGCCTTGAGGATGTCCGCGTCGGCGAAGCGATATTCTCTTTTCAGAAAGAACAGGACCGCGGGAAGAACCCCGCACGCCCCGCAGGTCGGAGCGGTGACGATGAGCCCGCCGGCGGCGTTCTCCTCGGAGACGGCCAAAGCATAGGAAAAAAGCGTGGCCAGCTGTTTGGCCGTCCCGCCATAGGCCTTGGCTTTCATGGCATAAGCATGGGCCTTGCGCGGCAGCTTGAGGACGCCGGGGAGAATCCCGTCGGTTTTTAAGCCGCGTCGGACGGCGTCCTGCATGACCCGCCATACGTCGGCCAGAAAAACGAGAATGGCGGCGTCCTCATGAGCCGTCACCACTTCCCAGAACGAACAACCCTGGCTTTCGCAATGAGCAAGAATAGCGTCCATTCCGGCAAAGGGATAGATCCGCGGCGGATCCAGGGCGGAGGAGTCGTCCACGATCTTGCCCCCGCCGACGCTGTAAGCCGTCCATGAGGTTCGGACCGAGCCGTCTGCCTCCAGGGCTTCGAACGTGAGGGCGTTGGGATGGCGGGGCAGGAAAACGTCCGGTTTGGCCGCGATCTCAACCTTTCGGTCTGCGAAAGCGTCCTTGAGGACCTGGAATGTCAGATGCCCCTTGCCCGTGGCCGCCAGGCTGCCGAAGAGCGTCACCCGGTAGGCGGGGGCGCCCGGTTCTTTCTTCAGAAATTCCTCGGCCGCCCGCCGGGGACCCATGGTGTGGCTGCTCGACGGCCCGTGGCCGATACGATAGAGCTCGCGGATGGATTCCATGGGTCTATGATAGCATTTTTTCTTTTGGTGGAATTGGGGAATGAATTCCGCTAATCTAACGAGCATGGAGAAACAGGGTCAAAACCTCGCTCGCGTGCTCGGACTTTGGGACATTGTCGGAATCGTCATCGGCGGCGTCATCGGGTCCGGGATCTTCCTCGTCCCCGCCGGCATCGCCGCCGGCGTCAAGGCGCCCCTTCTCATCCTGGCCGTCTGGGTGGTCGGCGGGATGTTGAGTTTCTTCGGCGCCGTTTCGTTCGCCGAATTGGCCGCGGCCATGCCCGAGGCGGGCGGGGCGTACGTCTATCTCCGCGAAGCCTTCGGGCCCCTTCTTTCGTTTCTTTTCGGCTGGACGCTCTTCCTGGTCATCGATTCGGGGGCCATCGCCACGCTGACCGTGGCTTTCACCTCGAAATACCTGACCCATTTCATGGCCCTGACGCCCCTGGCCCAGAAAGCCGTCTGCGTCCTTTTCATCCTCTTCCTGACGATCGTCAATTACCTGGGCGCGCGGGCCGGGGCCAACCTGCAGAACGTCCTGACGGTCATCAAGTTCACCGCCCTCATCGGCATCTGTGCCGTGATCTTCATTTTCGCCAAGGGCAATCCGGCCCATTTCGTCGAACCGTCACCCGCCGGAATGAGCGGTCTCCTGGGGAGTTTCGGTATCGCCCTGGTAGCCGTCTTCTGGGCCTACAAGGGCTGGGAGTCGACCACGTACAGCGCGGGTGAGACCAAGAATCCCCAGAAAAACCTGCCTCTGGGCCTTTTCATCGGAATGGCCGCCGTCATCGTGCTTTACATCCTGGCCAACCTGGCTTACCTCTATGTTCTTCCGGCCGGACAGATCGCCACGTCGACCCGCATCGCCGCCGACGCCATGAGCGCGGCCATCGGCCCGATCGCCGCCTCGGTCGTATCTTTTATCATTTTGTTTTCCATCATGGGCGCGGCCAACGCCAACGTGTTATGCTCGCCGCGCGTGTTCTACGCCATGGCCAAGGATGGAGCCTTCTTCAAGCCGCTGGCCGCCGTCCATCCGAAGTACAAGACTCCCCACGTCGCCATCATCGCTATCGGCGTATGGTCGCTCCTGCTCAGCGTATCGGGGACATTCGAACAGCTCCTGGCCTATGTCGTCTTCGGGCAGTGGATCTTTTTCGGCCTGACCGTTTCGGCCGTTTTCGTCCTGCGCCAGAAGCGCCCCGAAATGCCCCGCCCCTACAGGACCTGGGGCTACCCCGTTACGCCGGTCATCTTCATTGCCGCGGCGCTCTTCGTCACCGTTAATTCGCTCATCAACCAGTTCAAGAATTCGATGATCGGCTTGGCCATCATCCTGGCCGGCCTGCCTTT
>PMCY01000116.1:8703-19757 GCA_003154255.1 Candidatus Aminicenantota bacterium | reverse complement strand
ATCCACCGTCCCCGTAAAATCGCCGAACACTGCGAAATCGCCGCCCTCGTCGGAAACGTCAGCGTCCAGGACGGAAAGCCGCTCGTCCATCTTCACGCCACTCTGGCCGACGCGGAATGCCGCTCTTATTCCGGCCATCTCCACGAGGCCCTCATCAAGGCCACGGGCGAGATCATCATCACCCCCCTTCCGGGCGAGCTGCGGAGAACAAAAGACCCGGATACCGGCCTCAACCTCATTGATCCCCGGCATTGAACCGATATCGAAGGAGTGGTCGCCGGGCCATTCCCTCGAAATAAAGAGGCCGCCTCCCGAAGGGGGCGGCCTTAAAGAAATGGGAAATGGGAAATGGGGCTAAAGGGAATAGACCATCCGGCCATCCCGGATCACGGCGCGGCCGTTCTTGAGGACATGGCGGACCGGGTTGACGCCCGGATGGTAGGCCAGGAAATAATAATTCGGCACGTCGAACAGAACGACGTCCATGGCTTTTCCGGGTTCGAGGCTTCCGGCCTCGGCCTGGGCGCGGATGGCATAGGCGGCGTTGGCCGTCGTCGCGTTGATCGCTTCTTCGATGGTCATGCGCAGCAGGAACACGCCGAGCTGAAGGATGAAGAGCATGTTCTCGGTCATGGAGCTGCCCGGATTGAAGTCCGAAGCCAGAGCCAGGATGGCGCCCGCCTCAATGAGCTTGCGGGCCGGGGCTCTCTTTTCCTGCATGAGGAAGAAAGGAACGCCGGGCAGGAGGATGGCCGCCGTGGCGCTTTCAGCCAGGGCGGCGATGCCGGTGTCCGTCACCGCGATGAGGTGCTCGGCTGAAACCGCGCCGATGCGCGCGGCCAGCTCCGCGCCGCCGAGCGGGACGAACTCGTCGGCGTGGATCTTGATCCCAAGTCCGGCCTCTGCGGCCGCGGCGGCCAGCCTTTCCGTCTCCGCCACGGAAAACACGCCTTCTTCGCAGAACACGTCGAAGAAGCGGGCCAGGCCGCGATCCCGAACCTGAGGCAGGACCGTATGAAGGAGAAAGTTAATATAGTCTTCTTTCCGGCCGCGGTATTCGTCGGGAACCTCGTGGGCGCCCATGAAGGTGGGGATGACGGTGATCGGATGGACTCGGGCGGCCTCCCGGACGGCCTCGAGCTGTTTAATTTCGTCGGGCAGGTTCAGACCATAGCCGCTCTTGGCTTCGGCCGTGGTCGTCCCGTGGCGGAGCATGCTGTCCAGGCGTTCCAGGCATAGCGACTTCAAATCATCCAGCGGGATCTGGCGCGTCTTCCGAACGGTGGAACGAATGCCCATGCCCTTGGCCGCCAGCTGCTGGTAGGTCCAGCCCTGGATGCGCAGGGCGAATTCCTCCTCGCGGGTCCCGCCGAACGGCAAATGGGTATGGGCATCGACGAATCCCGGCAGGGCCACCAGGCCGGAGGCGTCCAGGCGGGCCGCGTCCGGAGCGACCCGGACCGTCCGGCCGAAATCATCCTGGGAACCGACGAAGACGATCTTCCCATCCCACCCGGCGATGGCTGCATTCTCGATCAGGCCGACGTCCCGCAGCGCGGTCCCGCGCTTGGGAATGGGACCGGCGCAGGTCAGGACCTGGCGGCACCCGGTGACGACGCTGTCGGCTTCGATCATGAAGGATATTTGCGCAGCTGGTTGTGCTTGAGCCGGATATAGGACGGTTTCTCGTATTCCTCCCACTGTTTTTCCCAGAGGGGCTGGAGGAGGGAAGACGCGCGGGCCGGTTTCGGTTCGGACGGGGTCTCGGCGGCGGCCATCGGTTGGGCCGGCGTCCGCGGCGCGGAACGGACCCGGTTGCCCTGGGGCGCGAACTCAAAGGGCGGAGTATCGGGCCGCACCGGGACCGGCGGGGGTGTCTTGCCGAACGGCCGGGTCGAGCGGGCCCGGTAACCCTCGACGACCTCGTCGATTTCATCGACGATCTTGGACGCGGTCCGGTCGAAGCCGGTGGCAATGACCGTGACCTTGACCTGGTCCTTCATGGCCGGATCGACGACCGTTCCGAAGATGATGTTGGCATCGGGGTGGGCCAGCTTATGGACGAGCTGGCTGGCCTTGGAGACTTCGTGCAGCGTCAGGTCCTTGCCGCCGGTGATGTTGATCAGGACGCCCCGTGCGCCTTCGATCGANNGGCTTGGTGATCAGGTCCGATACGCCCTGGACCGCCTGGCGCAGGACGTCGTCGGCGACCTTGAACCCTTCCTCGACGTAAGTGCCCTGGGCCACGGCCTGGAGGAGCCGCTCGTTGGGGATGGCGATGACCGTGTCGACGGCGGAGCGCAGCTCGTTGAGCCCTTCCTCGGCCTGTTTGCCCCGCATGCGGCCCTCGAAGTCGAAGGGCAGGGTGCAGATGGCGATGGCCAGGATGTCGAGCTCGGCGGCCAGGTTGGCCAGAATGGGGGTGGCCCCCGTGCCCGTGCCGCCGCCCAGCCCGGCCGTCAGGAAGACCATGTCCGAGCCCTCGAGGATCTCGATGAGCTTTTCGGTGTCTTCCATGGCCGCCTGTTTGCCGGCCTCGGGATTCCCGCCCGAGCCGAGCCCGCGGGTCGACTGGTTGCCGATCTGAATGCGCGTCGGGGCCTTGCTCCCGTTGAGCGCCTGCATGTCGGTATTGACGGCGATGAAGTCGACGCCCTCGATCCCCGCGGCGATCATGCGGTTCAGGGCGTTGCCGCCCCCGCCGCCGATGCCGATGACGCGGATCTTGGCGCCGAGCGTTTCCTCGACAAGATGAAAGCGCATTTTGCCGGGTGAATCATTCTTCATGATCCCTCCTATTCCTCTTTGAACATATCCTTGAGTTTGCCGAACAGGCCGCGCTTGCGGTCCTTGCTCGGCCCGAGGTCCCGCAGAACCTCGCGCCCGTATTGGAGCAGGCCGACGGCGGTCGAGTATTCCGGGGTCCGGACGCGGTCCATGAGCCCGCCCAGACCGGCCGGCTCGCCGCGTCGGACGGGCAGATCGAAGATTTCCTCGGCCACTTCCTCCAGCCCTTCCAGCAGGGCCGTGCCGCCGGTCAGCACCAGCCCGGAGTTGAGCGATTTCTCGTAGCCCATCCGCTTGATGTCGGTATCGACGAGGCGGAAGATCTCCTCGGCCCGGGGCTGGATGATTTCGGCCAGGAGCTGCCGGGAGAGCACCCGCGGCTTGCGGCCGCTGACCGACGGCACTTCGACCGTCTCCTGCTCCTCGCCGGCCGGGGCGATGACGCAGCCGAATTTCTTTTTGATTTTCTCGGCGTCGGGGATGGCCGTGCGCAGGCCGACGGCGATGTCGTTGGTGAAGTTGTCCCCGCCCAGGGGGATGATCGAGGTGTACCACAGGCTGCCCCGCTCGAAGATGGCCACTTCCGTGGTCCCCGCCCCGATATCGATGATCCCGACGCCGAGCTCCATTTCGTCGTGGGTCAGGACGGCCTCGGACGTGGCGATCTGGTTGAGGACGATCTTCTCGATCTGGATGCCGGCCCGCTCGACACAGGTGCGGAGGTTCTGGACGAGCATGATGGCCCCGGTGACGATGTGAACGTTGACCTCCAGCTTGATGCCGTTCATGCCCAGCGGGTCCTTGATGCCGTCCTGTTCGTCGACGACGTATTCCTGGGGGATGACATGAAGGATTTCGCGGTCGGGGGGGATGCTGACGGCCTTGGATTGCTCGATGGCCCGGCGGATGTCGTCCCGGGAAATGACCCTGTTCTTGCCCGATACGGCGACGACGCCGCGGCTGTTGAAGCTCTTGATGTGGGCTCCCGAAATGCCGATGAAGGCGGCGTTGATCTTGAATCCGGCCATAAGCTCGGCCTCTTCCTGGGCCTTGCGGATGGCGTCGGACGTGGCATCCAGGTTGACCACGACGCCTTTGCGCAGGCCCTGGGAATCGGCCGTGCCGATGCCGATGACCTCGATCTTGCGCTCATCGGTGAGGGCGCCGATGAGGACGGTCACCTTCTTGGTGCCGATGTCGATGCCGACGATGTGTCCGTTTTTGGGCATTAGGGCGTCTCCTTGGAGGGCTTCGCGCCGGCGCCGCCCGGGGACGGCACCGAGGCAGAGAGCGTCGCGTTGAACGGCCGGTAGATGATGCGGTCCTCGTACCAGAGGATGACGTAATCGATTTCGCCTGCCCCGCGCTCCAGGGCCGGCTTGCGCTCGAGATAATCAGCCACCCGGGCGGCGAAGAGGTTATCACCCAGGAAAAGCCGGGTCCGGTTGCCGCGGAAGCGCAGGACGACATCGGAAGGGTCGCTGAGGTCGAGAGAATCGACGCGCTCACGGACGCCCGCGGGCAGGTCGTTCAGGCAGGCGAAAGCCCGACTGACCTTGAGGCCGTAATCGAGACTGAAATGCCCTGTGTCGGTGAAGACCGGCAGGTCGGGCAGGGCGGTTCGCCCGGCCCGCTCGATGACCGCGCCTTCCTCATCAATGAGAAAAAGGTTTTCTTTTTCAAGCAATGCCGCCGGACTGCGGGGAACGACTTCGATCGCCAGGCCGGAGGGGAAGATTTTGCGCGTCCGGGCTTCTTTGACCCAGGGGTTGGATTCGACATTGCGGCGGGCCCGGTCCAAGTCGAGGAGCAGGATGTTGCCCCAGCGGGCGGCCCCCGCCGTCTCCTGCACCATGGATCGGACGGATGGATCGGGGCAGGCCACCTGGACGTTGCGGACGTCAAACCTCGGCCAGGCGATGACGAAGGAGTAGAGTTCGAANNACGGGAACCGGGCTGGGCTGACGGGTCATGGGCGGGCCTCCAGCCGGAGGAGAAGCTCAGGGATGATCCGGTTGATGTTCCCGGCGCCCAGGACAATGATGATGTCGCCGGGGCGGAGTATTTTTTCCAGCCGGGCCGGGATGGCCGCCGGGTCGGGTTCGAAATAGGCGTCCTTGTGGCCGTAGCGGACCACTTCGTCGAAGAGGGCCTTGCCGCTGACGTTGGGGATGGGTGTTTCTCCGGCCGGGTAGATCTCGGTCAGAACGAGGACGTCGGCCTGGTTGAAGGCCCGGGCGAAGTCGTCGATGAGATGGAAGGTCCGGGTATAGCGGTGGGGCTGGAAGACGGCCACGAGGCGGCGTTCCCAGCCGCGCTTGGCCCCGTCCAGGGTGGCCTTGATCTCCGTCGGATGGTGGCCGTAATCCTCGACGACCATGATCCCGCCGGGTTCGCCCTTGAGTTCGAAGCGGCGGCCCGTGCCGGTGTAGCTCTCCAGGGCCTCCAGGATCAGCTTGGGGGGAATGTCCAGGTCCAGGCCGACGGCCACGGCGGCCATGGCGTTGGAGATCATGTGCTTGCCGGGGACGTTGAGATGGAGCGGACCCAGCGTGCGGCCTTTGTAATGAAGCGTGGCCTGGCTGGTGAAGGCCGAAAAGCTCAGGTCGCGGGCGTAGATGTCGGATTGAGTGGAGAACCCGTAGGTGATGAGGCGCCGCTCGAGCCGGGGGATGATGCTCTGTAAATGGGGATCGTCTAGGCAAAGGATGATCGGGCAATAAAAAGGGACCTTGTTGGCGAAGGTGATGAAGTCTTTCTGGATGTCCTCAACGCCCTTGTATTGGTCGAGGTGCTCGGCGTCGATATTGGTCAGGACGGCTATGAAGGGGGAGAGCAAGAGGAATGAGCGGTCGCTTTCGTCGGCTTCGGCGACGAAGAAGTCGCCGGCGCCCAGCTTGGCGTTGGCCCCGATGGTGTTGAGGCGGCCGCCCACGACGATGGTCGGATCGAAGCCGCCTTTATCCAGGAGCACTCCGATCATCGAGGTGGTCGTCGTCTTGCCGTGCGATCCGGCGACGGCGATGCCCATCTTCATGCGCATGAGCTCGGCCAGCATCTCGGCCCGGGGAATGATGGGGATCTTCAGCCGGCGGGCCTCCTGGACCTCGACGTTCGCCTCGCGGATGGCCGTGGATGTGACGACGACATCGGCGCCGCGGACGTTCTCGGCCTGGTGGCCGACGGCCACCTTGGCCCCCAGGCGGATCAGGCGGGCTGTGGCTTCGTTCGTTCCGGAGTCCGAGCCGGAGACTTTGTAGCCGAGGTTGATGAGCACTTCGGCGATGCCGTTCATCCCGGTGCCGCCGATCCCGATCATGTGGATATGTTTGAGCTTGCGGTACGTGGTCTTGACCATGGGATCACTCCTCTTTTCCACCCTTCATCAGGGCCAGGCACAAGGCGGCGATTTGGCCTGCGGCGGCGGGCGTTTTCAGTGGCTGCAGCGCTTTTTCCATGGCCTCCAGGCGCCGCGGGTTGTCTAAAAAGTTCCGGATCGCTCCGGCCAGCCTTAACGGCGTGAGATCGGCTTCGTCCAGAACCTCGGCGCCTCCTGATTTGGCCATGGCCGCGGCGTTCCCGGCCTGGTGGCCTTCAGCCGCCCCGGCGAAGGGGACGAGGACCGAGGCCCGCCCGGCGGCGATGAGCTCGGCGCAGGTTGTGGCCCCCGCCCGGGCGATAATAAGATCGGCCCAGCCGAGGCGGGCCGGCATATCGTCGAAATAGGGCTTTATCATCGCGCCGGCGAATCCCGTTTCGGCATAGGCGCGGCGGACCATCTGAAGATCGTCGGGGCCTGTCTGGTGGACGAAAGCCAGCCGATCTTTGACGCCGGACAAGTCCGGCAGGGCGGCCGCCAAGGCCTGGTTGAGGACGTGCGAGCCCTGGCTTCCCCCGAAGATGAGGATCCGGAGCGCCGGGCTGGGCCGTCGGGGAGGCAGCCCGGAAAATTCGTCCCGGACCGGGTTGCCCAGGCGGACGCCTTTGCCCTTGAAAAAGGGCAGACTTTCGTCGAAGGCGACAACAGCCCGCTTGACCCAACGGGCCAGCATCCGGTTAGTGAAGCCGGGCCGGACATTCTGTTCCATGATCAGGGTCGGCTTTCGCAGCCAAGCGGCGGTCAGGACGACCGGTCCGGAGCTATAGCCGCCGACGCCCACGACAAGGACCGGTTTGAACCGGACAAGAAGCGACAGCGACTTGAGAAAGGCCCCGGGCAGGAGGAACAGGCCGCGAATGCTCCTGAGGCCGCGCCCCTTGAGTCCTTCGATGGCCATGGCGATCGAGCGGACGTTCTGGGAGGCCAGGATGCGCTGTTCGGCGGCCCGGCGGGAGCCGATGAAGACGATTTCCAGCCCGGGCTCGGCGTCCCGCAGCGCGCGGCCGAGGACGAGCGCGGGATAGAGGTGCCCGCCGGTCCCGCCGCCGCTGATGAAGACGCGTCTCGTTTTCATCCGTGCTCCCTGACTTCGCCCTTTCTTTGGGAGATATGCAGGAGGAAGGCCACCGCCAGGATCGTGCAGACGAGCGAGGAACGGCCGAAGGAAATCAGGGGCAGGGGGACTCCCTTGGCCGGGGTCAGCCCCAGGACGACGGAGATGTTGATCAGAGTTTGCAGGGCCAGCAGAAAAGTCATCCCGGCGGCGATAATCTGGGCGGACATGGTGGTTGCTTTGAGGCTTATCTTAAGTCCCCGCCAGACGATGATGGCGAAGAGGGCCAGCACTGACAGCGCACCCAGAAGGCCCAATTCCTCGGCGATGACGGAGAAGATGAAATCCGTATGCGGACAGGGCAGGAAGAAAAGCTTCTGCGTTCCTTCGCCCAGGCTCGTGCCCAGGACCCCCCCGGCGCCCACGGCCAGCTTGGATTGGGCAACCTGGAAGGAGGCTCTATTCAGGTCCTTGGTCCCGGCGAAGAACTCCAGAACGCGGGTGATGCGGTAATGGGCCAGGATGAGGAAGGCGATGAACGTCGGAACGACGGCCGCGCCCAGGAGCAGGAACTTGCGCAGGTGGACGCCGCCCAGGAAGAGGACCAGCCCGCCCAGGGCCATGGTCAGCGCGGCCGTCCCGAAATCCGGCTCGAGCAGGATGAGCAGGACGGCGGCGAACAGGGCCGCCGCAGCGGGCAGAAAGATCTTCATCTCGTTGATGCGGTCTTTGAACCAGTGGATGTAGTTGGCCAGGAAGAGAATCAAGCTGAGCTTGGCCAGCTCGGAGGGCTGGAAGCGGATATGCAAAATGTTCACCCAACGATGCGTGTTGGCCACTTCGGGCATGGCGAAGCAGAGAACCAGGAGGACGTAAGTGATCCCCAGCAGTCCCAGGACAAAGACCCGGTTCTCATAGAAGGGGACCTTGATCGAAACGACGGCGAAAAGCAGGACGATCCCGCCCAGGGCCCCGCCGAGCTGGTTGAAAAGGAAATAGAAGGGCTGGTGGTAATTGACCGTGGCCATGGCTCCCGAGGCGTCAAAGACCATCAGAACCCCGGCCGCCACCAGGATCAGGGCGATGAGGAAGAGCGTCTTGTCGAAGCCGAAACGCCGGACCATCTCCATGGCTACGCCTTCCTCTCCGCGGCCAGCCGCCGGACTTCGCTTTTAAACGTCTCGCCGCGCACTTCGAAGCTTTGGAACATGTCCCAGCTAGTGCAGGCCGGGGCCAGGAGGACGACATCGCCGGGCGCCGCCGCGGCATAGGCCTTGTCGACGACCTCGCCGTATTCGCGGGCCTCGGCCATCGGCACGGTTCCCTCCAGGGCGGTCCGGATCTTGTCCTTGGCCGCGCCGACCAGGACCACGGACTTGACCCGGCCGGCGACGGCGAGGCGCAAAGGCCGGAAGTCCGAGCCCTTGTCCTTGCCGCCGAGGATCAGGACGATCGGCCTGTCGAAGCTCTCGATGGCTTTGATTGCGGCGTCCACGGTGGTGGCCTTGGAGTCGTTGACGAACTCCACGCCGCCGACGACGGCGACGCGCTCGAGGCGGTGTTCCAGGGCCTGGAAAGAGCGGATCGATTCCCGCATGCGCGCGATCGGGACGCCGGCGATCCGCCCGATGAGCGCGGCGGTCATGACATTGTCCAGGTTGTGGGCCCCCAAAAGGGGGATCTCGGCGGCGGGCATGAGGACCTCGGACGCCCCTTTCTCCAAACCCAGGACGATCCGCCCATCCTTCAGGCAGGCGCCGGGCTCGATCGGCCGCGACCGGCTGAAACCGTAAGTCCGGTAGGGGCCGCCGGCCAGGGCCCAGACGTTTTCGTCATCCCGGTTGAGGACGGCGAAATCGCCTTCGGCCAGGGCCGCAACGAGCTTCTTTTTGGCCCCCCAGTATTCCTCGAACGAGCCATGCCAGTCGATATGGTTCTGGGAAATATTGAGCACGGCGGCGATGTGGACCTTGAAGCGTTCGATGTATTCCAGCTGGAAGCTGCTGATTTCTATGACGTAGATGTCGTCCGGACGGCTCTCGCGGGCAAAGGACAACAGGGGCACCCCGATGTTGCCGCTGAGGAAGGCCCGCCGCCCCCCCTCGGCCAGGATCTTATGGGTCAGGGTGGCGGTCGTCGATTTGCCGTTCGTTCCGGTGATGCCGATCAAGGTCCCTTTAAGGAACCGGAAGGCCAGCTCGATCTCGGACAGGACGGGCACGCCCGCTTTCCGGGCCGCNNGCGGACAACTCGGGCCCGAGGGTCTCAGCCGGCTTTTTTTCGCTGATCGTCACCCGCGCGCCTTCGGCGAGCAGGAACTCGGCCAGGGAATTCCCCGTCCGGGCCAGCCCGACGATGACGACGTGTTTGCCGCGCAGCTCCATGTTTATCTCAGTTTCAGGGTGGTCAGGCTGAACAGGGCGAAGATGATCCCCAGGATCCAGAAGCGCACCACGACTTTCTCCTCGGACCAGCCGAGGAGCTCGAAATGGTGATGAAGCGGGGCCATTTTGAAGATGCGTTTGCCTTTGGAAAGGCGGAAGTAGGAGACCTGCAGGACGACCGAGATCTCCTCGATGATAAAGACGCCGGCCACGGTGAAGAGCAGGAATTCCTGTTTGATCAGGATGGCCATCATGGCCAGGGTCGCGCCCAGCGAGAGCGCTCCGACATCGCCCATAAAAATCTGTGCCGGATGGGTGTTGAACCAAAGGAAACCGAGGCAGGCGCCGGTCAGAGCGCCTCCGAAGACCGTCAGCTCGGCCGCCAGCGGGACCCGGGCGATATAGAGGTATTTGGAGAATATGGCGTGTCCGGCGATGTAGGTCAGGGCGGTCAAGGCCGTGGCGCTGATGAGCGTCAGGCCGATGGCCAGCCCGTCCAGTCCGTCGGCCAGGTTGACCGCGTTCGTGGAGTTGATGAGGATGAAGACGACCCAGGGCCCATAGAGCCAGCCCAGGTAGGGGAGCCACTGCTTGAGTACGGGGAAAAAGAGGTGCAGGTCGAAGTGTCCGGCCTGGCCGAGCCGGAGAATGATCCCGCCGAAGATCGCGGCCAGACCCAATTGGAGCACCAGCTTATAGCGGGCGATCAGCCCGAGCGACTGTTTTTTGCGGAACTTGAGATAATCGTCCAGCCAGCCGACCAGTCCGAACGTCAGCATGGTGGCCATGGCCAGCCAGACGTAGATATTGCCGAGATCGCCCCACAGGAGCGCTGGGACGAGGGTCGTGCCGATGACGAGCAGCCCGCCCATCGAGGGCGTGCCCTTTTTGGAGAAATGCGAATGCGGACCATCCGCCCGGATCTCCTGCCCGATCTGCTTTTTCTTCAGGATCCGGATTAGAACCGGGCCGAAGATGAAACTCAAGGCCATGGCGGTGATCCCGGCCAGGGCCGTCCGGACGGTGATGTAACGGAAAACATTGAAAAAGGAGACCGTGCTTTTTAGCGGAACGAGCAGCCAGGTGAACACGTCAGTTCTCCTTGAAGAGGGTCTTGACCGTTTCGACGACGATCTCGGTGCGCATACCCCGTGAGCCTTTGACCAGAACGAGATCGCCGGGGCGAAGGATCGCCGGCAGGGCCGCNNCGCGGTCCGGCCGGCTTCCGCGTGGAAACGGGCCTCCTCGGAGCCGAGCTCCAGCATGTCGCCCAAAACGGCCACCCGGCGGCCGGCGGGCAGTGTCCCCAGGCCGCGCAGGGCGGTTTCCAGGGCCCTGGGATTGGAATTGTATGAATCGTCGATCAGGACGACGCCTTGGCCCAGAGTGATCCATTCGCCCCGCCTGGGGGCCGGCCGCAGGTCGGCGATGGCGGCGGCGATATCGGGCA
>PMCY01000116.1:2078-8658 GCA_003154255.1 Candidatus Aminicenantota bacterium | reverse complement strand
GGCGGGATCGTCTCCGTTGAGGACGGCCGTTCCGCCGGGTTTCAGGCCGGTGACGATCTCCCATTTGGCCTCGGCCACGGCTTCGATCGTGCCGAGCGTTTCCAGGTGGGCGGGATTGACGTTGGTGATGACGGCCACGTCGGGCGGGGCGATTCCGGTCAAGGCCCGGATCTCACCCGGCGCGCGCATGCCCATCTCCAGAACGGCCGCCGTATGCGCGGCTTCGAGCCGCAGGAGGGAGAGCGCCAGGCCGAGGTGGTTGTTGAAATTGCCCTCGGATTTTAGGACGTTGTAGCGGTCGGCCAGCAGTCTGGCGGTAAAGTCCTTGGTCGTGGTCTTGCCCACGCTTCCGGTGATGCCGATGACCCGGCGCAGACGGATGCCCAGGACGGCTTGGCCCAGCGCCTGCAGAGCGCGGACCGTGTCGTCCGTTTGAATGAGAACGAAATCGGGGGGCAGACCCTCCACGGGCCGGGACACGACGGCTCCCCGGGCGCCCCGTTCGGCGGCGTCGGCGACGTAGGCGTGGCCATCGCGGGCGGAGATGACGGCGAAAAAAAGGTCACCTTCGGCGGCCCGGCGGGAATCGATGGTAAAGGACCGGAAGCGCCGTTCGGAAGCGCCCCGCACGAGGACGCCGCCCGCCCGCTCCGCGATCCAGTCCGCCCGCAGTTCGGCCATGGCTATTTTGATCCTAGGGAGTGGAGAATTTCGCGGGCCGTTTCGACATCGCTGAAATGGTGTTTTTGGCCCTTGATCTCCTGGGTGGTTTCGTGGCCCTTACCGGCGATGACGACCAGGTCGCCTTTGCGGGCCAGGCCCAGGGTCTTGGCGATGGCTTCGCGCCGGTCGGATACAACGGCATAGGACTTTTTTCCCGTTTCCTGGATGCCTTTCTCAATTTCGCGAAGGATGGCCAGGGGGTCCTCGGAGCGCGGGTTGTCCGATGTCAGGATGACCCAATCGGCCAGTTCGGCCGCGGCCCGCCCCATCGGCCTTCGTTTCAGCCGGTCGCGGTCGCCGCCCGCGCCGAACACCACCAGGAGGCGGCCCGGCTTGAGGTCGCGGGCCGTTTCCAGGATGTTGCGTAGGGAGTCCTCGGTGTGGGCGAAATCGACGAANNCCGTCGCGTATGGTCATGGGCGGAATGTTCAGGGCTAAGGCCACGGCGAACGAGCCCAGGATGTTGTAGAGGTTGTGTTTTCCCGATAAGGCGGAGGTGATGCCGATCTGTCCGCCCGGGTGCTTGATGAGGGCCTCGATGCCTGTTCCGTTCAATTTGAACCGTTCGGCCCGGACCAAGGCCGCCGGACTCAGGCCGTAGGTGACCGTGGTCAGGGGCAGCTCGAGGATGAGCTTCTGGCCCCAGGGATCGTCCTGGTTGACGACCGCGGTGCGCTTTTTGGAATTGAGGAAAAAGATTTTTTTCTTGGCCGCGAAGTAGTCCTCCATCGTCAGATGGTAGTCGAGGTGTTCGCCGCTCAGGTTGGTGAAGACGGCCACGTCGAAAGCCGTCCCGACGACGCGCTTGCGGTCCAGGGCATGGGAGGAGACTTCCATGATTACGTGGGTGGCCCCCGCGTCGGCCATTTCGGCCAGCGTACGCTGAAGGTCGGGGGCTTCGGGCGTCGTCCGCTCGGCTTCCCGGACGAACCCGGGGCCGCGGTAATTGATTGTGCCGATGACGCCCACGCGGAAGCCGGCCTGGCGGAGTATGGCCTCCAGCAGATAGGTCATTGTCGTCTTGCCTTTGGTCCCAGTGATCCCGACGAGAATCATCCGCCGCGATGGATGGCCATGGAAGTTGGCCGCGGCCAGGGCTAGAGCCTCGCGGGAATCGAAGACCTGAACCCAGGCCGTTTTGACCCCGGAGGGCTTGGGGCGGTCGGACAGGATCGCCGAAGCGCCGCGGACCAGAGCGTCGCCGACGTAGAGGAAACCGTCTTGGACCTCGCCTTTGAGAGCGGCGAACAGACCGCCCGGCAGGACGTCGGCCGAAGAATAGGCCAAGGATGTGATGTCCGTCCGGGGATCGCCGGACAGGAGCAGCACCGGGACGCCGCGGAAAAGTTCTTCCAGTGTCATGGCCGTTCTTTCTCCGCATGTTTGCCGGCCTGCAGGCCCCGATTAAGCCCGCCGGGATGAACCCCGATGGTGCGCAGGGACCGCAGGGCGATTTCGCGGAACACGGGAGCAGCCAGCTGGCCGCCGTACTGCTCCTCGGTCCGGGGGTCGTCCAGAACAACGATGATGGACAGTTCCGGCTTGTCGGCGGGAACGAAGCCGACGAAGGAGGCCGTGTGACGCTTTGTGGAATAAGCCTTCAAGGCTGTGTCGAATTTTTGTGTCGTGCCGGTTTTGCCGGCCGTGTCGTAGCCTTCCGGCCGGGCCGCCAGGCCGGTCCCTTCGGCCACGGCCCGCTTTAAGATGCCGGCCAGCGTCTCGCCGACGCCGGGGGAGAGAATGGGGACCTGGGGCGCTTCGGACGTGCGCGGCCGGCTGCCCTCTATCGATTTGATGATGCGGGGCGGGATGAGCACTCCGCGTTTGGCTACGACGTTCAGGGCCTGCAGCATCTGAATGGGTGTGGCGAGGATTTCATAGCCGATCGAGAGCGAGGCCTGCGACCGGCGGCTCCATTTTTCGATGGGGGTCAGCTTGCTGACCGCTTCGGCCGGAAGCTCGATACCCGTCCGCCGGCCGAATCCGAAGAGGTCGATCATACGGTGAAGCTGTTCCTGGCTCAGGCGTTGGCCGACCATGATCGTCCCGATGTTGGAGGAGTTGGTGATAACCTCGGCGAACGAGAGCACTCCCATCTGCTTGTGGTCGTGGATAGCGCCGCCGGCCAGATCGATCGACCCCTTGCGGCAGTCGAACGTGTCGTCCAAGGTGACGACGCGGTTCTCTAGGGCGGCCGCGGCGGTGACGATCTTGAACGTCGAGCCGGGCTCGTACAGGTTCCGCACGGCCCTGTTATAATCCGCCTCGGGCCGGGCCGGATAATCGTTGGGATCGAATCCGGGGGATGTGGCCATGGCCAGGATTTCGCCCGTGTCCGGCCTGGATACGATGGCCGTACCCCAGGCCGCGCCGGTCTCCGTGACGGCTTTCTGGATGGCTGACTGGGCAAAATACTGGATGGTCCCGTCCAGGGTCAGCGATATGTCCCGGCCGTTCTCCGGTTCCTCGATCACTTCATAGTGGTACTCGCGTCCTGAGGCGTCATGCAGGTTCATGGCCAGGCCTTTTTTCCCCTGCAGCACGGCGTTGAATTTGAGCTCGATCCCGGAAATCCCCTTTTCTTCGATGTTGACGCCGCCCAAGACATGCGCGGCCAGGGTGCCCGCGGGATAAAAGCGCTTGGATTCTTCCTCGTAGCCGATGCCCAGTTTCAGATTGTATACGCGGGCGGCGATATCGGGTTTGATCTTGCGTTTGATCCAGATGTGGCGGACCCCGGCCCGGATCTGGCTTTCGATTTTCTCCAGGTCTGCGATCGACAAGCCCAGGGTCCCGGCCAGCCGGCGGATGGGCTCGATCCGGGCCGGAATGGGATCTGCCAAGTTGGGTTCGTAGTAAACCGAGCGGGCCGGCAGGCTGACGGCCAGGATCCGGCCCTGGCAGTCGTAGATCGTGCCCCGGCGCGGCTTGATGTAGATCTTGCGCTGATTCTGGTCGATCACCCGAACCACGGACCGGGCGTGGCCGAAGACCTGGATCTGGACCAGCCGAACGACGATGATCAGAAACCAGAACGCACAGAACAAGGCGATCACCCGCGTCCGCCGGCGGGCCTGTTTACGGTAGTGGTCGTTGAGGAAGTTGACGGCGGGCACGTTCTCAGCGCTCCTCGTAGACAATCTGGTCCTGGCGCGGCTCGCCCAGCTTCAGCTCGCTCTTGGCGATTTTTTCGACGCGGTCGGGGGCCAGCAGCTGGGCTTTGCGGGCTTGGAGCCGCTCGACCTGTTCGACCGCCGCCCGCTTTTCTTTTTCGAGCTTGGCAATGTCCCAGCCCAGGCGGATGTTTTCGTTGAGATGCCAGAGGTAGAACGTCAGGACGCCTACGACCAGGAGGGCCGCGATGGTCGCGGCCGCAATCTGGCGGAAGGTGTAGTGCCGGCGGACCATCAGACCCTCACCGCCCCACGCAGCTTGGCCGAGCGGCTGCGGGGATTGCGGCCGATCTCTTCGGCCGAGGGGACCGCGGGATGCCGGGTCAGGATTTCGATGAGCGGCACCCCGGTCTCGGGCTTGGCCAGGCGCAGGAAAGTATGTTTGATGATGCGGTCTTCAAGGGAATGGAAGGCGATGACGGCCAGACGGGCGCCCGGGGAGAGCAGGTCCAGAATCGTTTCCAGGAACTCTCCCAGATTGGACAGCTCGTCATTGACCTCGATGCGCAAGGCCTGGAAGACCTTGGAGGCGGGGTGGATTTTGCCCTTCTGGGGGATCCAGTGGCAGACGTTTTCGACGATGAGCCGGAGCTGGGTGGTGCTTTCCAGGGCCTGGACCCGGCGAGCGGAGGCGATGGCCCGGGCCAGCTTGTGGGCCTGCTTGAGTTCGCCATAGTCGCGGAAGATCTGGGCCAGCTTAGCTTCGGACTCTTTTTGCAGAATGCGGGCGGCGGTCGTTTTGTTTCGCCCATCCATGCGCATGTCGAGGGGACCGTCCGCCTGGTGGCTGAAGCCCCGCTCGGGGGTATCGAGCTGAAACGAAGACATGCCCATATCGATCAGGACGCCTCGGACGGCCTTGAAATCGATGTCCAGCTCGGGCAGGTTGCGATAGTCGGAGTGATAGAGGGTGACCCGGTCACCGAAAGGGGCCAAGTGTTCCTGGGCGATTTTGATGGCTGCCTCGTCGAGGTCCAGCCCGACCAGGGCGGCCTCGGGATTGCGGGCCAGGAGGATCGAGGAGTGGCCGCCCAGCCCTATGGTGCCGTCGATGTAGAGGCCGGGACGGCCAGCGTCGAGCACCTTCAGGGTTTCGTCGAGGAGGACGGGTATATGTTCAGGTTGGTTCATTCCGGCTTCCGGACGGGCCCGAGCGAGGCGAATTTTTCGAAATCCTCGGCGGTCAGAGGATTTTGATCGAGTTTCGCTTCCAGGCGTTCCTTGTCCCAAACTTCCAGATGATTGTTCATGCCGACGACTTCGACCTCGCCTTTAAGCCCGTTCTTTTCGCGAAGCCGGGGGGCGATAAGGACGCGGCCTTTCGCGTCGATTTCGCCGGGGCAGCCGCGGCCGTGGGCGCGGAGGAAGAATTCGCGGTAGCTGGAACGTATGAACGCCATGCTCTGCTCGGACGTGCCCGTCATCTCTTTCCAGACGGAAAGCGGGAAGATCCGGACGGATTCGTTTTCCAGGGAGGTAATGAAAAGCCCGGGGCCGTAGCGCGCCTCGATGAGGACCCGGAACCGCTCAGGAATTTTGAGGCGGCCGGCCTTGTCGAGGGTGGCCTGGTAGCTTCCGATTAACGATTCTTCGCCCATTTCGTCCCATTTCTTCCCAGTTCGGGACAAATATAGGCCTANNTCTTTGGCCGTCTCATAGTCAGAATCCCGGACCATGATGCGGATTTCGCCCATGCCGTCGGTGGTAAAGGAATAGATCGAGGGGACGACCAGGCCGTGATAAATGCAGGCGATGCCGTAGCTCTCGAGATAGCTCTTAATGACGTCGGCCTCGGCCAAGCCCCAGACGCGATGGACTTCCTTCATGTTCAGGTCGGCGGTGGAGCTATCGTTCACGCCGTTTTTTTCATCATCCATGTGATTTTCCTTTCATTGTCCGTTCGGCCCTGCGAACGGCCTCACACCTTAGGCGCTTAAAATAATCGGAGAGGATCAGTTCGTGGTCGAAAGTCAGGGGCTTGGGCAGGCCTCTCCGGGTGAAAACGGCCGCCTCCCGGGCATCGTCCTGCCCCCGGGGAACGCCTTTGGCTCTGGCGATGAACACGGTCGTGATGGTATGTTTTCGCGGGTCGCGGTCGGGAGCCGAATACGTGTGGAGCTGTTCGACGAGGCGGACGCGGAGCGACGTTTCCTCATAGGCTTCCCGCACGGCAGCGTCCTCGCAGGATTCCCCATATTCGATGAATCCCCCTGGAAGGGCCCAGCCGAAAGGAGGGTTCTTCCTTTTGATCAGTACAATCCCTGGACGGCCATGCGGATCTTCGATTTCGATGATCAGGTCCACGGTCGGGGCGGGGTTGCGATAGCGCGGCATCGGGCTTTTCCGCTTCCATTCTAGCCGAGACGCGTCCGGCATTCAATCCGAGCCCGGTCATGCGCCCAAAGCGGCGACACTTGTCCTCGGATGAGGACATTGCCGGGTCTCTTGCGGGGCGATCCCGCCCGGGGCCGGCTGGCATATCTCTTGCATTATCTCTAATGTATAGTAGGGTCGATGGGAGGAGCGGATCGATGAAAAAATCCTTCTTGGTGGTTTTGTTCCTGGGTTTGTCGCTTTACCCATTAGCGGCCGCGGACGCCCCTTATCAGGTGGTCAACGGTCCCGGGAATTTCTATTACGGGCACATCAGCCTGACCGATGTCCGCAACGACGGCGCCGATCCG
>PMCY01000116.1:0-2038 GCA_003154255.1 Candidatus Aminicenantota bacterium | reverse complement strand
AATTCCAAGGAGCTTTTCCAAGTCCTGACGCCCCTGGCCGCGGTCAAGCTCAAACATAACAGCGTGGCCCTGATCGGGCTCCAGGCCGATGGCAGCGCGGAGATCCAGGTCAAGTATGGCAAGGCCTCTCTTCTCTACGGCTCTGACCCGCAGGCCCTTAAAGACCAGATCGTCACTGCCAAGGAGCGGATGACCATCACCCCGGACGGCCGCTATTCCACCCAAGCCTACAAAGCCGACACCGATTTCGAAAACTGGAACAAGTCCATCAACGATGATTTCCTGGAATTGCACAAGGGCCTGACGCCCCTGCCCAAGCCCGTCCAAAGGATGTCCTCGGCGGTTTTCGAATTNNTGGGGGTCGTGGGCGCCCTATTATGCCGGCCGCTGGTCGAATTATAACGGCCAGATGTTTTGGGTTCCAACCGAGCCCTGGGGCTGGATCCCCTACCACCTCGGCGTCTGGCAGTGGGATAAAAAAAAGGGCTGGTACTGGATCCCCGGCTCGGCCTTCGCCCCGGCCTGGGTGGATTGGTCCTTCTTCGGCGGATCGTTCTGGGCCTGGCGGCCCTGGTCGATGTGGGACTGGGGATTCTATGAATATCCTTATATATTCGCCGACTGGTTCATGGACCCCATGTTCGGGTATTACAATTGGCGTTGGGGCTGGGGATACGGCGGTTACCCCTGGTTGTGGGCCGATTATCAATATCCCTTTCAAGGCGGCGGGTCCGGTGTACCGGATAAGACCCTGCGGACGATTTCCAAAGACCAGCTCAAGCCGCCCGGCCGCAGCCCGTTCGACCTGCCCAGGGAATTCCGGGCCGGCCTCAAATCCCTGATGGACGGCCTCAAACGCCGCGACCCCGGCGCCGTCGAATCCATGCTGTCCATGGGGCGGCAGGCCCGGGCAGTCGATTACCGGTCCCTGAACTCTCCGGACATCGGAGAGAAATCCGTGCCCCTGGCCGGCCTGTTGGGCTCCATCCGGGTCCTTCCGATCCCCGATGCGGCCAAGATCCTCTTGTCCGCCCCGCCCCGTCAGTCGGAAATATCCGCTGATCTGGCCTCGCGGCAGTTCGCCTTCAATCAACGCCAGCTCAACCAGGCCGAACGGCGGAGCCGTATCCTGGGCGGTGAACGAGCATTGGCCTCGCCCCGGACCTTTCCGGGCGCTCTCCTGCGGGCCATGAATCCGCCGGCGCCGGCGCGGACCATCGATTGGAATCCGGATATCCGCATGGCCGCTAAGATGGGCGTCGACGTTCGCTACGCCAGCGCCTCCAACGAGATTTACTCGCCCCAGCTCAATATCTCGTCCAGCACCGTGCATGCCCGCGGTATCACGGCCGGCGGGATGGGGAGCTATGATGGTTCGTCTTCGGGCGGCGCGGGAAGCTCCGGCGGCCATGCCGTCGGATCGGGCGGGACTGCTTCGGGCGGGGCCGCGACGGCCACCACTACGGCCGCATCGCCGCCGGCCAGCAGCGGCGGCGGCCATATCCGCTGATCAGAACAAGCGAAAAGGCTCCCCGAGCAGGATCCGGAATTTTTCCGCCTCGTCCTTGAACGCGGCCGTGAATTCTTTGCGCAAAGGCGCCACGGGGTCGAACCGTTTGCCCAGGGGGTTGATGAAGGCCCCGCCTTGGAGAATCCGGTAATCGAGATGCGGCCCGGTCGATTCGCCCGTCGATCCCACCCGGCCGATGGCCTGACCCATCTTCACCCGCTCCCCGACGTTGACCAGGATACGGCTGAGGTGGAGATACATCGTTTCGTAAGAGTTGGCGTGACGGAGGCGGATCATCTGGCCGGCCCCCCCGTTCCACCCGGCGGCCGTGACAACTCCGTCGGCCGTGGCCTGGACGGCCGTGCCGACAGGCGCCCCATAGTCCACGCCGTAGTGGGCCCGGTAGACTTTGAAGATGGGATGCAGCCGGCTGGCGCTGAAGCGCGAGGTGATGGGGGCGAAGGGAATGGGAGCGCGGAGGAATTCCTTGCGCGTGGAGCGGCCCTCGCCGTCGAAATGATCGGCCAG
>PMCY01000275.1 GCA_003154255.1 Candidatus Aminicenantota bacterium | reverse complement strand
GGCCGGCCGTGGCCGGATCCGGCACGCCGCCGTCCCGACCATCCGTCGGCCAGTAGCTCGGATAACCCACTGTTTTGACGGCCGGCACCATTTTGACTTCCTTGCCCGCCCCGGCCGTCCCGGCGGGGGTCGTCGGGTCGGCATAATAAAGCTGCAAATTGAGGGACCGATCATTGCAGGCGTTCAAAATGCGGAAACGGTAGGCTCTCTGCCCGACCTGGACATAGGGATAGACGGTGCCGTTGACCAAAGGCGTGTCCAAGAACGCTTCCGGTACGATCGAGGGGTTGGGCGTTCCGGGGATCATGGGCGGTTCGCTGGGCACCGTTCCATAATAGGGGTTCGCGATGGGGCCGTGCGTTAAACCGGTAAAGGGAGGCCAAAACCAGGGGCCATAGTCCCAACGGCCCATCGGGTTGACCCCGGAATTGTCATAAGGGTTCTGGTTCGGCATGTAGACATGGGGGAACCAGAGATTCCCGACGCCGCCCCAATTCCAGGTCGGATCCTGGGCGGCCAAAGCGGTCCGGTCGGGGACGAACGTTTTATCCTGGATGATGAGGGGAATGCCATATTTGTAGACGCCCCCTTCATTGGGAAGAACGCCGGAATTGATCAGGCCGTCCTCCACATTATCGACCAAGAGGTATCCGGCGGCTTCGCCGGCATAGACATTCAGGCGGGTGATGCCATACGCATGATCGTGATAAAACATCAATCGGGCGCTCTGTTGGTTGGGGTAATAAAACGTCATGGCTCCGGATCCCGGATCGGCCATATCCGGAACGTTCTGCGTGCTCACGCCCCTGGTATAGGGAGTGCTTTCTCCGGTCGGAGTGACCCATTGGTGCGGAGTCCCATCGCTGATCCAAGGCGTATTGCCGCCATGGAGATGGATCGTGGCGCGGTTCGGCGAATAGTTGCCTCCGGAGGAGCCCTGCGGACCCAGCCCCGCCCCCATGACGCTGGTGTCGACTGGCAGAAAATAACTGCTGTTGGGGACCAGCCGGTTGCTGAACTTGACGCGAACGGGCTTGTCGCGCCGGGCGATGATCAAAGGTCCCAGATATTGAACCTGGCCGCCGGCCCCTGGAGCGAGATCCTTATATCCCCGCAATTGGGTCGTGGCGGGCAAGTCCGAATGCATCCGGCGGGTGTAGTCGAACAGGCCGATTTCATAATAATCATCGTTATGACCCGAAGGATCCGTCATCTTGGTGGCAATGGGGATGTATTGGCCGAGATTATTGGCGTTGCCCGAGCCCAAGCCCGGCAGCGAGTCGATAAATTTGCGGATGCCGGTGCCGGGAATAACGCCCCCGAGGGAATTGAGGGCTGGCAAAGGGCTGTTGACATAATTGGGGTAAATGCCGAAATAATCGGGCGTCCCGCCGGGGGGGGGAACTGCCGCGGCCCGTTGATTGCGTTTGCCCGCAACGCTCGTCTCGGCGAGGGCGGCGGCACGCCGGTCCGCGGCCGCTTGCCGTTGTTTGGCCATTTGCGCGCGTTTGGCCAGTCTTTCAATAGTGCTGGCGCGGTTGGCGGGGACCTGCGCCCGATTCTGGGCGACACCCAGAAAAAGAAGCGCCGCGGAGACGAGAACAAAAATCAACGCATTTCGTGCTTTCATGGGAACTCCTTTCCTTTCAACCATCATTTGGTCCCGTATTTCGGCTGCCGGCCTTCCTTCCGAATGCTCTGTTCTGGTTTTCTTTCAAAACCTCTCGACTAGGTATTAAACAGCATTCCGCTGAAACAGTTTTCATACCACATTTTTTAACCAT
This sequence comes from Candidatus Aminicenantota bacterium, assembly GCA_003154255.1. Classification (GTDB taxonomy): domain Bacteria; phylum Acidobacteriota; class Aminicenantia; order Aminicenantales; family UBA4085; genus UBA4085. The sequence continues at coordinate 3,995 of PMCY01000275.1, read as the reverse complement.
TCCCTGAAATGCGAAAGATATCCCCAAGACGAAAATAAACGCCAATCCATTGAAATTTTTTCAAAGAAAGCGGAATTATCGATGAAATGGGACACAGATTAGCCCACACGACGACTCAAATGGCTATCGGCTATAACCATTGTCCTACCTTACAGCATTTTTCCTTTTTGAGAATACTTTCCCTGCCCTGGAAAGTCAACATCGGCATTCAAAATAAACTTGGATAAAAGCCGTGAAACATTTTCTTTTTAAGCGCACTCGCCGGCGAAGGCGAACACGCTTGTTTGCCCTTCCGCTTCCGAGCTTGGCTTTGTCCTTCGCTTAAGGACGAGCCCTCCTTATTGACACGAATCCGGTCCGGCGCATATGCTGACCGCGTCCTTGACAAGAAATATCATGTCCCGCCAATCTGGAAATCCAATCCCCAGTTCCTGGATCATTCTTTCCGCGGCCGTCATCCTGGCCCCGGGATCCCGAAAGGAGATGCCATGACCCCCGACTGGTCGGAAAAAGACCTGTCCCGATACGTCTGTCATCGGGCCGACGGCCCCATCGTCATCGACGGCCGGCTGGACGAGGCCGCCTGGCGCGCCGCTCCGCGTTCGCCGCGGTTCGTGGACATGATCTCCGGCCGGCCGGGCTTTTTCGGAACCCATGCGGCGGCCCTCTGGGACGACCGGAATTTCTATGTGGGATTCTGGATCGAGGAGCCGTTCGTCACGGCTGCGCTGACCGAACGCGACGCGACCATCTTCCAGGAGAACGACGTCGAGGTATTCATCGACGGCCGCGATTGCTATTACGAATTCGAGATCAATGCCTTGAACACGATTTACGAGGTTTTCTTCATCTGGCAGGACGCTTATCAAAAGAAATATCATACGCCGGAATTCGACGTTTTCAAGCGCCGCGCCCATACCTTCGGCGGCAATCACGACCGAGACGCCAAGACCTTCTGGCGGGGCGACCATCCGCGCGGATTGCGCTGGGCTTTCACCGATTGGGATTTCCCGGGCTTGCGATCGGCCGTTCATATCGACGGGACCCTGAACGACGCCTCCAAGATCAGCCGGGGCTGGACGGTTGAACTGGCTTTTCCCTGGGCCGGGATGTCTCATCTGGCCGACGGACGCAGCCTTCCGCCCAAGGACGGCGACGAGTGGCGCATCTTTTTCGGCCGCTTCGAGAAGCTCCCGATCGGTCCGAGCGACGCCAACCCGGCCTGGTCCTGGGGCCGCATCGGCGACAGCGACAACCATATTCCCGAGCGCTTCACGCGGGTGACGTTCTCCGCGCGGCCCGCTCCGGCGGCGAAATAGCCGCCCGACACCCCTCTCCGAGGTTTCTCATGAAGAGAATGATTCTCCTGTTGGGCTTTTTCAGCCTTCCTCTTTTCGGCCAGGCTCCCATCGATCCGGCCACGACCCTCTGGTAAGACCATCCGGCGGACAAGTGGGCCGAGGCCCTGCCCATCGGAAACGGCCGCCTGGCGGCCATGTACTTTGGGAGCGTTTCGAACGACCGGCTCCAGTTCAACGAAGAATCCTACTGGACGGGCCCCCCTATTCGACCGTCGTCAAAGGCGGATCGGCCAAGCTGGCCGAAATCCAGAAGCTTCTTTTCGAGGGGCACGGCATCGAAGCCCACCATCTCTTCGGGCGCTACCTCCTGGGCTATCCGGTCGAACAGCAGAAGTACCAGAGCCTGGGAAATCTGGTCCTCGATTTCGAGGATAAATCCCCGGCCACCGAATACCGCCGTGATTTGGACCTGGACACGGGAATCACGAAAATCACGTATACCCGCGACGGCGTCCATTACGTCCACGAGGCCTTCGTCTCCCACCCTGATCAGGCCATCGTTTTCAGGATTGCCGCCGACCGGCCCGGGGTGATCAGCTTCGAGGGCCAATTGCGGGGTGTGCGCAACCAGGCCCATTCCAAATACGCCACGGATTATTTCCAAATGGATCTCCTGGGTGACGACGGTCTTCATCGCAACGGCAAGGGCGCGGATTATTTGGGCATCGAGGGAAAGATCCGCTACAGAGCCCGGCTGAAAGCCCGCGTCCGGGGCGGACGGGTTCGGACCGGAATCAAATACGCCGGCCCGCTCCGCGTGACGCGCGCCGGCCGCCCCATGGCGGTCCGCAAGAATACCGACGGGACCTGGTCCTTCGCCACCGAAGTCGGGGGCGTCTAACGACTGGCGATGTAACCGGAGAGGATCAGCGCCGCGGATCGATATTCACCCGGGTCGGCGCGCCCGGACCGCCGGCCAAGGGGCCCGGTTCGCGCGAGGCTCCGGCGTCCCGGCCGAGAAGATCCCGCCGCAGAAGCTCCGGCGCCTCCAGGCGGGGCACTTCGCCGGCCGCCGACCAGGTCATGGTCAAGCCGTCGAGATCGACGTCGATGGCCATGTCGGCATAGGCCCCGTTCTTATCGAAGCCGAAATATTTTCGCCAGGCGTCCAGATCGAGCCGCAGGATCGCGCCGGCGTCGGGGATCCAGTTCAGGCCCCGGCCGACCGATTGCTCCTCGCCGCTCACCCCGCCCCAATCCCGGGTATAGAGATTTCCGTCCGCCGTGTTGTCCTGGTTGGAAAAATCGATGGCCTTACCGCAGCGGAAGAAGATATTGGCCAGAACCTTGTTGCGGCGCGCCGTGCCACCCCGGGTTCCCACGATCCGGCTGTCGATATTGCGGAACTTGATGGCCGCGTCCTGGGTCAACCCGATGAGGTTGTGGGCCAAGACCGTCTCGTCGCTGCCGTCCACGGTGATTCCCCAGCCGCCATGCCCGGGCATGTTATAGGATCCGCCGCCGGCACCTTCGGTCGCCTTCCAGATGATGTTGTTGTCGATCATGTTGGGAAATTGGGAAGCCTCGAGGTAGATCCCGCCCCGCAGCGTCTCCAGGTTGTCGCCCATCACGTTGCCGGTGATGCGGGTGTTGGAGTTCTTGTAATCGAGCCAGATGGCCTCGGCATGGATGGTATGGCGGATGACATTGCGGCGGAGCAGGCAGTTCACGGCCTGATGCAGCTTGATCCCGCCCGTCTCCCAGGACAGCTCGACGTCCTGCCAGCCGACGTGCTCGATCAGGTTCGAATCGATGAGGGTGTCCTGGACGGCCATGCCGGCGATGCCGCAGACGCCGACGTCGTCGATATGGTTGCGCCGGACGATGGCGCAGCCGACGACGGGAGGAGTGATCATGTCCCAGTCCTGGGCGCCGATATCGAGGGCCACTCCGTTGGCGTGGAAAAGGGAGCAATCTTCGATGATCCAGTGATGTCCGCGGTTGAGCGAGACCATGCCCCGCTGCGGTACCGGGAAGGCATTGGCCGCGTGTTCAAAATTAATGCCCTTGACCCGGATATAGGCAAGCCCTCGCGTGCGAGAGCCGAAGACCTGTTCCTGGACGGCCAGTTCCACGTCGTGTCCGGCCGGATCGGCGTCTCCGGGAAGGCGGATATGGACGGCCAACCCGTCGTGCTCGCACCAGAACGCGCCGTCTGCCGCGGCCAGGTCCTGATAAAGCTCGACCTGTTTGAGGCGCCGGCCGTCCACGAAAATCAGGCCGCGCCGGGCCAGGTACTTCCACAGCTCCTCGGGCTTGGGTTTCAGATAGACCCGGTCCTGCATGATGCCGGCCATGCCGAACGGGTTGTAGCCGCGGAAATCCAGGTCGTCCAGTCGGCGTTGAAATATTTTGGCCTTGCCCCGGGCCGCCGCGGGCAGCTCCAGTTTGAATCCAATGGAGGGCTCCCACCCGGTCTTGACCAAGCGTGAGCCTTTGACCACAACCTGCGCGCCGGAGTCCGCCTCATAACTGATGACTTTGTCGGGCCCGGCCCCCCCGCGCGCCGGATCGACGCGTTCGCGATAAACGCCGGTTTTAATGACCACCCGCTCGCCGGGCTGCAGGACCTGGGCGGCCTTGTTGATGGTCAGGAACGGCCGCTCCAGGGTGCCGGGATTCGAATCCGCGGCT
>PMCY01000300.1 GCA_003154255.1 Candidatus Aminicenantota bacterium | reverse complement strand
ATTTCCACGATTTTCATCCCCCTGACGTTCATCGCCGGCATCTACGGCATGAACTTCGAGCACATGCCCGAGCTGAAGTGGCGGCTGGGATATTTCCTGGTCCTGGGCATCATGATCGTCATCGGATTGATCATGGCCGCGTTTTTCAAGAGGAAAAAATGGCTCTGAAATCGGCTTCGGCCGGGCCGGGGAGAACGCCTATGAAAACCAAGACGATCGTTCTGCTCGCCGCCCTCGGGCTGTTCATCATTTTGCTCATCCAGAACAGCGGGTCGGTCCAATTCAACTTTTTCTTCTGGAAAATTTCGATGTCCCAGGTTATCCTGGCTCCAGGTGTCTTCTTCCTGGGGTTCGCCGCGGGTTATTGGCGGGCCCACTTCGGCCGCCGCCGCGATCGCGTCCGGCCGGCCGTCGTCCCGCCCCCGCCGCCCCAGCCCCCCCAGATCGCCAACCGCTGATGTCCCGCTTCTTCAAGCACCTGCGCACATATGTCTTCCGCGGGCTCCTGGCCCTCCTGCCCCTGGGGCTATGCTATTTCGTCCTGCGGTTCCTCTATTTGGCCGTCGATCAGAAGGCGGCCCCCTATCTCGAGCGCTGGCTGGGGATCAAGATCCCGGGCCTGGGATTCCTTCTGGTCCTCATCATTTTATATCTGCTCGGGATCGTGGCCGGGAACTGGATCGGCCGGCGGCTGTTCGCCCTGATTGAAAATATTTCCACCCACATTCCGCTGGTCAAGACGATCTACCACCTCGGCCAGCAGCTCGGCCGGGCCTTCAACCGCCCCGAGAACCAGGGCCTCAAGCGGGTCGTCCTGGTCGAGCAGTTCCGTCCCGGCGTCTGGTCCATCGGCTTCGTGACCGGGACGATGAACGACCGCAAGGCCGGCGAGACCCTGCTCAAAGTGTTCATTCCGACCGCGCCCAACCCGACGGCGGGATTCATGGTGGTGGTCCGGGAAAGCCAGGTCCGGGACGTCTCCTGGAGCGTCTCCGAGGCCATGAACATCGTCCTCTCGGGCGGGATCGTCGGCCCGGACGACCTGATCTGATTCTCCGCCCTGCGGACCCTGGCCTCAGATGCCCCGGATGAGCTCGGTCAATTCGTAATCGGCCATGACCTCGTCGAACATGGCCGGCTGTTTTTCCTTCAACTGGATGGCGTAATCGAGGAAGGCCTTGATCCCGTCATGGAGGACTTTGCAGGCCTTGACCATCAGCGGGTCGCGCTTCTCGGCTTCCAGAATGAAAAGCTTATCGGGATTGTTTTCCTTGAACAGCTTGACGTCGTAGATGAAGTGCAGGATGAAGATCATATCGAAGAAGATGCCCTCGAAATTGTTGGTGATGGCTCGCTCCATGAAGCTGTGCCAGACGCTTTCGGCTTTGACATATTCGAGGATGACCGGCTCCATGGCCTCCAGGGACTTGTATTCGATTTCCTCGGCCGCCGTGCGCATGGCCCGCAGCTCCTGGAGCGAGGCGGCCTTGATCAAGGTCATGCTCAGGGCCGGGTTTTTCATGGCGTGGAAGTTGGAGATGAAGAGATTGCGCATGTCCGAGCGGAACATGAAGCTCTTGATGTACATGAGCTGGCGCCGCTTCTCCTTCTGTTCATGGTGCTCCAGGTACTTCTCCACGATGAAGACGGCGATGAGGATGTCCAGGGGGATGGCCGCCAGGTGCAGGAGGAATTCGTAATGGATGTAGTGGTGGAAGATGAGAATGATCCCCGAAGCGGCCACCAGGCCGATGTAAAGCTCGACATTCTTGATCGTCTCCAGGCTTCTGCGGGCCATGGTTCGGTGTATAGCACACCGCCCCCCCGAAATCAATCGGAGCCCGGGCCGCCGGCTCAGCGGGCGGCGCCGTTGAGCGCCTTGCGCAGATAGCGGGCGGTGATCGACTTCTTGGAGCGGGCCACTTCCTCGGGCGTGCCCTGGGCCACGATCTCGCCGCCGCGGATCCCCCCTTCCGGGCCGAGGTCGATGACGTGGTCGGCGCACTTGATGACGTCCAGGTTGTGCTCGATGACCAGGAGCGAATGGCCTTCGGCGACGAGCCGCTGGAAAGCCCGCAGCAGGGTCAGGACGTCGTCCGGGTGGAGGCCGATGGTCGGCTCGTCGAAGAGATAAAGGATATGCTTGTCGCGCTCGTGGATGAGGTGGAAGCCCAGCTTGATGCGCTGCAGTTCGCCGCCCGAGAGCGTCGTCGTCGGCTGGCCCAGCCGCACGTAGCCCAGGCCGACCTCGGCCAAGGGGCGGATCTTCTTGATGATGTCCGGGCGCTCGGCAAAGAATTCCAGGGCGTCGTCGATGGTCAGATGCAGGACGTCGTCGATCGTCTTGCCTTTATAGCGGACTTCCAGGATCTCGCTCTTGAAGCGGCGGCCCTTGCAGGCCTCGCAGACCAGGGTCACGTCGGACAGGAACTGCATCTCCACGATCTGCCGCCCGGCGCCTTCGCATTCCTCGCAGCGGCCGCCCTTGGTGTTGAAGGAGAAATAGCCGGGTTTGAAGCTGTGAGCCCGGGCTTCGCGGGTTTTGCTGAACAGGTCGCGAATGCCGTCCATGGCCTTGGTGTAGGTGGCCGGGATCGACCGCGGGGAGGTGCTCAGCGGCGACTGGTCGACCATGATCATCTTGTCCACGAACTCCAGGCCGCGGATCTCGGCGAACCCGTCGCGGGCCTCGCCGCTCCAGCCTTGGTAGAGAATGTCGTGGAGAAGCGTGCTCTTGCCCGAGCCGGAGACGCCCGTAATGCAGGTGAAGATGCCGAGCGGAATTCTGACGTCGATGTGCTTGAGGTTGTGCTGGTGGGCGTCGCGGATGAGAAGACCGCGGTAGGCCTCGCGGCGGGTCTTGGGCGGAGAGATCTCCTTCTGGCCTTGCATGTATCGGGCGGTCAGGGATTGGCCTTCGCGGAGAAAGGTTTCCATGGGCCCGTTGAATTCGATTTCGCCGCCGTGCTCGCCGGCCCGCGGGCCGATGTCGATGAGGTGCTCGGCGGCCCGGATGATCTCGGGGTCGTGTTCGACGACCAGAACCGTGTTGCCGACATCCTTGAGCGACTTGAGAATTTGGATGAGGCGGCCGTTGTCCCGGGGGTGAAGTCCAATGGACGGCTCGTCCAGGACAAACATCGTGCCGACCAGCGAAGAGCTCAGGGCCGCGGCCAGGTTGATGCGCTGAGCCTCGCCGCCGCTCAGGGTGAACGTCATGCGGTCCAAGGTGATATAGTCGAGCCCGACTTCGAGAAGGAACTTGAGGCGATTCTGGATCTCGGCGACGAGCTTCTCGGCAACCTGCTTCTCCGAGGGCTGGAGGACGAGGCCGGCCAGGAAGGACTGGGCCTCCTGGACGGTCAGACGCACCAGCTCGCCGATGGACATGCCGCCCACCCGGACGCTCAGGGCCTGGGGATTGAGGCGCGTCTGGAGGCAGGCGGGGCAGGCGATGTATTTGCGGTAGCGGGAAAGGAAGACGCGGACCTGGACCTTGTATTTTTTGGTCTGGAGCCATTCGAAGAAACCCTTGACTCCGTACCAGTCGCCCTCCCCGTCCATGATGAACTTCTTCTGCTCCGGCGTCAGCCGGCCGAAGGGGACGTCGAGGGGGATGCCTTTGGCCTTGGCCGCTTTCAGCATCTCCTTCATGGTCCCCTTGGAGACGGGCTTGGTCCAGGGCTCGATGGCCCCTTCCTTCAGGCTTTTGTTCGGATCGGGGACGATCTTCTCCTCGTCGATGGAGGCCAGATCGCCGAAGCCGTGGCAATCGGGGCAGGCGCCCTGGGGGCTGTTGAAGGAAAACAGGTTGGGGAAAGGGTCCTCGTAGGCGATCCCGCAGGATTTGCATTCGAGCGCGGCGGAGAAGGGGAACGTCCGCCCGTCCCCGTCCTGAACGAGGACGCGGCCGCCCCCGTGCTTGAGGCCGAGCTCCAGGGAATCGACGAGCCGGTCGCGGTCCTGCGGGTCGAGGGTCAGGCGGTCGACGAAGACGTCCAGGGTCCCGGTCTTGGGCGGGCGGGCCTCTTCGAAGGGCAGGGGCGCCCCGTCGCGCAGCAGCCGGTAGAACCCCAGCTTCTTGAGCGCGGCCCAGCCTTTCTCGGCCGGCCAGGGGAAGGACACCGTGAGGGCCGTCCCGGCCGGCAGCTTGAGGAGGGCCTCGGCCATGCCGTCGATGGTGTCGCGACCGACCGGCTTTCCGCATCGCAGGCAATGGACGACACCGATGCGGGCGTAGAGGACGCGCAGGTAATCGTAGGCTTCGG
>PMCY01000132.1:5806-6166 GCA_003154255.1 Candidatus Aminicenantota bacterium | reverse complement strand
TTGTCTTCGTGTTCGTCCCCACTACCCCGTCACAACGGCCGGACTATTTCGTTCTGAACAACCAGCAGTTTCGAGACGTTGTTGAAGAGCAGGATAAGATGTTGAGGCAAGCGGAGAAGAAGCGTGGAAAACCATACGCGAAGTTCTCACCGGGCATCAATTACGGGACCCTCGCTCATAACGACCTTCTCGATGCATGGGGCAATCTGCCGCAATGAGGAAGAGATCCCGAACCAAGCAAACGAGAGTGACTCCGTAATCCGCGCCGAAAACGGCGCGGCTTCCGGAGCGCCTCATTGCTATCGTGCAGCCGGTGCTGTCAAGATCATTTCAAGACCAAGACCCTCGGAGGGCAGTGAC
>PMCY01000132.1:0-5785 GCA_003154255.1 Candidatus Aminicenantota bacterium | reverse complement strand
TTCCGGGCCGTGATGAATTTTCAGCCCGTGGATCGCCTGCCCGTCTGGGAATGGGCGATGTGGTGGGACAAGACGATTGAGCGCTGGCACGGCGAGGGCTTGCCGCGCAAGCTGACCTTCGACCGGGTCTTCGAGATCGCCCGCTGGTTCGGGCTGGATCCCTACCAGCAATTCTGGTTCAGCACGACCCAGGCGACCATCGAAGCCACCCAGCACCACGTCGAGGGCGTCGTGGCCGGCATGGACGACTACCGCCGGGTCAAGCCGCGGCTCTATCCGGACCATTCCCGGGCGATCAAGTCCATGCGCCCCTGGGGGGAACGGCAGAAACGCGGAGAGGCCGTGGTCTGGGCCACGCTGGAAGGGTTCTTCTGGTTCCCGCGGACACTGATGGACATTGAGAAGCTCAGCTACGCCTTCTACGACGAGCCCGAGCTCGTCCATGCGATCAACGGCGACCTCCTGGAATTCAACCTTGAGCTCGTGCGTAGAATGGCCGCCGTCTGCCCGCCGACGTTCATGACCCTGGCCGAGGATATGAGCTACAACCTGGGACCGATGATCTCCCAAGCGGTCTTCGAGGAGTTTTGCGCGCCCTACTACCGGCGCCTGATGGAGGTCTTGAACGAGCACGAGATCATCCTGATCGTGGACACCGACGGCGACGTGACCCGGCTCGTCCCCTGGCTGCAGGCGGTGGGTGTGGCCGGCGTCCTGCCGCTGGAGCGGCAAGCGGGAGTCGACGGTATGGCCCTGCGCCGCCAATTCCCCGGCCTCCGGATGGTCGGCCACTTTGATAAGATGGTCATGAACCGAGGCGAAGAGGCCATGCGGGCCGAATTCGAAAGGATCCGGCCGTTGATGAAGACCGGCGGTTTCATTCCCAGCGTCGACCACCAGACGCCCCCGGGCGTTTCGCTGGAGCAATATCGCGTCTATCTTCGTTTGCTGGCGGAATACGTGCGAATCGGGGAGGCTTGAACGGAGAAGAATCGGAACCTGCGCTCAGCGCCCGTAAAGATTCTTCAAGCGCAACTGCACGGCCACGAATTTCCGCAGGAACTTAACCGCCTCGTCGGACCGGCGGAAAACGGGAATGCCGGCCTCTTCGATCATAGCCGCCATCGGATCGTAGGAGGTCCCGGCGTCGATATTGACAACCACCGGCTTGGGGCAGGCCCGGATGATCTCTATCAGGCGCGAGGGCAGGCTGCCGGGGGCGGCGATATCTTCCCCGTGGCCCTCCCCCTTCGGCAGGGTGTTCAGGGCCACCGTCATGGGCACGGGCGAAACGACCGCGCAGTCGACGTTGGGATCATCGATCACGGCCCGGGCGCATTCGGCGAACGGTTCGTCCGCCGCCATCGGGGTCGTGTCCATGGGATTCTTGACGTCCTGGAGACGGTCGATCCCCGCCGGCGACAAGGCGGCGGCCAACCGGTCCTTGGTCGCCTTGGCGAATTCGGCCAAGACGAGGGTCTCGCCGTTCTTCAGGTTGTCGGACATGGCCACGCTCTCGAATCCGGCGTTGCTGATCAGTCCGACCCGGTTTCCGGAGACCGGCTTGCCGCTCAGGGCGTGTAACGCGGTGATGGAATTTTCGTACTCGAGGATGGTCTCGGCGACAATCACGCCCGTCTCTTCCAGAACGGCCCGGCAGATGCCGTAGTCTCCGGCCACCGAGGCGGTGTGCCCGGCCGAGGCCATCCGGCCTTCCGGCGTCCGGCCGCTCTTATAAAAAACAACATACCGGCCCGGGGTCTTGAGGATTTCCCGGGCCGCCAGCGCCGTCAGGTAACCGTCGCCCGGCTTGAACCCCTCCACATATACGGCTAGGGTTTTGACCTCCGGCTCGTCCTTCAGGTAATTGAGGTAGTCCGAAACGCGCAAATCGATCTGATTGCCCATGGAAACCGCGTACATCGGCTCGAACTGCTGCAGCCGGCTGATGCGGGTGATCATAAAGGCGCCGCTCTGGCTGACATAGACCAGGCCGGACGGGGGCGTCTTGGGGAATTGCAGTTTGTAATCGGGAATGAACGTGGTGTCGTAATGCCCCGGCTTGGAGTAGATGCCCAGACAATTTCCGCCGTTGATGACCGGGGTGATCTTGGCTTCGGCCCGGCCGGCGGCGAGCATGGCCTGGATGCGGCTCTCGATGGACCGGGTACCCGACTTCTCGCCCATGCCTCCGGCGATGATGATCACGGAGCGGGCCTTGCCGTGGGCAATGAGGTCCCGGACCACGTCGGCACAGACTTCGGCCCCCAGGGTCAGGACGAAGAGATCGACCGTCTCGGGCAGATCGGCCACGGACGTAAAACAGCGGCAGCCGTCGATCTCGGCCATCCCCGGTTTGATGACATAGAGGCGCTCCTTGGCGAAGCCCATTTTGAGGATGTTCCGCAGGATGATGCGGCCCATGTTCATTTTCTCGGAGACGCCGATGACGGCAGCCGAGGCGGGTTTCAGGAGTGGGCCGATCCCGGCCACGGGTCGATCATGGACGTCGACGGCAGCCCGGGAGAATCGGCACAGCCCGTCCAGGGGCATGAGCCGGCCCTTAACCACGACGAAGGGATTGACCTCGGCCTCTTCGATGACGAATCCCCCGCCGCGCCGGTATGGCGAATAATGGGCGGCCAAAGCCAGAAAAGCGGCATAGACATCGCGCAGGGCGGAGGCGCTCATGACGGCGGGCTTGCCGCGGAACGGCTTGACCAACTTGTCGAAGACGGCTAATGCGGACAGATGGGGCAGGATCCCGTTCCGGGCCAGCATATGAGCGGAGGCCATGGACACGGCCCGGCCTTCCTTGAGGCGGGCATTGAGATACTCGACCTCGACCCCGCCCGCGCCCAGCGACACGACCGGCCCGAACTCGCGGGAATGGCGGACGCCCAGCAAAAGCTCCGTGCCGAAACCGAACTTCTCGAAGGCGACTTTTTCACAGATGAGGACACCGCGCAGATCGGCCGACACGGCCGCCGGCGTCAAGACCTTGGCCTCGGGCAGTTTTTTTTCCTTAAGCCAGTCGACAAAGCGGCGCGGGACGGCGGCCGTCATCGCTTTCAGGGCGGCCTTGACGGCGGCCGGCGAATTCTTGACGAAGACGACGCCGCCCACGTCGGTTTTATGCTGGATGAGGGGGGCGGTGATCTTAAGAACCAGCTCCGGCGACTTGAACCCGGCCAGGTCCCGGGCGGCGATGCGGTTTCCGCGCGGAACGAAGAGAAAACGCGGCGTGGCTACGCCGGCCGCCCGGAGCACGGCATAGACTTCGTGCTCGAAGAGAGTCGTCCGGCCGTCGGCTTCGGCGGCGGCGAAGATCCGGTCGATGGACTTGAAATCGATGGCCATGGCAAACTCAGGCCGCCGCCTGTTTCCCGGCCTCGAAGGCCTTCAGATTGGCCTCCAGGATCTTGTCCCCGCGCTTTCCGAAAAGAAGGCGAATACTTTCCCGGAGCCCGTCCTCGCCGGGAAGGAGAAACCGCGACGCCGCGCCGAGCATGACCGTGTTCTGGGCCCGGCTCGAGCCGGCCTGCTTGGCCAGGGTTTCGGAGTCGACGATGACGCTGCCCGGAACAGCCTTGATGCGGGCCAGGAGTGCGGCCTTATCCGGGTAGTCGGGGATGTTGATGAAGGGAGTGCTGCTCGTCACCACCCGGCCGCCCGGTTTGAGGAAATCGAGATAGCGCAGGGCCTCCAGGGGCTCGACGCTGAGGATGAGGTCGGCTTCCCCGCGCGGAATCAGATCGCTCCAGACGCGGTCCCGGGACAGCCGCAGGTGGGAGGTTACGGCGCCGCCCCGCTGGGCCATGCCGTGAACCTCGGCCTGCTTGACGGAGAGCCCTTCCCGCAGAGCCGCGCTATCGATGACGAAAGCGATGGACAGAATGCCCTGCCCGCCGACGCCGGCCAGAATGATGTCCTGCTTGCGCATCTCGCTCACTGGGCTCCTCCAAGCTTGTTCTTCTTCTTGGCTTCTTCAAGGCACTCGCGCACGGCAACGACGACGGACAGGCCGGGGTGGGCGATCTCCTCGCGGAAAACGCGGGTGTTCTCCTCGTGGAATTTCGGCAGCGGCGTAATGACCCGGACATGCTCCTTGGCGATGCCCAGGCCGGCGACGATTTCCAGGAGACGCTGCCCGGTGGCGAAGCTGGGCTGGGTGCCGGTCATGGCCACCGTGCCGTTGTCCAGGATGACCAGGACCATGCGGGCGTCGGCCGCGGACGCGCTCAGCAGGGCGGTCATGCCGGAGTGGCCGAACGTGGAATCGCCGATGACGCCGACCGCCGGATGGATACCGGCGTCGGCCGCGCCGTGGGCCATGCCCACGCTGGCCCCCATGCAGACGCAGGTGTCGACGGCGTTGTGCGGCGGGAAATAGCCCAAGGTATAACAGCCGATGTCGCTGAAGATGACGGCCTCCGGTTGGCCTGCCAAGGCGGTCTTGAGGGCCTTGAATGTGTCGGCGTGGGGACAGCCGACGCACAGCTGGGGCGGCCGGTTGGCCAAGGGGAAGCCCTCGCAAGACTGGCGGGCCAGGGCGGGCAGTCCGACCGCGGCCCGGACGGTCTCGGGCGTGAGCTCGCCCTGAAGCGGCAGTGCGCCGTCGATCTTGCCGAGGATTTTCTTGCCGGGAACTCCATAGAGTCCCCGCAGGAGCCGTTCGATGAGCGGAAAGCCCTCCTCGACCACCAGGACGGAGTCGACGTGGGCCACCAGCTCGCGGATTTTTGTTTCGGGGAGAGGGTAAGTGGAAATCTTGAGGATCGAGGGCCGACTGGTCTCGTCGGGGAAATTTTCCATGACATAGTTGTAGCCCAGGCCCGAGGCGATGATCCCCAGGCGGCGATCCCCGGGATTGAGGGCCAGCCGGTTGAACGGCGAAGCGTCGGCGTAGCGGACCAGCTCGGCCTGGAGCTCCAGGACCCGTTTGAAGCGCAGGCGGGCATTGGAGGGCAGGAGCGTCCAGCATTCCTTGGCCCCGCGGTGATGAGGATTCTGCGGGCGGGCCGGAAGAGTCTCCACTCCGGCCCGGCTGTGGGACAGCCGGGTCGTCATCCGGACCATGACCGGCAGGCCCAGTCGCTCGGACAGATCATAGGCCTCGCGGGTCATGTCGTAGGCTTCCTGATGATCGGCCGGTTCAAAGCAGGGGATCTGGGCGAACTGGGCATAGAACCGGCTGTCCTGTTCGTTCTGCGAGCTGTGCATGCCGGGATCGTCGGCCGAGCAGACAATGAATCCCCCCTGGACTCCGGTCAAGGCCGCGCTCATGAACGGGTCGGCGGCCACGTTGAGGCCGACGTGTTTGAAGGACACGAAAGCCCGTTTGCCGGCGAAGGCGCATCCCAAGGCCTCTTCAAAGGCCGTCTTTTCGTTGACCGACCAGGCGGCGTGGAAGGCCCGCCCGCCGTCCGAAACCCGGATCAGGTATTCCATGATTTCGGAGGCCGGCGTCCCGGGGTAGGAATAGGCCCCGCTGAGCCCGGCCTGGACGGCACCGAGGGCGACGGCTTCATCGCCGAGGAGGATTTCTTTAGGCATAAGGACATCCTTTTGATGGAGACGTTCGGGGAAAGGTCTAGGATACAATGTCCGTTTCCTCTTGTAAACACCTCGCCGCACGGCCCCCGCCGGCNNAAGGAGCCCTCGCCATGCTCAAGCTTTCGACGAAAGGCCGTTATGGCACGCGCTTGATGGTCAACCTGGCCCGTCACCAAAAGGAAGGCCGGGAAGCCGTCATCCTCAAGAGCGTGGCCGAGGAAGAAGGGAT
>PMCY01000149.1 GCA_003154255.1 Candidatus Aminicenantota bacterium | reverse complement strand
AGCAGGCGTCGATGATGGCGTTGACGATGTATCCATCACGGAGCGTTTCCATGGGAGCCTTTCCCGCGTCCAGGGCGTCGAGCATGTCGTTGAACATGTCGACGTAGCCGAGCTCGTGGACCTCATCGCCCACTGGAAACATCCAGCCCTTGTCCCCTTCAGCCTTCTCGGCCACATACCCGCCTTGGCCGACCGCGCTGAACATCTCGAACCCCGTCCGCAGGAAATGGTCGAGCCAGATCGTCCCCTCCGTGCCGGCCACTTCATCGCGCAGATCCATGCCCCCGCGGAAGGTCCAACTGACCTCGAATTGGCCGATGGCCTTGTTCTCGAAGCGGATGAGCCCGATCCCCGAATCCTCGGCGGCGATGGGGTGGACGAGGGTGTCGGCCGTGCAGAGGACCTCGACGGGCCGGACGCCTTTGCCGATGAAATTGCGGATGATCTCGATGCAGTGGCAGCCCATATCGACAATGGCTCCGCCCCCGGCGATCTCCTTGTCCCAGAACCAGGCGCTATGCGGCCCGGGGTGGGTCTCGCGCGAGCGCACCCAGAGAACCTGGCCCAGCGCTCCGGCCCGGACCGAAGCCAGGGCCTTGAGGGTTTTNNCGTTCGGCCCAGGGGCTTGGTGCAGAGGAACGGCTTGCCCGCTTCAACCGCCAGGAGACAGGCGGTCTTGTGCAAGTTGTTGGGCAGGCCGATGATGACCAGGTCGGTTTCGGGATCTTCGATCGCCGTTTTGAGATCGGCCGTCCACTTGGGGATACCCCACTTCCGGGCAAAGGCTTCGGCTTCTTCCAACGTCTGGGCGCAGATCGTGTGGATACGGTCCCGGCCGCGCCGGCCGTGGATGGTCATGGTGTAAAACGTGCCGATCAAGCCGGCCCCGAGTAGCGTGATCCGATGGGATTTGGTCATGACGTCCTCCGCCCCAACTTTATTGATTCCGCGGCCTTTTGTAAATGGCACCGCGGAGGCTTCCTTCCTTGACCGGCGGAAGACCCGCTTTCACCTCATCCGCCGAATCAAAAAAAAGAGGATTTTTTCTTTCCTCCCGTCAGGAAGCCGAACAGCAGGCCGGTCAGGGCGCCGATCAGCCCGGCCAGATAGACCCGGGCCCGAATTTTTTCCAAATCGAACGGAACCGGCGCCGCATCGGCTTCGGCGGCGGCGGGAGCGGCCAGAATATGCCGGGGATCGATGAATACTCCGCCGACGATTCCGTAGAGCAGGTAGCCGGCGATCAATCCGAGGACCGCGAAGAGGAGCGTATAAGTGATGATCTTCATGGCCGCACCTCTAGAGAGATGATAAATCCGAAAGGAGCGTATGTCAAAAGGGCGGATTTGCGTTCTCTGTCTCCGGACGGCGATGCATCTTGCGGAGGGGCACCAAGCTTCATGGTCGCGCGGAGGATCAGGAAAAGATCGGGCATTCCGTCCGCCTTCGTTCGTTGATAGAATAAACTTGGTAGAGAGGTCCGATCGACGGAGTGCTTATCCATGTCCACTTCGCGGATGTCCGTATCGATTTTTCAGGCCGGGTTGATCTTGGCGATTCTGTTGCCGGCGGGATGCGGCGCACGCTTGTTCCCGCGTTCTTCGGGCTCACGGATTATCCCGAACTCCGCCACCGGCGCCTACCCCGACAATCGTCCCGCCGCCCCTTATCGGCTCGATGCCCGTGACGACGGTCCGGTCTACAGGCACGGCGGCGGCCCCGGGAGATGCGACGAGCTGGGCGCGCGGGACATCTGGCTTTTTGAAAGCGATGGGACCTACTACCTGCATTACGACGGCGCCGGACCGCGGGGTTGGCTGGCCTGTCTGGCCGTCAGCCGCGATCTCGTCCATTGGGCGCCTAAGGGGCCTATCCTGGATTTTGGGTCGCCCGGCGAGGACGACGCGGCCTCGGCCTCATACGGAGTAGTTTTTCGCGAGGGATGCACTTGGCACATGTTCTATCTGGGCACGCCTCATACCTCGCCGGCGCCCGACCTGATTCCGGCGTTCCCCTACCTGACGATGAAGGCCATAGGCGAATCCCCCTCCGGGCCTTGGACCAAGCAAAAAGATGTGATCCCCTTTCGGACAGCGCCCGGCACGTATTATGCGGACACGGCCAGTCCCGGCCACGTCATCAAATCCGGCGACGAATACCGGATGTTCTTCAGCGCCTCCATGAAAAGGACGATCGGCATCGCCCGGACCAAAAACCTGAACGGGCCGTGGACGATCGATCCTCGGCCGATCTTCTCCCCCGAGGAGCAGGTCGAAAATTCCTCGCTGTATTTCGAAGAGGCGAACCAGACCTGGTTTCTTTTCACCAACCACATCGGCCTGGACGAATTCGAATACACGGATGCGGTGTGGGTCTATTGGACCAAGGATCTGGACCATTGGGACGCGGCGCGGAAAGCCGTGGTCCTGGACGGAAAAAACTGCGCTTGGAGCCGGAAATGCATAGGCCTTCCTTCGGTCATCAAGGTCAAGGACCGGCTGGCCATTCTTTATGACGCCCCGGGCGGCGACAGCCGCAGCCACATGAACCGGGACATCGGATTGGCCTGGCTGGATCTTCCCCTCGTCCCGCCCGATCGATCCTGAAGGAGCGGAACGGATCGATCCGGCTTGCGGGTCAAGAAGCGGATCCCGGGCCGCATGCCCATACGGGTCGATCGGCGATTTTTAAAATCAAGGGAAATCAGGCTTTCAAGGCTGGTAGCGCTACGGGGA
>PMCY01000283.1:2889-6345 GCA_003154255.1 Candidatus Aminicenantota bacterium | reverse complement strand
GCCTGCAGGCCTATCTGCAGCCGTATATCGGCACCGGCGACTACCGTTTGTTTAAGGAATTGGACGCCGTCCGAACTTTCCGTTTCGACGTCTATGGGAAGAACGGTTCGTCGATCAGCTACGACGGTGCGCGCTACACGGTCGATCCGGACGGGGCCGGCCCGGCCCAACCATTCTCTTTCGCCGATCCCGACTTCGGCCTGCGCTCTTTGCGCGGCACGATCGTCCTGCGTTGGGAGTACCGCCCCGGCTCGATGCTCTATTTCGTNNCAGGTGGTCCGGGCCCCGGGCGAGAATATCTTTCTGCTGAAATTCAGCTACCGCTTCGAATTATAGATCTGGCCAATAAACCGAGAAGAAGTTCCTTTTAACCGGCCTCGTACTAACGAAAAATAATTGATTCAGCCCAAGCGGCCCGTTGCCGCGAGATAGGCTCCGAAGAATTTCAAAATCAGGAAAATCACAACGAGAAAGGACGGCAGGGCCAATCGGTAGTACGGGCGCATCTGGAGGCGCAAGGGCATGGCCTGCAGATTTCGGATGACCAGCAGGAACGCGGCAGCGAACGGCCCCAGAATCAAGACGCCCGCCGCGGTCCAGCCGAACCAAACATTATGAATTGAGGAAATGAGGCCGAGTTTCCAGGCGACGAATGTGAGGGTGGAGGAGGACAGGTCGAACGCGCCGAAAAGAAGGAAGACGCCCAACAATCCGATGACGGCGGAATCGATGGCGATACTGAGCGACGCGGCTATGAAAAACAAAAAGAGAAGAAAAACGAGAATGATCCAGTTCCAACCCTTCCCGGCGAGAATAGCAAAGCCGCCCCACAGGCCGACGAGGATCGACAGGCGCGGGACAACCTTGGCTAATACGATTTTGGAACGGGAGACCGGCAGGGACAGCATATACTCCAGGGCCCGATCTTTTTTTTCGGACGAAAAAAGCGACACCCCGGAATAGACGGCGAACAGGAAAATCGTCGCCGTGAAAACGGCGGGCACGATATCAACAAAGCGCCAGCCGTAATGGACGATGGCCCGGTCCCAGATGTACCCCAAGGGAACGGCGACGAGGAGAATCAGGCATTCCGCCAATCGGCGAAGGGCATCACGGACTTCTTTACGCAGCATATTCTCCTCCGATAAAAGCGGCGACGATCTCGGTCAAATCCAAATCAACGACCTCGACATCGCGCAGAGCGGAATTTTCGAGGTAAGGATAGACGTAGTATTCCGACCGGTCGGGAAACGGGCGCTGAGAGAGGATGGTCAGGCCGGCGGGTGGGGCCGGGGCTATGATTTTCTTCACTTTTTTCTTCAGCGTTTCGATAGGCTCGTCGACGGCGATCGTCCCGGACTTCAGGAGGATGACCCGCTCGATGAGGGCTTCGATATCATGGAAATTCAAATTGGCCATCAGCACGGTGACGCGCTTCCGGGCGATCAGGGCGATCAGTTCCTCAAGAAAAACGCGCCGGAGGTAGGCGTCGATCGAGTGGATGACCTCGTCGATGAGGAGAAGTTCGGGATCAAGCGACAAGATCATATTCAGATGGAGGATCGTTCGTTGGCCGGTGGACAGCTCCTTGACGCGCCGGCCGCCCTCGATTTTTGTGAGGCGGATGAGCCGGTCGTCGATCCGATCCAGGCCGAAAACGTCGCAGTGAAAGCGGATGGTTTGATCGACAGTCAAGCTTTCATAGAGACTCAATTGGTCGGAGATGAAACCGATCTTACGGCGGGGCTCGCCGCCCATCGTCTCCGGGTAGACGATTGTCCCTTTCTTCGGACGGAGAACGCCGGCGATGAGGCGAAGCAGAGTACTTTTGCCGACTCCGTTGATCCCGGTCAACAGGCAGATTTGTCCGGCCGGGATGTCGAGGTTGAAACCCGTGTACACGGAGCGTTTGCCGTAGCTGAAATGCAGGTCCCGAATGGAAAGCACCTGATCCTCCTATTGGCCGTGCCGCGGTTTGCCCGTGGTCCGGTCGAATATCTTGTCGATCTGTTTTTGAATGTCCTCCCGGGTGAATCCAAGTTCGACGGCCTGGTGGACGAAATCCTCGGAGAGCGCCTCAAAGAGAGGGCTTCGGTCGTTTCCCCCGCAGGCGATTTCAAATCGAACGAAATAGCCAAGCCCTGGCCGCGAAGCAAGAAATCCTTCGGTTTCAAGCTGGCCGTAAATCTTGATGATGGTGTTGGGATTGATCTGCAGCCGCTGGGCCAAATCGCGGATGGAAGCGACGGCCTCCCCATCTTTCAAAGTGCCCGTCAAAATGGCCAGTTTGATGGCCCGTTTGACTTGTTCATAGACGGGGAGCGCGGATTGAAAGTCGATCTTTATGCCGAGATATCCAGGGACTTTCATATGACTGTTATACTAAAATAGAACAGTATAACAGTATTGTCAAGCAGGAAAAAAACGCCGCCCCGAAGTTCGTCCGGATTATTTCGGATCCGGCTGTATCGAGTTTTGAGCCGGGCCGAAAAATTCTCCGATGGCGGCCCCCAAACGGAATTTTTCTTCCGGTCCGCACCAGGCGGCGTCGACAGCGTTGAAAAGGAGCGAACGGACTTCGTCCTTCGTGAGCCCGAACGCCTGGACCAGTGACGCAAATTCCTCGGCCAGGCTGACGCCGAAAAGGGTCGGATCGTCCGTGCTCAGGCCGATTTTAAGGCCGCGGCGCAGAAAATCAGCGGCCGGATGATCGGCGATATTCTCGATCGCGCCGGTTCGGATGTTGGAGGTAGGGCAGATGTCGAGGGAAATTCCGGAGTCCCTCAAATACGCCAACAACTTGGCATCTTCGCGGGCCCGGACGCCGTGGGCGATGCGGTCGATGTGCAATTCCCGGATCGCTTCCCATATGCTTTCCGGACCGGCGCTTTCTCCGGCGTGGGCCTGGGTGCGCAGGCCGGCGGCCCGGGCCTTCTCGAAAACCGGAGCAAACGGTGCGGGGGGGAACGCCGCCTCCGAACCGCCGAGGCCGATCCCGGCGATGATTTTATTGTCCATGGCCAGGAGCGCATCGAGCGTCCTATCGGCTTCCCGCGGACCGTTATCACGGACAAAATCGGCGATCAGGCGGACGGCGGCAGGGGCCCCAGGCTTTGCCTGGGGATCCGATTCCGCCGCACTCGCCTGCGTATTAAAACCGCAAGCGAGTGCAGCGGGGGGCATTTCCGTAAATCCCTTGGCGACGGCTTCCGTGATCCGGTCGGGTTCAAGATGCGCGGTCGAGTCCCGCGCTGGTGAAAAGAGGACCTCGGCGTAAAGGATATTTTGGCGATTCAATTCGCCGGCCAGGGCCCGGGCGATGAACGTGTAATCCTCGTATTCGCGCAGCAGTCCGCCGATTTTCAGCCAAACCACGACGAAATCGGCGAAGGAGCGTTTGTGCCCGCAGGGGTACGTTTTCATTCCATCCAGGAGATCCCTGAACGGAGGGGTTCC
>PMCY01000283.1:0-2816 GCA_003154255.1 Candidatus Aminicenantota bacterium | reverse complement strand
GGACGGAGCCATCTTCAAAAAGCCGCCGGCCCGGCGAGCCTCAAGGACAGGCTCGAGAATTACCTTCTCCAGACCGCGGACGCGGGATTTGCGTATTCGGTTCTCGTCTCGGTGGACGGCCGGTTGATTGTTCAATCCAGCTATGGCTGGCTGGATTCGGCCCGGACCGAGCGGACGACCGCGAGGACGCTCTTCAATTTGGCTTCGATCACGAAATCGTTCACCGCGATCGCCGTGCTGATGCTGAAAGAAAAAGGCCTTCTTGAACTCGGCGATACTCTTCCGAAGTTCCTGGCGGACGTCCCGAAAGACAAATCGTCCGTGACCCTCGATCAATTGCTTCTCCATACCTCCGGACTTGGCCAGAAATACGTCGCGGACGGAATGGCCAAAAGGGAAAAGGCGGTGGCGGCGATTCTGCATGACCCGCTGAAATTCCCGCCGGGAACGGGCTTTTCCTATTCCGACGAAAACTACGAATTGCTCGCCGCCGTCATCGAGGTCGTTTCGGGCCGTTCTTTTGAACGGTTCGTCCGAGAAACCATCCTGACCCGCGCGGGAATGACGGATACGAAGTTCTGGGATGAAACGGCCGGTCTTTCGCCATATTCCGCCGCGTCCATGACCAGACCCCTCGATCCCGCCGACCTTGGGCATAATTGGGGGTTCATCGGGTCGGGAGGCATCTACTCGAATGTCGGCGACCTCCATCGCTGGTTCGAGGCCTTGACCGGCGGACGTCTCCTCAACGAGAGCAGCCTGAAGATGATGTGGACGCCGCGGCGGCAGCTGACGGACACAGATGTCGCTCTCGGCTGGTTCGTTTCGAAGGCGCCGGATGGAACGGATGAAATCTGGACGCGCGGCTCGGAGGACTGGGGGCACAACGGCGTCGTCCGCTGGTTTCCGTCGCGGCGGGCCCTCGTCATCGTCCAGAGCAATTCCGGCGAACGCGGCGGCAAGAACGTCACGGCCAATCGGTCTATTAGCGACGGCCTCGTGGCGGTCCTCTTCGACCGCCGCCGCCCCTGAGGCTTCTGCCGACTTGACAGCAAGACTTCCGGCCTGTAGATTTCCGCCCAAGAGGACGGTATGGCTCATCTCGACGCGCGAACCGGTTATGATGATTTGATCGGGCGATTGAACCGTTTTCCCCAGGGCGCCCCGGATTCCAGGTCCTTGCACGGAATCCTCTCCATCCTGATGACGAAGAAGGAAGCGTCGCTTGTCGCCCAGCTCCCGATCAAGCCCTTCACCGCGGCGACGGCCGCCCGCATCTGGAAAATGAGGCCGGCCGACGCGCGAAAGATTCTGGACGAGCTGGCTTCGCGCTGTCTTCTGCTCGATACGACGGGGCGGACCCGCGACCTCTATGTCCTGCCGCCGCCCATGGCCGGGTTTTTTGAATTCTCGATGATGCGGTTTCGCGGCGACATCGATCAGAAGCTTCTGGCGGAGCTGCTTCATCAGTACATCAACATCGAGGAGGACTTCATCACCGCTCTCTTCGGCATGGAGACCAAGCTCGGCCGGGCCTTCGTCCACGAGCCCGTCCTGACGGCCGACAACGCCCTCCATACGCTCGATTATGAGCGGGCCAGCGACGTGATCAGGACCGCTGCGCATCGCGGCGTCGGCCTGTGCTACTGCCGCCATAAGCTGGGGCACCTGGGGAAAGCCTGCGATGCGCCCCTGGACATCTGCATGACCTTCAGCAACACCGCCGCGGCGCTTATCAAACACGGCTACGCCCGCTCCGTGGACGTCAAGGAAGGGCTCGATCTCCTCCAGCAGGCCTATAACCGAAATCTCGTCCAATTCGGGGAGAACGTGCGCCGGGAAGTCAGCTTCATCTGCAACTGCTGCGGCTGCTGCTGCGAGGCGCTCATCGCCGCGCGGCGGCTAGGCAGCCTGCGGGCCATCCACACGACGAATTTCATTCCCCGGATCGATCGGGAAACATGCACAGGATGCGGCGAATGCGCGGTCCTCTGCCCGGTCGAGGCGATGTGCCTCGTCTCTTCCAACGATCCCCACAAGCCGCGGAAAAAGACGGCCCGCGTGGATGAATCGATCTGCCTCGGGTGCGGCGTCTGCGTCCGGGCCTGCAAGACTAAAAGCTTGGGATTAGTTTCCAGGCCGGCCCGGGTCATCACCCCGCTCGACTCGGTGCACAAAGCCGTGCTGATGGCCATCGAGAAGGGCACGCTTCAGGATCTGATTTTCGATAACCGGGCCCTCTGGAGCCACCGGGCCATGGCCGCCATCATGGGCGCCATCCTCAAGATGCCGCCCCTCAAACAGGCCCTGGCCTCGAGACAGATGAAGTCCCGTTATCTCGAAGCCCTCATCGCCCGGATGAAATCCTGAGCCGGACTATTTTACGGCATCCAACAGCTTCTTGAAGGACTCGTTGTCCGTCTTGAAGTCCTTGGCCGCCTGACCCACGCGGATGATGCGGACGCTGCGCACGGCGTCGTCCTTGGCCAGTTTCTTCAGCACGTCCGCGCCGGCGATGGTCCGGCCGATGGCCGGGTAGAGGGCATCGAATCCGGGCTTGGCCTTGAGCGTCAGGTAGAATCGATTTTCGTAGGACATTCCCAAAATGCCCGGGGAATCGTGCTTCAGGACGGCGTTGAGCTCTTTGGGCAGGGGATAGCCGGCCGCCGATTTCTGGAGGTCGGACGAGATGACGGCGTTGGCCGCGCCGCCCCCGAGATCGATAAATTTGCCGATGGCCGGCTGGTTGGCGCCCGCTCCGCCCGGCCCTCCGGGGCCCATGGGAGGCCGTCCGCCCGCCGCTCCGGCCGGCGGGC
>PMCY01000186.1 GCA_003154255.1 Candidatus Aminicenantota bacterium | reverse complement strand
CGCCGAGGCCCTCATCGCCACGGCTGTCGGACTCTTCGCCGCGATTCCCGCGGTCATCGCCTACAACGCCTTCCTCCATACGATCAAGGACCGCATCACCGACATGGAAGACTTCTCCCTCGAGCTCCTGAGCATCGCGGAGCGCCTCTATGGTACTCCCTAAGCTGTCCTCGGTCCGCTCCAAACGCGGCATCGGGACGTCGCTCTCGGAGATCAACGTCACGCCGTTCATCGACGTCATGCTCGTCCTGCTGGTCATCTTCATGGTCACGACCCCGCTCATGCAGTCCGGCATCGGCGTCAACCTGCCCACGGCCGAAACCGACAACGCCCCGGCCGAGGATGGGGTGCGGCTGACCGTCGAGCTCGACCAAACCATTAAGATCGAAAACCGGACCATCAATATCCACCTGCTGGAGAATACCCTCAAGAACGTGTTCGGCGGCAGGAGCAAGAAGATCGTCTTCCTGCAGGCCGACAAGGACATCCCCTACGGCTTCATCGTCGAGGTCATGGATATCGCCAAGAAGGCGGGAGTCGAAACGGTGGGACTGATGACCGAGCCGAAAGAGGTCAAGGACAAGGAAAAATGACCGCGCTGTCCGGCCCTTCCAACGGGGCCTTCAAGCGGGCCCTTTATATCTCCGGGGCGGCCCATGCCCTGCTCCTCCTTTTCATCATCATCAATCCCAGCCTGCCCTCGTCCAAGAAAACGGGCCAGATCCATTACATCAACCTCGGCTCGTGGGGGGGAGGAGGAGGCGGCGGCGGGAACGGCGGGATGCGCGCACCGGGCGGCGGCGGGGAGACGGTCGCCGAGACGCCGCTGGCCAAGCAAACCTTGCGCGACCTGACCACGCTTCAAAAGCTGCAGCCCCAGAACCAATCCTCGCTCCGCTTCCCGGTGGAGAAATCCAAGCGCGANNTCCGGCGGGCAAGGCGCCGGCGGAGCGGGGCTGAGAATCGGCGGCGTCGGACCCGGCAGCGGCGACGGATCCGGCGGAGGCGGGGGCCAGCTCGGCATCGACAATTTTCCCTACGCCTATTATCTCCAGACCATCCAGGACCGTATCTCGGCCCGCTGGTTCACCTCGCTCGTCGATCCTGGCGTCGACGGGACGTTCCAGACGACGGTCTATTTCCGCATTTTCAGGGACGGCTCGATCTCCGAAGTGGAGGTGAAGGAATCCAGCGGCCTGCCTTCCCTGGACCTCTCGGCCAAGAGGGCCGTCATCACCTCGGCGCCGTTCCCGCCCCTCCCGGCGGACTACGACGAACAATACCTGGGAATCCGACTCGTCTTCGAGCACAGCAAATGAAAAAGACATTCATCTTTTCGGCCTTACTCATCCTCCTCCTCGGCGGCGCCCGGCCGGCCGGCGCCCAGCAGGAAGTCAACCTGCTCATCAAGGACGGCATGCCGGCCATTGCGTTCGCCCTGCCGTCGTTTGCCGCCTCGGGCCCAGCCCAGGCCATGGCCGCCGAGATCCACGACGTCCTGGAGGCCGATCTGAAATACAGCCGCATCTTCCAGGTCTTGCCCAAGAGCTATTACGCCTATATCAAAACCCTGGATCCCCGCAGCATCGTGTACAAAGACTGGGAATCGATCGGCGCGGCCGTCCTTCTGACCGGCGAGGTTTCGCTGGCCGCGGGAGGAGACATCGTCTTTGAGCGCAATTTCTACGATGTCAAATCCCAGAAGACGATCATTCCGGGCAAGCGTTATCAGGCCAAGAAGACCGACCTCCGCTACCTGGCCCACAAGACCGCCGACGAGATCCTCAAAGCCTACAGCGAGAAGCCCCTCTTCACATCCAAGATCGCCTTCGTCTCCAACCGCGACGGCAACGACGAGCTGTACATGATGGACTACGACGGGGCCAACCAGACCCGTCTGACTTTCAACAAGGTCACCGATTATACGCCGGCCTGGTCGCCCGACGCCGCCCATATCGCCTATATGTCCTACCAGCAGCAAACGGCCGGGATTTACATCCTCGATGTTTATGAAGGCAAGCGCACGGCGGTCAGCCTGCGCGGCGGAAACTTCAGCCCGGCCTGGTCGCCGGACGGGAAGAAGCTGGCGTTCAGTTCCACGTTCGAGGGCAACGCCGAAATCTACGTGGCCGATATCGAATTCGGGCCCACGCGCGTGGGCAGGATCCGAAGGCTGACGTTCAACCCATCCATCGACACCGCCCCGACGTGGTCTCCCAACGGCCGGGAGATCGCCTTTACTTCGGACCGCGGCGGCACCCCCCAGATCTACATCATGGACGTCGACGGCTCCAACGTCCGGCGGATCAGCATGGGGGCCAGCTGGAACGACTCGCCGGCCTGGTCCCCGACGGGCGACCGCATCGTCTATGTGGCCCGTGTGGACAACCTCTTTGATCTCTACGTCTACAGCATACGCTCGACGTCTTTCCAAAAGCTGACGGAGACCAACGCCCGCAACGAATCCCCGACCTGGTCGCCCGACGGCCGGCACATCGTCTTCACCTCCAACATGAAGGGCGGGACCCAGCTCTGGTCCGTGGATCTCGATGGGGCCAACCTCCGTCCTCTGACCGCCAAAGGCGACAACAAGCTGGGGGACTGGAGCAACTAGGAGAGCGAAATCCGCAATCCTACGGGGGGAAAAGTCTATTTTTCTACATATTTTTTGAAAAAAACGTTTTGATGCGAATTGACAACCCCTGCCGATTGTTGTAAAAAAGGGGCTACTGCTATGGGCTATAAAGTCTTTATTCCCTATAACACCACTCAAAGAGGAGGCGTCATGAAACGCATTATGATCCTGGCCTTGGTCTGTTTTACGGCCCTGGCCTTCATGTCGGCTTGCAAGGCGAAAACCCAGCCCACCCCCCCGCCGCCGCAGGTCAAGGAACAGCCCCAGGCCGAAAAATTCGTCCCGCCCCCCGTGACGAAGCCGGCCCTGTCCGAAGAAGAGCTCTTCATGTCCAAGTCGCTCGACCAGATCAACAAGGAAAAGCCGCTGGCCATGATTAATTTTGACTATGACAAGTACGTTATCCGCGAAGACGCCAAGCCCATTCTCGAAGGGAACTCGGGCTGGCTGAAAAAGTGGAAAAGCGTCAAGATCCTCATCGAGGGCCATTGCGACGAACGCGGAACCGAGGACTACAACCTGGCCCTGGGCGAGAAGCGGGCCAAGAGCGCTTACGACTACCTGACGGCCCTGGGCATCCCGGCCGAGCGAATGAAAACAATTTCCTACGGCAAGAGCCAGCCGCTGGACATGGGCAAGGACGAATCGGCCTGGGCCAAGAACCGCCGCGACCAATTCCTGATCATAGAAAAATAAACCGGGTTTCCCATGAAAAAAGCCCTCGGGGCGGCGCTTGTCCTTCTATTGGCCCTCGCGGCCACCGCCCAGGACCGGGAAAAAAAGAGCTATGAGCTGATGTATGAGGACGTCCAACTCCTCAAACAGCAAGTCCTCCGTCTGGACAAGAAAATCGACCAGGCGGGGGATGACCTGCGTCAGCTCCGGGAGCAGGTTCGGGACCTCCTAAACCAATTCCGGCTCCTGCAGGCGGACCAGTCCAAGACGCAGGAGGGCCTGAGAAACGTTCCCTCGCAATACCAGGTCCTGATCGATAAGCTTTCGCAGATCGATTCAACCCTAATGCGTCTGGGCGATGACGTGGCCGGCCTGAAAACCCGCCCGCCGGTCGAGGAGAAATCCGAGCCGGCGGCCAAGGACAACAAAGCCCCGAGCGGCAAGAAACCCAAAGACAAGGAACCGGTCCGCACGGGGGATGCGGCCAAAGACAAGGACGGCAGAACCGTCCCCAGCGCTACCCCCGCGTCCAACCTGGCCCCCGAAGACGTTTACAACACCGCCCTTTCCGATTATGAGAAGGGCAACTACGACCTGGCCATCGACGGGTTCGCCATGTACCGCGAATCCTTCCCGGCCAGCCCCAAGGCCGACAACGCCCTCTATATGATCGGCGAGTGCTATTACAGCCAGAAGAAGTTCGCCAAGGCCGTCGACGCCCTGGACGATTTGATCATGACCTATCCGCTCAGCGACAAAATCGCCGCCGGATATCTCAAGAAGGGCCTGGCCCTGGTCGAGATGAAGAAGAAGGACGAGGCCGTGGCCGTGCTCAAGTTCCTCATCGCTAAGTACCCCCTCGAAGAAGAAGCCAAGGCGGCCCAGGAAAAGATCAAGGAGCTGCAAGGCAAATGAGAGACGTCAACAGCCTGAACAGGGTCATCCTCGTCGGCCACGTCGGGCGGAAGCCCGAATTGAGGGTCCTTCCCCAGAGGGAGCAGCGCGTGGCCAATTTTACCCTGGCCACAAACGAGAGCATCTACAACAAGTCGACCAACGAATCGACCAAGCGGACGGAATGGCACCGCATCGTCGTCTGGGGCCCGCAAG
Source organism: Candidatus Aminicenantota bacterium (assembly GCA_003154255.1). GTDB lineage: Bacteria > Acidobacteriota > Aminicenantia > Aminicenantales > UBA4085 > UBA4085. Next base: position 19,442 of record PMCY01000186.1, on the reverse strand, counting down.
CCGATTTTTGCGATCGCTACATAGACAAGGGCAAGCAGATCCTTGTCGAAGGCCGGCTGAGCACGCGCGAATGGCAGGACCGTGACGGTAACAAGCGGACGACCACGGAAGTCGTGGCCAACAACATCGTCCTGCTTGGACGCCGCGATGCCGGTTCGGGGGGCGGCGAAGGCAACGCGCCGCACGCCGCGGCGGGATCGGATTTCCACCAGGATCCGGCCGTCTCCGAATTCCCCGGTGAAGAAGACACGCCGGGTGACGCCGGCGGCGACGATGAAGTCCCCTTCTGACGACGAACGAGATTATCGCGCCCTCATCCTGGAAGACCGGCGCCCCTGGGGCAAGTATCGGTCTTTCCCCCACGAGACCGCCGGGGCCATTAAGATCATCACCGTCGATCCCGGCGGCACGCTGTCCCTGCAGTACCACAAGCGCCGGGCGGAATACTGGATCGCCCTGGACGAAGGCCTGGAAATAACAGTGGGGGAGCGGACGTGGCGGCCGGCGCCCAACGAGGAGATCTACATCCCCCGCGGGGCATCCCACCGCCTCCGTTCGGTCGGCTCCCTTCCCGCCCGGATCATGGAAATCTGGCTGGGTGATTCGGACGAAGCCGATATCGTCCGGCTGGACGACGCCTACGGGCGTTCGTCCCGCTGATCCCGCCCGCCCCGATCAAACCGGCGGGTTGGCCGGCACCTGCATTTGCAGGATGATGGGGTGCCCGGCGACGATCATGTAGATGCCCAGGATGACTCCCAGCCCCAGCACCAGCCAGCCCAGAAGATTATTGATCTTGGCCACGATGAGCAGGATGTTGTAGTGGGCCCCGTGCACGCCTTCCTTGCGCGTGTTGAAAGCGACCTCGCGGATGGCCAGCAGAAGCTGACCAAAGGCGATGATCGCCAGTCCCATGATCGCCGCCCAGAGAAGCAGCACGATCCCGACGATGATGTTGCTGATGGCGAACGCTTGTCCTTCCATGACTCTCTCCTCTCTCGAAAATCTATAACCTGCCCAACCCTGTCCGCCCCTCTCTCGGCCCGGGTACGGACCGAGGGGGAAGAGAGGATTAGGACAAAGGTCCGATCTGAAGAAACGCGGCGGGGTGGCGGACCAGCAGCTTTTCGATGATGGTCTCCTCGATGGCCTGGGCGGAAGCCTGGTTGAGGGCTTGGTGAACCACCCGCCGAACCGTCCGGGTGTCGACCGCCCGCAAGGCCTTTTTGACCCGGGGGATGAATATCGGGTTCATGCTGAAAGTCCTGAGGCCCAGGCCGAGCAGGACGATGGCCGCAAGAGGATCGGCGGCCATTTCCCCGCAGATCGAGACCTCCTTGCCTTCCCGGACCGCGGCCTCGATGATGAAACGGAGCAGGCGCAGAACCGAAGGGTGGAGGGGTTTGTAGAGATAGGAGACATGCTCGTTGGAGCGATCCACGGCCAGATAATACTGGATGAGATCGTTGGTCCCGATGCTCAGGTAGTCCACTTCCTTAATGAGGAGGTCGGTCAGGGCCGCCGCCGCCGGAACCTCGATCATGACGCCCAAAGGGATGTTCGGGTCGAAGGGGATCTTCTTGCCGGCCAGCTCTTCCTTGATCTCGGCGAAGAGGAGCTTGACTTCGCCGATCTCCTCGACCTCGGTGATCATGGGGATGGTGACGCGGACGTTCTTCAGGGCGCTGGCCCGCAGAATGGCCCGCAGCTGGACCCGGAACATGTCCCGGAATTTGAGGGAGAAGCGGATGGCCCGCAAACCGAGGGCGGGATTGGATTCCTTCTCGATCTGGAGCTGGGGCAGGCTCTTGTCGCCGCCGATGTCGATGGTCCGGATATAGACCGGCCGGGGAAAGACGTCCTTGGCAAGTTTAGCATAGACGGCGTAATGCTCGTCCTCGGTGGGTAAGGTGGAACGCTGCAGATAGATGAATTCCGAGCGGAAGAGGCCGACGCCTTCGGCCCCGTAGGACAGGGCGTGGGGGATTTCCTCGGGCAGCTCCAGATTGGCCATCGGCGTGAAGCGGACGTCGTCCAGGGTGACGGATTTCCACTTGGCAACCTTGCGCAGCTCGCGCCGGTAGACGTCGTATTTCTCCTTCTTGCCCAGGAACTCCTTGCGCACAGCCGGCGGCGGATTGACAATGACCTCGCCGTCCGTGCCGTCGACGATGAGGATGTCGCGATTGCGGATGCGCCGGGTGATGTCGTGCAGGCCGACGACGGTCGGGATGTTCATGGAGCGGGCTAGGATAGCGGCGTGGGACGTCTGGCCGCCCTGGTCCATGGCCACGGCCAGGACGTTGCCCAGGCTGAGGCGGAGGGCGGCCTCGGAGGGAAGCAAATCGTGGGCCACGATGATCGTCTGGCCGGTCATGTCCGGCTCTTCCTCGGGGCCCAGCTCCAGGTTGCGGTACAGCTTGGACAGGACATCCGTGATATCCGACTTGCGCTGGCGCATATAGTCGTCGGCGATGGTTTCGAATATCTTCTCGTAGCGGGAATGGACTTCCGACAGGGCGCTTTCGGCCCGGACGTTCTCCTCGCCGATGAGGCGCTCGATGCCCGAGATGAGCGAAGGATCGTCGAGGATCATCAGGTGGGCGTCGAAAATAAAGGCATGTTCGTCGCCGACCTTGGCCCGGATCACGTCCTGGACGCGGACGAGATCCTCGCGGGTGCGGACGACGGCGGCGCGGAAGCGCTTCATTTCCTCGTCGACGCGGTGGGGCGGGACATACTCCTTGCGCTGGGTGAAAAGGATCCGCCCGGTCAAATGGGCCTCGCCCATGGCGATGCCGGGCGACACCCCGATCCCGCGTAGGCGGATGAAGTCCATGGGCCTATTCTTTCTCGCCGAAACGATTGTTGATGAGCTCGGACAGGGCCTGGGCGGCGGCGGCCTCGTCCGCTCCGTTCAGGCGGATGACGATATCCGATCCCTGGGTGGCGGCCAGGGTCAGGATCCCCAGGATGCTCTTGCCGTCGATGGAGCTGCCGTCCTTGACGACCAGAACGTCGGCTATGAAGCGGTTGGCGGTGTTGACGAACTTGACGGCCGCCCGGGCGTGCAGGCCGAGCTTGTTCTTGATGCGCAGGGTTTGTTCGATCACGCGGGCCTCAGCTAGGACGGCCCGCCAAGAGGGCGCTGGCCAGGTGGATATTTTTCTTCCCCTGCTCGACGACCTTGCGGGCCACGTCCTTGAGGCTGTTGGAGCGCTGCAGGGAACAGAATTTGATCAGCATCGGCAGGTTGACCCCGGTGATGATCTCGACATGGCCATCCTTCTGAAAGGTGAAGCTGAGATTGGAGGGCGTGCCTCCGAACATGTCGGTGAAGATGACCACGCCGCTCTTCTGGTCGACGTTCTTGAGGCTGGTGCTGATCTTTCGCTTGGAATCCTCCACGTCGTCGTACCAGCCGATGGAAATGGCCTCGATGTTGGGCGCCTCGCCCAGGATGATGGTCAGGGCGTTGAGGAGCTCCTCGCCGAGCCGGCCGTGGGAAACGATGATGCCGCCGATCATTTATAGATGTCCCGATGATCAACCTTTATATCATATTTCCCGGCCTGAAGGGTATCCTTGACCGATTCGGCCAGGACCACGGAGCGGTGTTTGCCGCCCGTGCAGCCGATGGCGATGACCAGGCGGCTCTTACCTTCGGCGGCGAAGCGGGGCATGAGGAAGCCCAGGAACCGTTGAAGCTCGGCCAGGAAGGCTTTGGTCTCGGGCGCGTTGAGGACGAAATCCCGGACCTTGCGGCTCTTGCCGTTCTTGGCCCGCAGATCCTCGACATAAAAGGGATTGGGCAGGAAGCGCGTGTCGAAGATAAGGTCCGCGTCCAGGGGGATGCCATACTTGTACCCGAAGCTGACGACGAGGACATGCAAGGGGGGGCGTCTCCGCCGCTCGAAGCGCCGGGCCAGCGTCTCCTTGAGCTGGACGATGGACATCTGCGAAGTGTCGATGACCTCGTCGGCCATCTTCTTGATCCCGGCCAGCCGGCGCCGCTCCAGGCGGACGCCTTCCAGGACCGAGCGCCGGCGGGCCAGAGGATGGGGCCGGCGGCTCTCGCTGAAGCGCTTGACCAGCGTCTCGTCCGTGGCGTCGAGGAAGATCAGCTTGGGGCCGGCCTTTTTGCGGATGTCCTCCCAGATCCGAGGGAACATCGTCAGAAAGCCGTGCTCGCGGATGTCGACGACGAGGGCCACCTTCTCGATAGCCAGTTCGCGGCGGCGCCAGAGATTGATGAGGCTTGGAATGAGGGTGGCCGGCAGGTTGTCGACGCAGTAATAGCCGAGGTCCTCCAGAAACCGGCTGACCACGGTCTTGCCCGATCCGGACAGCCCGGTGATGATCAGAAAGCGGTCGCCGGTCATGAGCGGCCTTTCGGCCCGCCCCGGGCGATGGCCCGGTCGAGCTTGGCGCTGAGATCGAGGGAGGCCGTGTAGCCGCGCCGCTTCAAGAGGTGGACCTGGCAGGCCACTTCGATCAGGGTGGCGATATTGCGGCCGGGGGCGACGGGGATGTTCATCTGGGGGACCCTCAGGCCGGCGATGGGCGTGTCCTCGGGAAAACGCAGGCCGAGACGGTCAAACTCCTTCTTGAGCTGCCATTTCTTGAGACGGATGACCAGGTCGATCGGCGCTTCCAGGGCGATCGAGCGGGGACCGAAGATCTCCCGGATGTTGATGATGCCCAGACCGCGGATCTCCATGAAATGCCGGCTGATGGACGGGGCCCGCCCGATGAGACCGCCCCGCGGACCGCGGCGGACCTGGACCACGTCGTCCGAGATGAAGCGGTGGCCGCGGGCGATGAGCTCCAGCGCGCTCTCGCTCTTGCCCACCCCGCTGTCGCCGATGATGAGGACGCCCAGGCCGAACATGCGCAGGAGTCCGCCCGGGATGATGGAGGCGGCGCGGGGCGAAACGCTCATCGAGTCATTCCGGCTCCACCAGACCGATGCGGCCGTCCTTGCGGCGGAAGACAACGGCCCAGCCCTCGGTCTCCTCGCGCCGGAACATCAGGACTTCCTTCTTCTTGAGTTCAAATTGGGTCAAAGCCTCTTCGATGGTCATGGGCTTGGCCGAATAATGGGCGGACCGGACCCAGCGGCGTTCGGGCTCGACCGGAACACCCGGCTCGACCGGCGAGGCCAGTTCTTTGCGCTCGCGGCTGCCGCGGCGCTTCTTCTCCCGGAATTTCTCGCGCTCCTTCTTCAGCTTCATCTCCAGGTGATCGAAGGCGCGGTGGAGCGAACCGGCCAGGTCGGGCCCTTCCTCCGCCACCATCAGGCCGCCCCCTTTGGCCAGTACGTGAATCTCCGCCTTGTGCCGGTTCCTCTCCAGCGAGGTGATGACATCCACGTCCGTGGCGAAGCTCATCATCTTGGACAGGGCCTTGAACCGGGCCTGGCAGAACTCGCGGAGCTCGGGCGCCAGGGGCTCATGGCGGGACGTGTATTGCACGTTCATGAATGATCCTCCAGGAGAAATTTCCGTTTCCGGATATGGGACGGCAGGATTTTCAGCTGCTTGCGGTACTTGGCCACCGTCCGCCGGGCGATGTGGAAATTCTCCCGGTCGAGGATGGCCTCGATCTCCATATCGCTCAAGGGATGGGCCTTGTCTTCGGATTCGACCAGCTTGCGGATGTGCTCCTTGACCAAAAGCGAGGAGATGTCCTCCCCGGTATCCCCGGCCAGGGCCTTGTGGAAGAAATACTTCAGGGAGAAGACGCCCCGGGGCGTGACGATGTGCTTGTTGGCCACGACCCGGCCGACCGTCGATTCGTGAACGCCGACATCCTGGGCGATCTCCATGAGGGTCAGGGGGCGGATGAAATCGAGGCCCTTCTCGATGAAGTCCTTCTGCTTGTCGACGATGTAACGGGCGACCTTGTAGATCGTCTGGTCGCGCTGATCGAGGCTGCGCAGGAACCACAGGGCCTTCTTCATTTTGTCCTTGAGGAAGCGATAGGCGTCGGGGTTCTCCTGGTAGGCTTTGGCCAAAAGCTGGCGGTAATAGCCGTTGATGCGCAGGCGGGGCAGGCCCTCGTCGTTCAGGCTGATCTTGAGCTCGTCGCCTTCCTTGGTGACGATGATATCGGGGTAGACGTAAGACGGGCGGTCCTCGCTGTATTTCCGGCCGGGCGCCGGGTCCAGGCGCTTGATGATCTCGACGTGGTACTTGACCGAGGCGGGGACCACGTTAAGGACCTTGGCCAGCTGGACGAAGTCGGATTTTTCCAGCAAGGGCAGATGGTGGAGGACGATCTCGCGGGCCGTCTCGTCCTTGATCTGGATATAGTCCATCTGGGCCAGGAGGCATTCGCGCAAATCGAGCGACCCGACGCCGACCGGGTCGAACATCTTGATCTTGGCCCGGACGGCCTCGATGGTCTCGAGCGGCAGGCCGGCCGCCTCGGCCAGCTCGGCCGGCGCCTGAACGAGATAGCCGTCCTCGTTGATATTGCCGATGATCCGCTCCGCCGCTTCGCGTTCGCCGGCTTCGAAGAAAGTCAGATTGGCCTGCCAGTCGAGGTGGTCCCAGAGCGTCGCCGGGCCCGGCAGGGTGGCCTCCAGCGTCGGCCCTTCGTACCGCTCCTGGGGCTGGGAACGGAACCCGTCGTCGAAATATTCCTGGAAATAGGTCTCGAACTCGCGCTCTTCGCCGTCGACGGGCGGGCCCGCGTCGTCGGCGGCCGGCTCGAGCGTCTCGCTCTTGGCTGATTCGGCCCCCGTCTCCGGATCGGCCCCTTCCTCCGTCTCGGGTTTCTTCTCCTCGAGCTCCTCCTCGATTTCCAGCATGGGATTTTCGCTCAGCTCTTCGTCGATGACCTCGATGAGCTCGAGGTTGGTCATGGGCAGGAGCTTGATGGCCTGCTGCAGAGCGGGCGCCAGGATGAGCTTCTGGACCTGCCGCTGGTCGAGGCGCTGCTTCATGATTTTTCGCGTCCCCGCGCCGCTCCGCTCAAAGGGCGAACTCTTCGCCCAGGTAGGCGCGGCGGACATCGGCGGAAGCGACGATGTCGCCGGGACGGCCCTCCTTGAAGATCGTACCCTTATCGATGATATAGGCGCGGTCGCAGATCTTGAGCGTCTCGCGGACACTGTGGTCGGTGATGAGAATGCCCAGCCCCTGGGCCTTGAGGGCGCGGATGATCCGCTGCAGCTCCTGAATGGCGATAGGATCGATTCCGGTAAAGGGTTCGTCGAGCAGGATGAAGTCCGGTTCGGTGACCAGGGCGCGGGCGATCTCCAGGCGGCGCCGCTCCCCGCCCGAAAGGGTGAAAGCCCGGGCCCGGGCCAATCGGCCCAGCCCGAACTCGCCCAGCAGGCCGGCCGCGGAGGCGCCGGCCTGGGGATAGCCGCCGGGCATAGTTTCCATGATGGCCAGGAGATTTTGCTCGACGGTCAGCCGGCGGAACGCCGAGGGTTCCTGAGGGAGCAGGCAGATGCCGCGCCGGGCCCGCAGATACATGGGCAGGTCGGTGATGTCTTCGTCGTCGAGAATAATGCGCCCGGAATCCTGCTGGACCAGCCCCAGGATCATGGCGAAGGTGGTGGTTTTACCGGCCCCGTTCGGGCCGAGCAAGCCGACGATTTCGCCCCGCTGAATGGACACGGAGACGCCATCGACCACCGTCTTGGCGCCGTAGCTCTTGCGCAAACCGACGGCTTTCAAATCCGATTTCATCACTCACGACTTGATAACGACATCCGATCGCTGCTGATCCCGATTATCCACCTGGATGTTACCATCGGCCAAATTGAATGTCAATTTATCGCCCCGGAAGGTGCCTTTTTCCCGGTCGACGACGACGGGGTGGCCCGTCAGGACGATCGTCTCCAGCCCGACATCGTAGTCGGCGGCTTCGCCCCGGCCCTCCCGCGTCTTCTTCAGCTTGAGGACGACCGCCCCCCGGGCCTGGATGAGGCGGGGCTTGCCGGCCGAAGCCTCGGGGACGATGGCCACGGTCGCCGCCCGGATGTCCACGTCCCTGGTCAGCAGATAGCCGTTTCCACTGAAGACGACGATCCGGGTTTTGGGATCGTAGTCCATTTTTTCGCCTCCGACTTCGACGCGTTCGTCGGGGCCGCCGGCCTTGGGCGCATGGCTGAATTGGGTTTTAACGCCCTGTGTTCCGCGCATGGCCTGGGTCTCCTTGTTGATGGCGATCTCCGGGCCTTCCAGAACCTGCTTGTCCTGCCAGAGCCGGGCCTTGTCGGTCAGAACGAGCTCCTGCCGAGCCTGGATGAAACGAAGCAGCCGGGCCTGGGCGAAAACAGGCTTGCCGGCGGTGAAGAAGCCGCCGGCCGAAGCCGTCCCCGGGGCGGCGGAATCTTCCAGGACGGCCTTGACCGAGCCCCAGGCATCAAAGGAATTGTTTTGGAAGAAAAGGACCATGTTCCCGGCCCGGACGTCGCGCCCCTCGGAGATCGAACGGGCCGGGTTTTGACTGTTGCCCGCGGCCTTGAGAACGCGGTCGAAGCCGTCGTAGAAGATGAAGCGGCCTTCGATCGAGCGCCCGCCGGGGACCTCCTTGCTGACGCCGCGGACGCGGCCCGGGCCCCGGACGTCGATCGCTTCCAGGCCGCGCAGGGAATCGAAGACAAAATTGACCGCGTCACCCTCGATGCGGGTCGACTGGCCTTCGGCGGAGGACAGGACGAACGAGGCCCCCCCCCGGGCCCGGACGCCGCGGAGGCGGCGGACTTTCTCGAAGGCCGCCATCAGGATCTGGTCGGCGTCGATGTCCTGGTCGGCGCTGTCGAAAAGGAACAGCGCTTCGTTGGATTGGGCCAGGGCCGGTTCGTCCTTTTTCGGGGCGGCCGGCCGGGCCTTGGCCTTGGCCGGCTTGGCCGCTTCGCGCATGACGATGTGGGCCCGGCCCATCAGCCAAAAGAGATGGATATAGTCCTTGTCCTCGAACAGCTGGATCTCCACGGCGTCGGCGGTGCCCCGGCTGCGGCCATGGCGAAGATCTATGCCGCCCTCGATGTGGGCCCGCCGGCGGGGATAGTTGAACACCATCCGCCGGCCCTTGACGATGAGAAACTCGGAATCGCCGATCTGCGGACGGATGGAGAATTCGACATCCCCCTCCAGAACGGCGGTTTCATCGACCAGGGAATAAGCATAGGATTTGGCCGAGCCGGTGAAGCGCTCCGAGCGCATGGTCACGCCCGTCTCGTTGAAGACAAGGTCGCGGGATTTATCATAGGAGAAGGAATCCGCCTTCAGGGTCAGGCCTTTCGAGGTGATCGAGACACGCCCCATGAAACGGATCATGGCCTGGTCCTTGTCGCTCACGGCCTGGTCGGCGTTGATCCGGATTTCCCGGCCGCCCTTCTTGCCGTAATCGAGGACCTTTACGTCGCCCTCCAGATGATACAGCCCGTCCGATCCGAGATACCGCTTGTTGCATTTGATGTCCATCCGGCCCCGGCCGCGGTCGAACTCGAAATGGCTGGCCGATTCCTGGACCTCGATCTTCTGAGGTGAGAAGCCCTCCTCACTCGATTCGACGCCGGCGGTGCGCTTGAGATGGGTCAGAAAATATCCGCCGATGGCTACCAGAACCACCGCCAGCCCGACGGCAAAAAGGATCTGCAGGCGCCGGATCCAGCGCAGAGGATGGCGGGTGCGGGGCCGGAGGCTCATTGCCGGGCCCCTTCCAGGGACAGTTGGAGCTTGTTTTCCCCCAGATAAGAGGAAAATAGCAGGGAATAGGCCACGTCGATCCGGTCGCCCTTTCCGATCCGGTCGGCCCAAGCGGCGCGGTCCCATCCGACGGCCTCGAAAACGCGGCCGTTCTGGCGCAGCAGGAGCTTGAGGTGCTTGCCCTTCATCGTTTGGGGAGGGGCGGCGACCTCGGCTTGCCGGGACATGAAGACGGGCCGGGAGTTTCCCACGCCGAACGGGGAGAGCAAGGCGTAGGTTTCCAAAAAGCCCTTTCCTTCGATATCCTTGAATTCCATTTCGGCGTCAAGGCGGAGCTTCTTACGCAGATCGTCATCGGTCAAACGGGCTTCGGCCACGGCGTTGGCCCCGCGGCGGAAATCGGGCAGATCTTCACGCATCAAGGTGCAACCGACGGCATAAGTGTGGCCGCCGTAAGAAAGGAACCGGCCCCCGCTCTCCTCCAGGCAGGCGATGAGCGAGAATTCGCTGATCGAGCGGCCGGAGCCGAAGGCCCGCCCGTCCTCGTAGGCGAAAAGAACGACGGGGCGGCGGAAAGCGTCCTTCAGCCGCGAGGCGACGATGCCGACGATCCCTCTCTGCCACTCCTCACCGCCCAGGATCAGGATTTTATATTTTTCGTCGTACTTATTGGCCCGGACACGATCGGCGGCCTGCTGGAAGATTTTCTCCTCGGCCTGTTGACGTTGGGAATTCAGCGCGTCCAACCGGCGGGCGATATCCATCGTCTCCCGGTCGGTGGTGGCGAAGAACAAGCGCACGGCCAGATCGGTCTCGCCCATCCGTCCGGCCGCGTTGATCCGCGGGCCGATGCGGAAGCCGACGTCCCCTTCCGAGATCTTCCTGCCCAGGAGGCCGCAGACATCGAACAGGCTGCGCAGACCGGGATTGGCGACGCTCTCCAGTTCCTTGAGCCCGTTCTTGACGAAGAGGCGGTTTTCCCCCCGCAGCTCGGCAATGTCGCTGATCGTACCGAGGGCGACCAGCTTGAGATAGTGGCGCAGGGAACCGGCCCAGCGGGTTTTTTGGAAGAGGGCCTGAATGAGCTTGAAGACAACCCCGACTCCGGCCAGGTTCTTTTCAGGATAGCCGGCCCCCTCGACGACGGGATCCAGGACGGCGGCCGCGGGAGGCAGATCGGCGCCGGGCAGGTGATGGTCGGTGACGATGACGTCCACGCCGGCCTCGGCGGCGCGGCGGACGAAACCGCCGGCCTTGATCCCGCAATCGACGCTGATGACCAGCCGGGCGCCCCGTTCCAGGACCACGGCGATATGCTCGTCCTTGATGCCGTAGCCGTCCTTGATGCGCTCAGGGATGAAATAATCGATCCGCCCGCCCATGGTGGTCAGGGCCTTGTGGAGCATGACCATGGAGAGGATGCCGTCGACGTCGTAGTCGCCGAAAATAAGAATCTTCTCGCCGCGGGAGACGGCTGTTTCGATACGCTCGACCGCCGCCTTCATCCCTGAAAAAAGGAACGGGTCGTTGAAATCTTCGAGGGTCCCATGAAGGAATTTTTGGGCCGCGGCCGGATCGAGGATTTTACGATTGACCAGGACCTGAGCGATGGGCAGGGGCAGCCCCAGCGCGGAAGCGATCGTTCGTGCTTCGTCGCGGGCGGCAGAAAGGATCCATATGGCGTCGTCCATGGAGTATTCAATTTAACACAAGACGCGCGCGCTCCCAAGCGGGCCCAGCCGGAGGGAGGATAATAATGTCGGCGGGTCCTTGCTAAGGCGTAGGGCTGCAAAGCCCGTCCTGCCTGCTCCGGCGCCCCGAATTCCGCTCGCTCCACCGACCCCCGGACGCGCATTCCTTTCCCCTCCGAATTCTTCGGAAGGGTTGGGGTGGATAATAACCATAAGATTGGAAGTGTTACAGCGCTTCCAGTTCCAATGGGGCCCGCTGACTCGCCCGCACCCCGCTTTGTGCTTATTGATATCACCTCCCCAGCCCCTTCTGCGCAGGAGGGGATTCGTCCGCGGGCTCGTACTGGAGGTGAGGAAGGAGCGTCGGACACCGTTTTTTTGCAAAAAAAACGGTGCGGGGAGTGCGAGCGTGATTCGCCCCCGAATGCCCCGAGCCCGGCGTCCTGTTATTCATGTTCCGTTCAGGGCCATTCATGCCATAATGGAGGCGGAAACATGCGCATTCTCGTCGTTGAAGACAACCGCTCCCTCCTCAAGACCCTCAAAAAGGGGCTGGTCGAGGAGTCGTTCGCCGTGGACACGGCCGAGGATGGTGAGGAAGGCCTTTACCTGGCCGGGATCAACGACTACGACATCGTCATCCTCGACCTGCTGCTGCCGAAGATCGACGGCTGGACGGTCCTGCGGGAAATGAGGGCCAAGGGCTTGTCCACGCATGTCCTGATCCTGACGGCGCGCGATGCGCCGGAAGACAAGGTCCGCGGCCTGGACGGCGGGGCGGACGATTACCTGACAAAGCCGTTCCGCTTCGAGGAACTCCTGGCCCGGGTCCGGGCCCTCATCCGCCGCAAATATCAAGCCAAGAATCCACGTCTGGCCGTGGCTGACCTGGAAATCGACACATCCTCGCATCGCGTTCTCCGGGGAGGGCGGGAGATCCCTCTCCAGCCCAAGGAATACGCCTTGCTCGAATATCTGGCCCACCGGGCCGGCGAGATCGTGCCCCGGGCGGCCATCTGGGAGCACCTCTACGATTGGCAGGACGACACGACCAGCAATATCATCGACGTCTATATCAGCCGCTTGCGGCGGAAGATCGATCGGCCGGGGCTCCGGCCGCTGTTTCAAACCATCCGCGGCGAAGGCTATCTTATGAGGGGCGACTGAGATGCATTCCCTGCGGCTGAAGCTGATTCTCGGTTTTCTTCTGGTCCTGGCCGCGGTGATCGCAGGATTTGACGTTTTCGTTTATACGGCCCAACGTCACGCTCTCATGCACGCCCTGGACGGCCGGCTGTTCGCCGCGACGCAGGCGGCGGCCCGCTATTTGGAGATCGAGTCGGGCCAGCCGGTCTTTGATCCGGCGAGGGAAAACAGCGCCCGCCCGCCTCTTCCCCGGGTTTTTCGGATCATGGATGAAAAGGGGAATATCCTCGGTCAATCACCCGGACCGATCTCCTTCTCCTGGCCGACGGCCAAGGCGGGCGATCCGAACCCGAGGAGGACGACCATTCGGCCCGACCGTGGGGTGAATTGGCGCATCTCGACCTGGACCGAACGCCTGGAAACCGATGCCGGGAACTCTGCCAAAGCCAGACCCGAGGGCGAAGCGTCCATCGGCATCGTGGTCCAATGCGCCGAATCTTTGGCCTTTTCGGCCAAAGAGCTCCGCGAACTGTCTTCGCTCCTGGCCCTGGTGTCCCTGGCGGCCATCCTGATCGCCGGAGGGGGATCTTATATGCTGGCCGGAAAGGCGCTGCGGCCGATCCGGCGGGTAACCGCGGCCCTGGAGACGGTTTCGGAAACAAACCTCGATCAGCGCCTGGATCCGTCCTCCTTCGACGTCGAGCTGCATCCCCTCATCACGCGCCTCAACGCGGCCCTGGATCGCTTGGAGAAAGGGTTTCAAAGGGAGCGCCAGTTCACGGCCGACGCCTCCCATGAGCTGCGCACGCCGCTGGCCGCCCTCCTGAGCGCGATCGAAGTCCTCCTGCGCCGCCCGCGCCCGGAGGCGGAGCTCATCGAGGCCCATCGCGACAACGAAAAAACGGCCCGCTCCATGCAGGCGGTCGTCGAGGGCCTGCTCCTTCTGGCCCGTATGGACGCAGGCAAGGCCGCGCCGGCCAGGGAAAGCGTCGCTCCAGCCGCGCTGGTCGAAGACGTCTTCTCCTCGATCGGAATCGAAACGGCCGCGAAAAGCGTCCGTCTCGTCCAGATCATCGATCCCGCGTTCAGGGTCCAAGCCGACCCGGCCCAGCTCCGGCTGGCCCTTCTCAACCTGATCGACAACGCCGTCCGCTATAACCGGCCCGGCGGGCATGTCTCGGTCGAAGCCGGCCGAACCGGCGGGGACGCGGTCATCGAGATCCGCGATACGGGCATCGGCATCCCACGGGAAAACCAGCCCCGGGTCTTCGAACGCTTCTACCGCGTCGATCCCTCCCGCGCCGAAGCGACCGGCGGGTGCGGACTGGGCCTGTCCATCGTCCGCAAAATCATCGAAGGGCACGGCGGTCGGGTTTCCGTTTCCAGCGGTCCGGAGGGGAGTGTCTTCACCATCGTCCTGCCCGATGCATGAGCGTCGCCGCGCGTTCATGATCCGTTCAGAGATCCGTCCCTAGAATAGCCGCCACCGTTTATTCTCCCAAGGAGCGCGAGATGAAACTTGCCCCGGCGGCCCTGGTCCTGGCGGGCCTCGTCCTCGCCGCCGACTCCTCCCCTTTGCGGGCAACACAGTCAGCCCGATAAAATCCGGGCCTTTCGGAGTCCATCGCCGATCAAGTTGGACGGAATCCTGAACGAACCCGACTGGGCCAAAGCGCCGCGCGTTTCCAACTTCACCCAAGGGAATAGGACGAGGGCCGGCCGGTAACGGAAAAGACCGAAGTCGCCGTCCTGTTCACCAAAACCGATCTTTATATCGGCATCTGGTGCTTCGATACGGAACCGGACAAGATCGGGGCCCAGAAAATGAAATGGGATTTCGAGTATGGCGCGGAGGACAACTTCATCGTCGCCCTGGATTCCTACGGGGACAAGCGGAATGCCTATCTGTTGGTCATCAATCCCAACGGCGCCCAATATGACGCCCTGGTCGTGGATAACAACCGCCGGGCGAATGCGGCCTGGAACGGCGTCTGGTACGCCGCGGACGAACAGGTCTGGGGGATCAATTTCGAACGCAACATCCGGCGCAAACGGGAACAGGCGCTCCGGCAGGGCTGGTCGCGCGACGCCGCGATCCTCCAGGTCAACCGGGCCGGGGCACTGACCGGATTGCGGGACCTGACCCGGATGAAGATCTTCGAGTTCCGGCCCCATGTGCTGGGAGGCGCGGAGAAATCCCGGAACGTCCCGGCGACGAACGTCACCGGCTTGGGGCTGGATTTCAACTATCTGTTCAATCCCACCGTCAAGCTCGATTTCACGATCCACCCCGACTTCGCCCAGATCGAGTCCGACGACCTCATCGTCAATCTGACCCGTTTCTCCGTCTCCATTCCCGAAAAGCGCCAGTTTTTTCTGGAAGCCCAGAATTTCTTCGATTTTCCTCTAGGCAAGGCCCGGCCGTTCTACAGCCGCCGGGTGGGATACGGAACTGGCCTGGAAACCGAACCGCTATTGCGGCCTGGCTCTGAACTACAAGCGCTCCGACATCCGCCTCCCGGAAGGCGGATTGGCCATCGACGAGATCGTCTCACGGATGAATTTTTCGGTGACGCCGAAGCTTTATGGCACGATCTTCGCCCAATGGAACAACGACGAAAACAAGATTCTCTTCAATTTCCGTTTCACCTGGATCCCCAAACCGGGAGCGTCGCTTTATTTCGTGCTCAATCAATTCGGCGACACTTCCGACCCGCACCGCAGCTGGCGGCTGAACAAGACCACGGCCATGATCAAATTCGTCTGGTATTTCGGGACGAAGTGATGGGCTCGGAAAAGGGGACGGCAATTCACACTCCATTCATTCGTCCAGGAATAGCCTATTGACGTTCGAAGATAAAAAACGGAGGATTTTCATGAAACGCACAGGCATCGTTCTTCTTATCGGTATTGTTCTCGGTCTGGCCCTGGCCGGTTTTGCCGCCGCCCAGGACAAGCCCAAAGACCAGGCGGTTGACCTCAAGATCCTGCCGCCCGCCGTTCTGAAGGCCTTCAAAGCCGCTTACCCCAACGCCGTGATCAGGGGCGCTTCCAAGGAAGTGGAAAATGGCGTGACCCAGTACGAAGTGGAAAGCGTCGACGGCAAGCTCAACCGAGACCTCCTCTATCTGGCCGACGGCAAGGTCATTGAAATCGAGGAATCGATCGACCCCGGGAACCTGCCCGCGCCGGTCAAGCAGACGCTGGCCAAAGAATATCCCGGGGCCACGGTCCTCAAAGCCGAGATCCTGACCAAGGACGGCGTCAAGGCTTATGAGCTGTCCCTCGAGCTCAAGGGCAAGAAGAAGGGCGTGACCATCGATCCCCAAGGCAAGGTCGTCAAGTAACCCAAGCAAGTCGAGGCGCAGGAGAGGTCGGCGGGTCCTTCGGCAAAGCCCGTCCAGCCTTCTCCGGAGGGCTCAGAGGGCGGCGGGCAAAACACGCGAATTTTCCCAGCGTGGAAATTCGCTTCCCTCCTCGCTCCCTCCCCTGACTCAGCGGGCGCTGACTTTACCCGCTGAGCCAGGGACCGTGTCCGCTCACTCGTCAAGGGGTTTTACCTACTATCCCCCTTCGCCCACAAAAAAAGACCGGGGCGTAATGGTGCGAAGTGGTGCATCCATCGCACCGGCTCCGAAGGAGAGTACCGGCGGATCCTTCCTCTTGGAGACGGGATAAGGGTAGTAATCTTTAATGGAGATTTGGAACGAGCCTTCGAAATGTACGTTAATCATATCACCCGCCGAGATTATTAGAGCCCCCGATACGGCGCTCCTTTGCCCGTGGATGGGTCGGCTCTCCGGCCCCCCTCAAGCCAAATCAATATGACGCGGGAATTCGTGGCATAATGGGGCGAAATAATCGGCGATTCGTCGGACAAGGAGCCGCGTATGAAAAAAACCTTTCTTCTCCCGGCCCTGACAGGCATAGCATTAATTCTCGCGGGCGGCGGAGCGTCAGCCAAAAAGCAAGATCCATTTCAATCCGTTTTCGCGATGGACAAAGCCAATCTGTCCGATACGGGAGGGTCGCCCTATTTCCGGCTGGATCCGGGGACCCGTTTCTTTTACGAGGAAGGGAAAAACACCCTGATCGTCACCATCCTGCCCGAAACCAAGGTCGTGGACGGCGTGAGAACGCGGATCATCGAAGAACGGGAGACGGAAAACGGCCGGATCGTTGAGATTTCCCGGAATTATTTCGCCGCCGACCCCGCGTCGGGAGACGTCTACTACTTCGGCGAAGAGGTCGACATCTACAAGAATGGAAAAATCGTCAATCATGAAGGCGCCTGGCAGTCGGGAATCGGAGGCGATCGCTTTGGCCTGTACCTTCCCGGCCGACCCTCGCTGGGCCGCAAGTACTACCAGGAGTTCGCCAAAAACGCCAAGGACCGCGCTGAAATCGCAAGCCTTGCGGACGAAATCAAGACTCCGGCCGGCCTTTTCAAGAGCTGCCTGCATATCAAGGACTCCTCAACCCTGGAGTCGGAAACCGGAGATAAATGGTTTGCTCCCGGGGTCGGCATGATCAAGGACGACCGATTCGTCCTGGTCAAAATCGAAAAACCATCGGCCCCTGGCAAAACCGCTAAATAAGCCCTGACCCTCCTCGATCAATTGACTAGGGCGGGGGCGGCCCCTATAATCCAGATGCTATGTTGGGCAACCTCCGCGAAAAACTATCCAAGACGCGGCTGGCCTTCAAACAGCGCCTCGACGGCCTGGTCAAGAGCGGAAAACCGCGCGAAGAGATCCTCGAAGAGCTTACCGAGGCCCTCATCCTGGCCGATGTCGGCGTCACCGCCACGGAGAAGGTCATCGATTCTCTCCGGTCCAAGACGCTGAAAACGGACGGATTTAGCGAGATCCTGGATGCGCTCAAAGCCGACCTGACCACCCGCCTGGCCAACGGGGCGGCGGAGTTGCGGCTCGGACCGCCCCCCGCGGTGTTGATGGCCGTGGGAGTCAACGGCGGAGGCAAGACGACCTCCCTGGCCAAGCTAGCCCGCCGTTTCCGGGACGAAGGAAAAAAGACCGGACTGGCCGCCGCCGACACCTTCCGGGCTGCGGCCCAGGAACAGCTCTCGNNCCCGGGCCCTGGACATCCTGCTGGTCGACACCGCCGGGCGCATCCATACCAATGCCAACCTGATGCAGGAGCTGGAGAAAATCAAGCGCGTCCTGGGCCGCGAGATCCCCGGCGCCCCTCACGAGATCCTGCTCATCCTCGACGCCAGCATCGGCCAGAACGCCCTGATCCAGGCCCGCGAATTCCTCAAGGTCTCCGGCCTGACGGGGATTATTCTGACCAAGCTCGACGGCACGGCCAAGGGCGGCATCGTCGTGGCCATCGCCGATGAGCTGGGCCTGCCCATCAAGTTCGTCGGAACGGGCGAGACCGACGAGGACCTGGTCGAGTTTTCCCCGTCCGCGTTCGTCGACGCGCTCTTCACATGACCGATCGCCGCGATCGCGCCTACATGGAAATGGCCCTCGGCCTGGCGGCTAAGTCCGCCGGACGGACCTCCCCCAACCCCTGCGTCGGCGCCGTCCTGGTGAAGGACGGAGTCCTCGTCGGCTGGGGCCATCACGAGGCCGCCGGCCGGCCGCATGCTGAAGCCGTGGCCCTTCTTCGGGCCGGGCGCAAGGCCAAGGGCGCGACGCTCTACGTCACGCTCGAGCCCTGCGTCCACTGGGGCCGCACTCCCCCATGCGCCGACGCGCTGATCGCGGCCGGCGTCAAGCGTGTCGTGGCCGCCGATCTCGATCCCAACCCTCTCGTCCTGACCAAGGGCGCGGCCCGGCTGCGCGCGGCCGGCATCGAATTTGAACACGGCCTGCTGGCCGACCGCAATCTTCAGCTCAACCGCCATTACATGCATTTTATCGGCGGGCGAATGCCCTACGTCACGCTCAAGGCGGCCGTCAGCCTGGACGGAAAGATGGCCCTGCCCGCCGGAGCCGGGCGCTGGCTGACGTCCGAGGAATCCCGGGTTTACGCGGGGCTTTTACGGGCCGAGCACGACGCCGTTCTGATAGGCGCCGGTACGGTGCTGGCCGACGACCCGCTCCTCAGCGTCCGTCACCCTAATTGGCCCGGCCGGAGGATCACCCGGGTGGTCATGGACGGCCGACTGCGCACGCCGCCGGACGCCCGCCTGCTTTCCGATATAAAGGGGGGGCCGGTCCTGATCTTCACGGGGCCGGCCGCACCGGCGAAGAAACGGGCGGCCTTGGAAAAAGCGGGAGCGGAGGTCGTCGGCCTTCCGCTCAAAAAAGGGAACCTCGATCTCGACGAGGCGCTCCGCTTCCTCGGTCAACGGGACCTTACCGGCGTACTCATCGAAGGCGGCTCGCGGATGATCGCGTCGGCGATCGCCCCGCCCCGCTTCCAGCGGCTCGTCCTCATGATCGCGCCGCTTATCATCGGCGGGGCCGAGGTCGTCTCGTTCTACGGCGCCGCCGGGGCCCCGGCCATTCCCCGTGCGTTGCACCTGCGGCGCATGACGCGGTTCACGATCGGGCCCGACACGATCGTCGAAGGAGAGATCTGATGTTCACCGGAATCATCCAGCAATCCGGCCGCTTCCGCGGCTTCGCCAAAGGCAAAACCGAGCTGCTCGTGGAGGCCTCCGGCCTGGCGGTCGAGATCGGCGGGAGCGTCGCCGTGGACGGCGTCTGCCTCAGCGTCATCCGCCGCGAGGACAAAATCCGNNTCCCAGGAAACCTTGTCCCGCACGACGCTCGGCCGGATCAAGCCTGAAGCCCCGCTCAACCTCGAGCTGCCCCTGACTTTGTCGGCCCCCCTGGGAGGGCATCTCATGTCCGGGCACGTCGATTTTGTCGGGACGCTCAAACGGGTTCAGGCCAAATCGCCGGGCCGGAGGCTTGTTTTCGGTTTGCCCCCGGAATTCCGCCGCTATTTCATCTCC
>PMCY01000240.1 GCA_003154255.1 Candidatus Aminicenantota bacterium | reverse complement strand
GCAGGAAGCCTTGTTGAGCCGGGCGCCCGACGGATTGGTGCAGTATTTCATCTACGCCCTGGATCAGGAGACCTCCGATCCGCTGGATTTTCTGGCCGTCCCGGTTGATCCGGCCCGGCGGGCCCGGATCTTCGGATTGGAGCGAAATCTTTGGGGGACGGCTATTTTCGCTTCGGCGGCCGGCCGCATCGCGGCCTTCGACGGACAGCGTTATGTACTGCCGCCCGCCGGGACGTCCTCGGGAGAGCGGCCGATCCTGGACTCTCTTTTCGGATTCGAGGCCGTGGATGTCTCCATCACCGACGGCGGAATTGTCCGCTATGGAGGAATGGAGACCCGGCCGGTGCGGAGGTTCGTTGTCCGCGATCCCGATCGTTACGCCGAAGGCATGACCCGCGTCACCGCGGAGCTTCTGGCCGGGTTCGGCTCGGCCCCGCCCTTCACATCGTCCAGGGGTTCCGCATCGGGCGATCCAGCCGAAGCGACGCCTCGGGGTCGCCGCTGATCGTCTCTGTGGCGGGGTCCCAGCGCAGGGCCCGGCCGCTGCGGATGGCGATGTCGGACAGGTGGCTGATGGTGTCCGAGCGAATGGCCGATTCCAGGGGGTTTACGGTCGGCTTCCGCGACTTGATCGATTCGACGAAATTGCGGCCCTGGCTGGCGCCGCGGACGACCGGCTTCTCGTCGTCGCGGATCCGGGCGGTCTGCAGCGATCGCGGCGAAGCATAAAGAGCGCCGCGGCTGACGCTGATCCAGCCGTCTTCGCCCCAGAACGTCGTGCCATGATCCATGAATGGCCGCACATGCGCGCCCATCGCGCCGACGATGTCCTTGGCCACCCGGTCGCTCATGAAATGGAGCGTCAGGCCATCGGCGTAACGCGCCCGGACATCCCAGTTGGCGACCGTGTCGAACAGCCCGCCGGAAGGGATCTCGCCCGTGCCCTTGTATTCCACCGGGCCTGTGTCGTCGCGGTCGAGCCCCCATTGGGCGATGTCCAGGGGGTGGGCGCCCCAACCGGCGATGAATCCGAGGGCGTAGTCGTAGATGTGATAAGAACCCCATTCCATGCAGCGGGTCTTGGTGTAGGGCTTCATGGGGGCCGGGCCGATCCACGTTTCGTAGTCCAGCCCGGGCGGAACCGGGGCCGGCGTTGTGTCATGGAAATACGCTTCGAAAGACTCGGCGTAGCCGCCGGACGATTTCATATCGGCGCACCAGGCGTCGATGCTTTTGATCTTGCCGATGTAGCCATTGCGCACGAGCTCCACGGCCCTGATGAATTCCTTCGACGACCGCTGTTGGGTTCCGTACTGGAAAATGACGTTGTTGGCGGCCACGGCCCGGCGCAGCTTCCAGGCCCAGGCCAGGGCCACGCCCAGGGGCTTCTCCACATACATGTCCTTCTTGGCCCGGGCGGCGTGAAAGGCCAGGGGCACGTGCCAGTGGTCGGGGGTGCTGATGATCACGCCGTCGACATCCGGGCGGGCCAGGACCTCCCGCCAATCGGCCATGGGTTTGCAAAAGTTACCGCCGTAGCGGGCGTTGGCCCTGGCCGCGAAGGCCTCCCGGCGTTCGGCGAAGCAGTCGCAGGCGGCGACGATGCGGACATCCTCCTGAGTATCGACGAAGTCCTGCCAGACGTTGCTGCCGCCCCGGCCGCCCACGCCGATGGCCGCCAGATTGATGCGGTTGCCGGGGGCCAGCGGGCCGAGGACCCGGGCGGGGACGATGGCCGGGGCAGCCAGGACGGCCGCGGCCGAGCGGAGAAAATGCCGGCGGGACAGAACCTTTCGGCTCATGGGGAAGCCTCCTTACCGGGTTTCGGACGGGTGTTCGGAAAAACGGGCGTATTCCGCGCGCAAGCGGGCTTCGTCCCAGTGGCCGGGATGAACCAGCACGCGGTAGCGCAGGGTCAGCGGCCGTCCGGGGCCGAGCGTCATGGGCTCATAGCAAAGGAATGCGGGGGTGAAAAAGCTCATCTCCGCGGAGCGGATGACATACCAGGGCGTCGGGGTCCGCGGGTTGCGGGCGTGATCAAGNNTCGAGCATCTGGACGATCGGCCCGCCGCTCGTCATGGGCCGCCGCTCGGTTAGATTCCCGGCCAGACGAAGGGACAGACCGGCGTAGCCTCCGTAGGTCTGACCGCCCGGCTCGCCGGGCAGGGGCGTGCGGTCCAGCACCAGGGGCCGGGCGGCGGTAAACTCGCCGCTCCAATCGACGGCGTAGACCCCCGCGGCATCCGGCGCGGAGATCTCGATCGTCCGTTTTTCCGCCAGCACCGGCGCATCCTGGCCGGCGGGGCGATAAGCCACATCCATGCGGATTCGCGCGGAGCGGTCGTTTCGCGTCTCGATCCGGACGTTCGTCCAGGTCGTCCGGCCGGCGGGCCGTCCGGTCCCGGCGTCCATTTCCCAATAGTTGACCCGGTCGATAAATTTCCAGCTGAACCAAAGGCCGTGATGCCAGAGGTGGTCCGGCGGCCGGTCCCAGGACAACGTGCGCCCGTCGGTCGTATTCAAGGGATGGATAAAGGGAACGTCGAGAGACGGGTCGTAGCGGAAGCGCCATAGGACGCCCTCCGGTCCGATCAGGGCCACCGAAGCGCCGGCCGCGATTTCCCACCTCCAGGACTCTTTCCCCCGCGGTTCCTCGAGCGCCGCTTGTCCCGTCCCGGCCCACTCGACTCCGCGGCGCAGAAGGGCTTGGAATCCGGGGCTGTCCATGGCCGCGGCGTCGTGGCCCAGGAGCAGGGTGAAGCTCCGTCCTTGGCCGAAGCGGCCGGCCAGGGCCGTCGGTTCCCACTGACCCGTCCCGCCCTGGTCCGCCGCGGAGAAGGAGGAGGCCAGGACCTCGACGCCTTCGGCCAGCCCCGGCCTGTTCCAAAGTTCGTCGGCCGTCCTGAAGGGCGGGAGGCCGGCCGTGATGGGATGATCGGGCCGCTCAATACGGACCGGGAAACTGTGCCGCGGGCCGTGGCCGCTTTGGCCGTCCTTCCAGGCCGCCAGGGTCATTCGGCGGTAATCCGCCCACTCGGGGAACGAGGACGATCCGGCGTGGACCGTGACGTGCCCTTTGCCCTGCCGGACGAAATCGAGAAGGGCGCGCCGGGCCTCTTCCGGCCAGGCCGAAGCGGACGGCTCGCGGCCGAAGGTGTTCCAATCACTGAGGACGACGTCGTAAGGCGACAAACCGGCAGCGGTGAACAGATCGGGCCGGGCCGTGATGTCGACCACGAAACGGCCGCTCCGCTCCAAGATGGACTGGATCTTCGGGGTCGTGGTCTTCCAATCGTGGTTGTTCTGACCGCTCAGAATCAGAACGCGGACGGGTTTGAGCGCCGCGGGTCCGGACCGCAGCGCTCCCAGGGCGGCGGCCGCGGCGAAGACCGCTGACGCGGCCAAGGCCGCGGCCCGCGCCGGACGGTTGGGGCGTTTCCCCGTATCCATGGGCGCGCGCTGAATTTTCATTTCGGGGGAAAGAGCGTGCGCAGGAATTCCACGTCGGCGCGGATGCTCTTTTCCAGACCGAGGGGGGTTTCCGTTCCTTCCACGACGAACCAGCCGCCGTAGCCGATGTCGTCCATGGCTTTGCGAACGGCCGGGAAATCCATCGACCCGATTCCGTAGAGTCCCTTGAGGTCCTTGGCGTGGAACTGGGCGATATGCGCGCCGAGGGTCCGGATCTCCTTGAAGATGTCGTAACCGGCCTGTTGGCTGTTGGCCACGTCGTAATAGACCGTGACGGCCGAAGAGCCCACGCGGGCGATGATTTTAAGGTTGTCCTCGGCGCTGAGGTAGCTTTCCAAAGCCAGGACAACGCCTGACTTCTCGGCCTTGGGGGCCAGGCGTTTGAGAATTCCGATGACGGATTCGACGCCCGCGGCGTCATCGCGCAGCTCGCCCTTGCCGAAGAAAGGGATGAGCACCAGGCG